>NZ_PNRJ01000006.1:0-138893 GCF_011174885.1 Staphylococcus sp. 191 | reverse complement strand
ATAAGGAGGGATGGACATACCTCTGGTGTACCAGTTGTCGTGCCAACGGCATAGCTGGGTAGCTATGTATGGACAGGATAAGTGCTGAAAGCATCTAAGCATGAAGCCCCCCTCGAGATGAGATTTCCCAACTTCGGTTATAAGATCCCTCGAAGATGACGAGGTAAATAGGTTCGAGGTGGAAGCGTAGTGATACGTGGAGCTGACGAATACTAATCGATCGAAGACTTAATCAAATTTGTTCATAAGGTTTTACTTGTGAATGTATACTTACTATCTAGTTTTGAATGTATAACATTCAATTTAATCTGGTGCCAATGGCAAAGAGGTCACACCTGTTCCCATGCCGAACACAGAAGTTAAGCTCTTTAGCGCCGATGGTAGTCGGACTGACGTTCCGCGAGAGTAGGACGGTGCCAGGTTATTTTATTATTCCACAGTAGCTCAGTGGTAGAGCTATCGGCTGTTAACCGATCGGTCGTAGGTTCGAGTCCTACCTGTGGAGCCATGGAAACGTACTCAAGTTGGCTGAAGAGGCGCCCCTGCTAAGGGTGTAGGTCGCGAAAGCGGCGCGAGGGTTCGAATCCCTCCGTTTCCGTAAATTATACTTCAAAGTCCTTAATTTAATAGGGTTTTCGAAAAGCAAGTGTCAAAAAAGTGCAAGTTACTTTTTTGACACTTTTTTATTTACTTAAAAGTCAGTCGTATCAAGAGGGTGACGCGCATCACTTAATCTCTTCGGAAGCTAAATGGTACCGATTTTAGACATCGTTTTCAGCTACAATAAGATTAAATGCAGATGTCCAATTCCTACGAGCTATAAATCTTACTTATTACAACAATGTCGCTATTCAAATTTTAAGGAGCATTATAAAATTTGAAATCCTGTTTGTCCTAACGAAAAACCGATCATGTAGACATGAACGGTTTTTTGAGTCGTTTCACAGAACAACTATTTTACATTTATAAGAGAATAGGGGGTTTACGTGTTAATTTAAAAGTAATCAATCCGTTTATTTAGCGTTTTAAATCTATTTTTAGTCACTCTTATACGAAGACTTAGCGAGATCGTATCTTTCAATGCATTTAAAAGATACAAATTATCTTTGAATACGTTATAAAAATGGTGTGCGCATTTTGCACTATCTGATATCAAGTATAGTACTTCATGTTTTCTTTTTTTTATTGTAATAAATATGTAGAAAATAAAATAATTGTCAAAATTTCGGGTATATTAATGTAGGACACGCGAGATGACGTGCATTTTAATGTATGAGTAGCAAGATGAATTATCGTGATGGTTTTCTTAACGATAGGATTATTTTTATTTTATATTATTCGACACCGTAAAGTTCATTTAAGCCAATTGTGAGTTGATCGGTACGTCGTTCATTCGCAATGACCAATATATTTTCTAATGTGTTAATGCTTGCAATGTAGCCTTGAATGGTATGAATCTGTCCAGAACGCCAATAGCTAATTTGAGTGAAGGCGTTTTTAGCAATTTTAAAATGCAACATTTGATTGATTTCGTTGATTTGATCTTCGCTTAAATCTGGGCGGTCGATTTTTAGTTGATTGGCTTCGAATTGTTTAATCTCTGAAAATTGTTCGGGTAGTGTCGCAAAGGGCGCCCATTTCACAATACCGCGTCCTTTAGGGATGCTCGTATTTAAATATTGTCTAGGAATCTTTCGATAATCAGTTTCAGATTGATACGCAGTCGGCAGTGTTTTATCTTTCATTGGAAATCACCTCATATCAATTATAGAACATACGTTCTGTTTTGTGAAGTAAAATTAGAACGTATATTTGCTAATTTAAATTATTTATTTTAAATCTTGCGTTATATAGACTAAAATATAAAGGGATTACATAGAAGAGGTGTGGAGAATTATGATTAGAAAAGCAACATATGAAGACGTACATGCGATTGCGGAATTGACCTACATGATATGGCAAGATATGGAATTGGAAATTGTGCAACGTTATGCTAAATCGACCGTCATCCATGCACTGATGAAAAGTATTACGGATGTACATTATCGAAATGCATTGGCACATGTTCATGTCTATGAGGTGAACCAACAAGTAGCAGGTATGATTGTGGCATATCCTGGGAAAAATGAAGCACAATATGAAAAAGAATGGGAGCGTTTACAGTTTGATACGCCTATTGAACTTGAACATACGACGCCTTTACCTGTGTTAGAGGCAGATGAAGGTGATATTTATATTGAATCAATTGCGACATTTCCTGAGTTTCGAGGACGTGGTATTGCGCGTCAGTTAATGCGCTATCTTTTATCATCTGATAATCATGCTACATGGGGGTTAAATTGTGAATATATCAATGAAAAGGCATATCAACTCTATCGAAAAATGGGCTTTGAAACAGTAAAAGATAAAATGTTGTACGGTCATCGTTATCGCTATATGAAATATAAAGGTGGGAACAAAATAGATGCTTGACGTGAAAAATGTGAGTTACTGTATCGATGATCAGCGAATTTTAGATCGTGTCAGTTTCCGTGTAGATCAAGGTGAAGCGATTGCGGTTGTAGGACCTTCTGGCAGCGGAAAAAGTACACTATTAAGAATAGTAGCTGATTTGATTAGTCCAACGGAAGGAACGATACAGTTTAAAAATGAGCCTTACGAAACATACGAACCAGAAGCTTTAAGACAAAGAATTAGTTATTTACCACAATCGGTTGAACTCTTTGGTGATACGATACGAGATAATCTCATTTTTCCATCGCACGCACGAAAAGAAGGATTTGATAAATCCCGTGCGAAATTTTTATTGGATGCGATGGGGTTGAAAAAGTATAAACTTTCAGACTCTGTTCATCACATGTCCGGCGGTGAAAAACAGCGCGTGACAATCGCGCGTCAATTGATGTTCAAACCAGATTTGCTTTTACTGGATGAAGCAACGAGTGCATTAGATGATATTAATAGCAAAAAAATCGAAAAGTTTATTTTTGATTTAGTCAAAGAAGGAATGTCTGTGATGTGGATTACACATAATACAGAGCAAAGTCACCGTCATTTTCATCGACAACTTGAAATTACAAACGGCACCATTACAAAGGAGGAACAATGATTATGATGAGTACAACTTCTTTGTTGTTAACGTCTTTATTGTTATTGATTCCGATACTAATTTCTTTTAAAGAAAGATTGCACATCGCGAAAGATTTAATTGTTGCTGCGATACGTGCAGTGATTCAGTTGGTCATTATTGGTTATTTGTTAGAATTTGTCTTCAAATTAGAACAAGTATGGATTGTTATCGCTTTAATAGTAGTCATTATGATTAATGCTGCAGCGAATACGCGAAAACGTGCTTCAAAAATCATGCATCATGTTTTTTGGGTTTCGTTTGCTGGAATAATGACAGGTGCTGTCCTTTCTTTAGGAGGCGTTCTGTTAACAGGTGCGATAAGCTTTAAGCCGAATGAAATTATTCCGGTTGCTGGTATGGTAGGGAGTAATGGAATGATTGCGATTAATTTGAGTTATCAAAATTTAGATCGGATTTTTACGAAAGAGACAGAATCTATTGAGGCAAAACTATCGTTAGGTGCGGGACCTTCATTAGCTGCAAAAGAGGCAATTAGAGAGAGTATTAAAGTAGCAATTGTTCCGACAATTGACTCAGTAAAAACATACGGGCTAGTCTCTATTCCAGGAATGATGACTGGGCTTATTATTGCCGGCGTCCCACCTTTACAAGCGATTAAATTTCAACTCATGGTTGTTTTTATTCATACAACGGCAACGATTATTTCAGCGCTTGTTGCAACTTATTTAAGCTATCGACAATTTTTTAATTATCGCCATCAGTTAATTCAAATTAAGGCGGATTAAAACATTTGTATATATCGCTATATATCATTACAATGAAATTGATAGTCTACAAGAGACTTTTGAAAAAAAGAAAAAGGTGGGAAGTGAAATCTCATGATTGAAGCGAGATTTCGTACTTCCACACCCGTCGTGATTTAAAAATACATCACATAAAATGAATGCGTACTGGATGTTTTATACGCCACCCAGTAAAGCGCTGATATAAATGCCTAATGCATACAAAACACCGAAAAATGTATTTGTTTTTCCTGCTGCTGCCATTGCCGGCATCATCGTTTGTGGTGTATCGTTCTTTTTAAAACGGCGATAAACTTTGATTGGCAGTGGAAAACTTAATAGTGCAAGTAAATAGAAGAGAGATCCACCATCTTTGAAAAGTGCCGTATAAATCACGAATAGATATGCTAAAATGTAGCATGCTGCCATAAAAATAAGCGAGCCACGTTTGCCTAATAAAATAGGTAATGTACGACGACCGCTTTGTTTGTCTTTGACGCGGTCACGAATATTATTAGCCATATTAATGAGGCCGATAGTAATTACAATTGGAATGCTAATCCAAAAAGCATAGTTTTGCAGGTTGCCTGTTTGTATGTAAAATGCGATGACGATAATAATCATCCCCATGAATACACCAGAGAATAATTCACCTAGGGGCGTCCATGAGATTGGGAATGGCCCACCTGTGTAAAGGTAGCCTACTGCCATACATAAAAGTCCAACAGGTATTAACCAAAATGAAGTTTGGATTGCTAAGTAAAGTCCAAGTAAAGCTGCGATGACGTAAAAAATGAGTGCGAGTCTTAAAACGTGCTCAGGTGTCATGCCATTACGGACGATGGCACCACCGATACCAACTGACTCATGATCATCTAAACCTTTTTTAAAGTCATAGTATTCATTAAACATGTTCGTAGCAGCTTGGATGAGTAGGCAAGCGACCAACATTGCTAAGAATAGACTAAAGCGTAGATGATCTTCGCTGCCTAATAAAAAAAGTTTAGCAGTTGCAGTTCCAACTAAAACTGGAACAACAGAAGCGGTGAGTGTATGTGGGCGCATAAGTAGCCAGTATTTGTGAAATGTTGAATGCTTTTCAAATTCAGTCGCCATATCAATAACCTCTTTTTATAATATTTATAATACATGGCTATTATAAATAAATTTTACTATTAAATCAATAATAATATTATAGGAAAGGCGCTTGCGCACACAACGACGATTAAAAATGTTAGAATGGAGTAATGGATGAAACTTGATTATGATGAAAGAAGTGAGAATGAGATGACTGTTGACGTCTGTGAACAGGCAATCATGGATGCGGTCAAACAAACAACACAGCAATGGGTTTCGATTGAAGTGAAGTTGCAAAAACAATTGGATCCGATCACGTTGTTTGAAATGTCAAAAGAAGATGCAGGAGATCGTTTTTACTTTCAGTTAAATGATAGTAAAACAGCTTTTTTTGGTTACCGTGTTGCAACAAAAATTAAAAATGATTTCACAAATAAACGCTCTATTTTTAAAGAATGGGAAAAGTTTAAAGACAACATTGCACTAATCCATCCTGATTCTGAGCGCCATCATTTGCGAATTTGTGGGGGGTTTCAGTTTTCTACAAAGCGTCTAGGGGATGAATGGCGCCGTTTTGGTGTGAATCACTTTATTTTGCCTGAAGTTTTAATATCACAAGTAAACGATGAAACGTTTTTAACCTATACAGTGCAGAAAGAAACGTTTTCTATAGATCAATTTAATGCGCTATTCGATCAATTGAATCATTTAGAAACAATCGAAATAAAAGATACGGCACCACCACCGGTGAAACGTATGGAAGACATATATAAAGATGAGTGGGAAGCATTAGTTGCAAAGACAACAGAACAGTTAGCTCATGATGAAAAAATTGTGTTATCGCGCAGACGTATGGTGCAATTTGATGCAGATTTAAGTATTCCAACGGTACTTTATCGGGCGTTACAAAATGAAAAAAACAGTTATCTATTTGTTTTAGAATCCGAAGAAGATGTCTTTATATCTCAAACACCAGAACAATTGTTTAAAGTTACAAACGGTGAATTATCTACCAAAGCCGTTGCGGGAACAATTCGTCGTACGCATGATGAAAAATTAGACCAAGCACATGTCGAAGCTTTTCTTAAAGATGCAAAAAACTTAGTTGAGCATGAAATTGTAGTCGAAAGCATACTTGAAGATATACGACCTTTTACGACACATGTCGATTATAATAAGGAACCTAAAATTTTAAAAAATGATCATTTATATCATTTATATACAGAGATGGGTGGTCCACTTGCACAAAAATCATATATCGAATTGATAGACGACTTGCATCCTACACCTGCACTTGGGGGATACCCGAAAGCGCGTGCATTAGATTATATTGAAGCGCATGAATTCGGCGCACGTGGTTTATATGGGGCACCTGTAGGTATGATTGATATGTATGATGATTGTGAGTTTATTGTGGCTATTCGTTCGATGTTAATGAACCGATATCAAGCCTTGCTTTTTGCTGGCGCAGGTATTGTTCAAGAATCTAATGCAGCTGAAGAAGTAGCAGAAACAGCTTTAAAATTTAAACCAATGATGGAGGCACTAGGGGTGACTGAATATGACTAATCAAAGTGATTTAACAGAACAAGTTTTTCATTTCGTTTCTGAGCTCTATGCGTATGGCTTGCGAGAAGTCGTGATTAGTCCAGGTTCTCGTTCAACACCAATCGCTTTGGCCTTGGAGTGTCACCCTGAAATTAAAACATGGATTCATCCAGATGAAAGAAGTGCTGCTTTTTTTGCACTAGGATTAATGAAGGGAAGTCAACGTCCAGTTGCAATCGTATGTACTTCTGGTACTGCGGCTGCGAATTATGTCCCTGCCATCGCAGAAAGCCATATTAGTCGTCTGCCACTTATCGTATTAACGAGTGATAGACCACATGAGCTTCGAAATGTAGGGGCACCACAAGCCATTAATCAAGTGGGGATGTTTCAAAATTATGTTCGGTTTCAATGCGATTTGCCAATAGCAGATGGTACGATGCATATGACTGAATTCAATGCATATCAAATACAAAAAGCGAGCCAATATTTTGACGGACCACAACAAGGGCCTGTCCATTTTAATTTGCCGTTTCGCGAGCCGCTTACACCTGATTTATCACGTTTAGACTTACTGAAAACAGAGACGTATGACCGTCCTAAATATCAAAAAGCAATAGATTTAAGTAGTATTGAAAAAACATTGAAGCAAGCGAAAGGCTTAATTGTCGTTGGTGATATGCAACATCAAGATATATCACAAATTTTAACGTTTGCTACCGTGTATGATTTACCGATACTAGCTGACGCATTAAACGGCATACGTGCCACACAACATCCAAATGTGATTGCAACCTATGATTTACTTTTGCGTGCTGGACTTGAAATTGAAGCCGATTTCGTTATTAGAGTAGGAAAGCCGGTCGTATCTAAAAAATTAAATCAATGGTTGAAAACAACAGATGCGGATCAAATTTTAGTTCAAAACAGCTCAAACGTAGATGCATTTCCTAAAAAACCTGATTACTTTTTTGAAATGTCACCGAATGACTTTTTTAGAGCTTTAGGTGAGGTGCCTGGTACATATCGTAAAATGTGGCTAAGTCAATGGCAAAATATGGAAGAACAAGCCCGTTTAACGATTATTGAGCATCAAAAAAATGCTAATGATGAGTCTGCATATGTGAGTCAGTTACTGGATAAATTAACAGATGAAGATTGTTTGTTTGTAAGTAATAGTATGCCAATACGCGATATTGATAATTTATATTTTAATCAGCGCGGTCGTATTTATGCTAATAGAGGTGCAAACGGAATAGACGGGGTTGTTTCAACTGCTTTAGGTATGGCTGTCCATCAAAAAGTAACATTACTTATTGGTGATATTGCCTTTTACCATGATATGAATGGTTTACTTATGTCTAAACTAAACGACATTCATATGAATATTGTGCTACTCAATAATGATGGGGGTGGTATTTTCTCATATTTACCACAGAAAAAGAGTGCTTCCCAACATTTTGAACGCTTATTCGGGACACCTACAGGGTTGAATTTTGAATACACTGCGTTGCTTTATGATTTTAATTTTAAGCGTATTCAAGACTTACAGGCATTTGCGTATGCTAATTTGACGACGATGACGCCAACATTGTTTGAAGTGATGACAAATCGTGAAAAAAATTATGACGCCCATCAAAATCTTTATCAGAAATTGAGTGAAATTGTAAATGTTACATTATAATTGGCATCGGGCACAACAACCGACCGACAAGGTTTTAGTATTGCTACATGGGTTTATTAGTGATCAACGCACATTTGATTCACATATCGAGAGATTGACGAGAGAAGCGGACTTAGTTTGTGTTGATCTTCCGGGACACGGCCAAGATCAATCTCCTACAGATATTCAATGGGATTTTGATTGGATTGCTTCTGAATTGCATATAGTGCTTCAACAATTTGACAGCCAAGCTATTTATTTACATGGCTATTCAATGGGGGCGCGGGTAGCACTTTATTATGCACTCAATCATGCTTCATTGTTGTCAGGTTTAATACTCGAAAGTGGTTCTCCAGGAATTCAAGATCCTGTTGCACGTCATGAGCGACAACAAGTGGATGCAGCACGTGCACGTGTACTTGAGATTGCAGGGCTCGAAGTATTTGTGAATGATTGGGAGAAGTTGCCATTATTTCAGACACAGAAATGGATGCCTGAAGTGAAACAGCTTCAAGTTCGACAGTTAAGAATGGCACAGAACGCGACAGGCTTAATTAAAGCTTTAACAGATTACGGAACGGGTCATATGCCGAACTTATGGAATCAGTTGAATACTTTGGAGTTACCTGTGCAATTAATTGTTGGTGAATGGGATGAGAAGTTTGTATCGATTGCACATCAAATGAAAGTGGCGCTACCTAATGCGAGTTTAGAAATTGTAGAGCGTGTAGGGCATACAGTTCATGTGGAAGATTCACCCAAATTTGATACAATATTATTGGAGTTTATTAAAGGTTACTAGAGGAGGCCAACCATGGAAAGACAATGGGAAACATTAAAAGAGTATAAAGAAATAAAATACGAATTTTTTGAAGGGATTGCAAAAGTCACAATTAACCGTCCGCATGTACATAATGCATTTACACCTAATACTGTACAAGAAATGATTGATGCTTTCACATGTGCGCGTGATGACGAGCGTGTAGGTGTCATCATTTTAACTGGAGAAGGCGACAAAGCGTTTTGTTCAGGTGGAGATCAAAAAGTACGCGGTCATGGGGGCTACGTTGGAGATGACCAAATCCCACGTTTGAATGTATTAGATTTACAACGTTTAATTCGTGTCATTCCAAAACCGGTTATTGCGATGGTTAAAGGTTATGCTATCGGTGGAGGAAACGTTCTTCAAGTCGTATGTGATTTAACAATTGCTGCAGATAATGCACGTTTTGGACAAACAGGACCAAAAGTGGGTTCATTTGACGCAGGTTATGGTTCAGGCTACCTTGCACGTATCGTAGGACACAAAAAAGCACGTGAAATTTGGTATTTATGTCGTCAGTACGATGCACAACAAGCACTTGACATGGGTATGGCGAATACAGTCGTTCCTTTGGCAGATGTTGAAGATGAAACAGTGAAATGGTGTAAAGAAATCATGCGTCATTCTCCAACAGCTTTACGATTCTTGAAAGCAGCAATGAATGCAGATACAGATGGTTTAGCTGGGTTACAACAATTTGCAGGTGACGCAACACTCTTGTATTACACAACAGATGAAGCAAAAGAAGGCCGAGACGCGTTTAAAGAAAAACGTGATCCTGATTTCGATCAATTCCCTAAATTCCCATAAGTTGAAAAGAAGGAAAAGCGATCAAAAATAAAAACCGATGGACTTTTTGTAATCAATGGGTCCATCGGCTTTTTTTAGGTCGTAAAGAGGAGGATAAACGAGCATTTTTAATTATTCTTAAATCGCTCTGATTTTTAGTGAATAAAGTATTTATAAGTAAACAAGCTTATTCAATATTTTAATGATATGTCGATAATGGTGATTATGAGTTGATTAAACGGTCTGCATATTTGCTTTGTAGGTATTGTCTTAAGCGCGCCATACCTTCTTCTAATGACTTCATATCATAGGCATATGAAATACGGACATAACCTTTTCCATAATCCGTAAAAGAAGATCCAGGAACCATAGCGACGCCAACGGTTTCTAAAACATCGACACAAAAGGCAAAGTCATCATCGGTATAGTTTTGAATGTTAGGAAAGATGTAAAACGCCCCTTCAGGTTGCCCTTCTAATTCAAAGCCCATATCTGTTAATGCTTTAATCAAGAAATCACGTCGCTTTACATAAGCAGCATTCATCGTTTGAGGGGCATCTGTAGCCTCAGTTAAAGCAGCAATCGTAGCCATTTGAGCCGGAACATTGGCACAAATACAATTATAAGCATGCATAAATGTTAAGCGATCTATTAAGTATTGAGGACCAGATAAAAAGCCAATACGGATGCCTGTAGCTGAATGTGACTTGCTTAAACCATTAATCAATAGTAACTGGTCTCGGATGGATTCGTATCGTGCAAACGACGTATGTGTAGCGTGAAATGTATTTTCTGCATAGATTTCATCACTAATAATAAAAATCGACAATGTTTTCAAAGTGTCGACGAGTGCTGTCACTTCTGCTTCAGAAAGTATAGCGCCAGTAGGATTAGATGGGTAATTGAGCAGTATCGCACGTGTCTTTGGCGTGATATGTTGTTTGATGAGTTCTGGTGTCACCTTAAAACCGCTTTGACGCGTATCCATAAATATAGGTGTACCACCGAGCGTCTGAATTAAAGGAATATAGCCAGCATAAACAGGTCCTGGAAGTAAAATTTCATCACCTGGATTGATGATACAACGCAGTACAGTATCTAATGCTTCGGAAGCGCCATTAGTAATAATGATTTCTTCAGGGGCATAATGGATATTGAAACGTGTTTGGTAGTATTGAGAGACTGCTTCACGTGTATCCAATCGTCCCTTATTATGTGAATAAGTCGTCTGATTATTTTCAATGGCTGTTTGATATGCCTTTTTAACAATATCGGGCATATTAAAATCAGGTTGGCCAACTGTAAGGTTGATGACATCATCCAACTGATTAATTCGACTCGAAAATTGTCGGATACTCGGTGCTCTTAAATATTTTGCATATGTATTGAGTTCTAATTTCATTTTTAAATCACGTCCTAAAAAAAGAGAAGTTAACATTTAGAATAACATGTGTACGCATGAGAAGCTATCTAAAATGATAGTCAACGATACGTACACATGATCATGTTCTAAATGGTATCTTCTCTAAAAATAAGGTTTAAACTTTGATGGTCGTTGCAAATTAATCATAGGATTAGTCCATTTCGCCACAAAATCACTCGACCATAACCAAACGATGAAGCATGAAAGTACTATATTGTAAAGTAATCCTAAAATTGGTGTATCAATAAAAGGATAAAATTGGTGGCCACGAATGACACCGATAAATAAGCCATGTAATAAATAAACATACATCGTTCTTGACCCTATATAAGTATACCAATGATGGTGTCTTGGAACTAAATTAAAGAAAGAGAACATCGTGACAAAGATAATACCGTATAAAGATAATCTTTTAAGCGGACTCATCAGTAAATGCATGCCGTCCACGTGTTTATATGGTGTACTTGCTAATAACCAGTCCGCATCAATAGGATGAACGATATAAATTACAAAAAAGCCTACTAAAACTAAAATAGAGATAGGGATAAAACGTTTCATCTTAACGAAATGACTAAATTCAATGTTTAATAAATACCCAACATAAAATATAGGGAAAAATACGAGTGTACGTGACCAACTTAAATAGTCTCCTACATTTGAAGAAAAACCTGCTAATAGTGCTACAATGATGGCGATAGGTAAAACGTAATTAGGTTTAAACTGCCGGACAATAACGATAATGACGTTAAAGAAAAACAGTGTTAATAAAAACCATAGTGCAAAAACAGGTTCAAATGGATCTAAGTCTAACTCACTATTTTTTCCTGTAATAAAATAATAAATTGAAAAGAACGCAAAAAAGATGAGATATGGACCTAACAATTTTTTGCCTACTTTTTCTATGTAACCAGATTTACCCACATTATTGGCGAAATAGCCAGAGATGAATAGAAAGGCGGGCATGTGAAAACTATAAATAAGCAAATATAATGCATTAATCGCAATATGAGTATCAACATAAGGCCTAATTAAATGTCCTAAAACGACAAGAAATATTAAACCAGCACGTGCATTATCAAAAAATGCATCTCTTTTTTTTACAGTTGTCATAAATAGGTGACTCCTTTTAACAATCTCATAGTTAATGTATTATAAATACCTTCAAAAATGCAATGAAAATGTATATATGATAAATTAATAGCATACTTATTTTATACAATGCCCAAACAAAAATAAAAAAGAACTTTGAAGCATAAGATTATTTTATTTTGCAAAACCTCATCGACTCACGGTTTAAATTCTACTATTTTTGTGGTAAATTGAAGGGCGTATATCTATAAATCGTTCCTTAAAAAATTGGAATAGGAGAAATCAGCTATGTCTCATAATAATTTTACTGGAATGAAACGATTGAAGCATCCTCCACGATATTTGCCGGGTTTAGATGGTTTGCGTGCGATTTCAGTTATAGGGATTATCATTTATCATCTTAATTCTCAATGGCTTTCTGGTGGTTTTTTAGGTGTAGATACGTTTTTTGTAATTTCAGGTTATTTAATTACATCATTACTACTATTTGAATATGAAAATTACGGTGAAATCAATTTAGTGAATTTTTGGATTAAACGGTTTAAGCGTTTAATTCCCGCAATGTTATTTGTTACTTTATTTACAGTACTCTACGTCTTAGCATTTGACCCTAAGCTTTTAGAATCAATTAAAGGTGATGCGATAGCAGCTTTACTCTACATCTCAAATTGGTGGTATATTTTCCAAGATGTTGATTATTTTGATCAATTTAAACCTATGCCACTTAAGCATTTATGGTCTTTAGCTGTAGAAGAGCAATTTTATATCTTTTATCCTATGATTTTAATGTTATTTTTTAAATTATTTAGACGAAAAAAATGGGTCGTTGTCGTATTCGCTATCATTTCTATCGCTTCAGCAGCATTAATGTTTTATTTATCCGCACCAGGTGCGAATAACTCACGTACATATTTTGGAACAGATACTCGATTACAAACACTATTATTAGGTGTTATATTTGCATTTGTGTGGCCAGCATTTAAATTGAAATCCAAGCCGCCACAACTTGGGAGAAATCTGATTGATATTTTTGGTATTATCGCATTAGGTGTTTTGTTATGGTTATTCTATGCTGTCAACGAGCAACAGTACTTTTTGTATAGCGGTGGCTTTTACGCCATTTCATTAATGACTTTAGTTATTATTGCAAGTGTAGTGCAACCGTCGGGCTTACTTTCTAGATTTATGGGTAACCCACTTTTCTTATATATTGGTAAAAGATCGTATAGTTTATACTTATGGCATTTTGTCATCGTTACATTTGTACACCATCACTTTGTAGCGGGACAATATCCATTTTACATGTATATTATTGATGTCGTATTAACGTTTGTTATGGCAGAAATTTCTTATCGATTTGTGGAAACACCTTTCAGAAGACATGGTTTTAGAACGTTCTTCCTTAAAGAGAAACCTGTGATTTCAATCATTCGTACACCACTTGTTTTAGCTGCTATTGTGTTAACTGCATTTGTGTTGACTGGACATTTTGATGGTTATGCAAAACAAGAGCAAAAAGCAACGGCTTATAAGACAAATCATAAAACGACTGAAAAACCTAAAAAGCCCGAGCCTGAAAAACAAAACAAAACAACTGATGAAAAATCTTTTGATCCTAAAAAAGAGTCACCTCTATTTATTGGGGATTCATTAACAGTAGGGATGGGCTATTATTTAGATGATCATTATCAAAAACCAACCATTGACGCAGAAGTCGGACGTTCTATGGGTGTTGCCCTCAATGTTGCTAAGAAATATACAGATTACAATAAAGCAGGGCAACCAGTCGTGATTCAAATTGGTACAAATGGAGATTTCAATGAGGCGCAGTTAGAAGAAATCGTGAAAGATTTTGATAAAGCGAATGTTTACCTAATTAATACGACAGTGCCACGTGACTATAAAGATCATGTCAATCAGTTAATGAAAAAAGTCGCTAATAAACATAAGCATGTCACATTAGTGGATTGGAATAAAGTCGGCGTAGGCCATACGGATTACTTTGCTTATGATGGTATTCATTTAGAACATCCAGGTATCCAACGTCTCGTGAAAGAATTAGATCAAGAAATGAAAGATAATCAAGACGATAAATAACGACCAATACAAATTTGAATATCTAAAGTAAATATTATAAGTGTTAAATAGGACCGCTGATTTAAACACCGGTCCTATTTTTAATACAAAAAAGCAAGCCCCAAAAGTGAGGAACCCACCTTTGAGGCTTTTAATATAAGCAATTTTATTTACTTTGACGATATAAATCGATATCGAAGTATTTACCAACTTCACCAATTTGATCATAGAATTGTTTCATACGTTTTGCGTTAAAGTCTGCCCATGCGATATCTGTTGCATATTGATGTGTCGCTGGGTTTTGTGGATTCCAACGCATGCGGTATAACGTGTTTTGACCTGCGTGGATGTAATTTTGACCAATAAATTTAGCGCCGCCGACGATTGCTTTTTTAACAGTATCCCAGCCA
Source organism: Staphylococcus sp. 191 (assembly GCF_011174885.1). Taxonomy (NCBI): domain Bacteria; kingdom Bacillati; phylum Bacillota; class Bacilli; order Caryophanales; family Staphylococcaceae; genus Staphylococcus; species Staphylococcus sp. 191. The sequence goes on along the minus strand of NZ_PNRJ01000006.1, from coordinate 124,122 downwards.
TATTTTTCAGCTGTTTTAAAGCCACCGCGAATGGCGTCAGTGTCAACTGCCCCGATACCAAACATATTGTAGTATTTTTTAGGACCGTTAGTGATCACTTTATTGTTTTTATCTACGTATCCACCATTTGCTAATTTAGACGTACCGTTTCCAGTTTCTAAAAATGCGTGTGAAATCAAGTAAATTTCATTAATATTATTTGCTTTTGCCGCTTCTGCAAACGCAGCACCTTGGCCAGCTAAGATACCTTTACCTGCGAGTAATCGGTTCAATGCATCTGCACTTAAGCCTTGATATTGATCGAGTTTTAAGAATTGATAAATGCCTGAAGCGCTGTTTTTAATGTTTTGTGTATCCATTGCCGCTTGCACTTCTTGACGGTTTGCATCTTCCCATTTACCTGGTACATGTTGAACTTGTGGTTTGTATGACAATGCCATTTGTTTATTAACGGCTTCTTTTAAAGAAGCGTTAGCATTGTAATATTTAACAAGTAATGAGCGTAAGTCACCAGATTTAATCCAACCTTGTGTACCATTCTCGAAAGTACCGTAAAGCCATGTCACACCATTTACCTTTTGTGTACTTGTCACTTTAAATAATGTTTCATAATACGCATTTAAAGAGCCTAATACTTTCGCATTTGGTTTCGCATAGTAATAGCCATTTCCGCTATAAACAAAGTAATCTTGAGGTTGGCTTAATTTTGTGGCTTTAGTTGCTGAAGTCGACTTAACTGTGTAAGCAGAAGCAACAGGTTTTAAATCTTTAAGATTAATCCAGCCCATTTTATGGTTCACTTGACCGAATAAATAAGTGTCTGGGCCTGCAACAACAGATTTAACGGCACTAAAAGTACGATTTTTTACGGTGCTAGATAGGGCATCGATACGTTGTTTCGCCGTACCCCATGGGATCGAATATAATCCAGCTGTTTTGTCATTAACTTTATATTGACCATGCATTGGTTTTTCAGCACCAAGAGAACGTAGAATCACGTCATTTGCGTTAAACCAACCTAATGGTGTGCGACCGTCAGCGTTTTGTAATAAAACGTAATTGCGATTTTGGTTAGACGCTGTCTTAGCAATTTTGTAAGTACGATCAGTGAATTGGGCAGCATTTTTAGCTGTTTTATCATAGATTGAAGCTCTTATTCCTTCAGTTGATGATTTTAATTGACCAATTTGAGATACACTTTGTGTGGCTTTTTTAGCTGCTTTTTCTTGTGGTTGTGTTAATAATGATTGGTCGATCCATCCAGATAATTGATTAACAGTGCCATAAACGAAAGTTAAGTTTCCAACTTTTTGTGATTTTGTTGCAGCAAAGTTTTGTGCGCTCTTACCAGCGACTTTACCAGCCACTTGTGCGCTAGTGCCCCAAGGGACTTTGTAAAGTGTAGCGCCTGGTTTGATTGTGTAGTTTTGCTTCACGTTTTTAGCCGCTTGACCTGCACGATAGTCAACATCTTTTTGTTGAACCCATCCAACATAAGTGCCCGTTGCATAGTCAGATACAAGATAGAATGATTTTCCATTGAGCGTTGCTTTTTTCTGAACACTTAAAGTTTGATTTGTTGCTGATGTAGGTTGGCCTTTCGCATCGTATACGGTTTTATATAAGCCGTTATTTTTATTATTAATACGACCAAAACCTGAGTCACTCGTCACTTTTAATGGTGAAGAAGGTGCAGTTGTTGATGAAGATGGTGTTTTTACAACGTTACTTGCATCAATCCAACCTGTTAAATTGTTAACTGTACCATAGAGCCAATTTGTATTTGCGACTTTCTGTTCTTTTGTTGCTTTGAAAGCTTGGTTTTTGCTACCGCTAATTGTACCTGTGGCTTGCGCTTTTGTACCCCAAGGCACTTCATAAACAGTTGTACCTGGTTTAACTTGGTATGATTGCTTCACATTCTTTTCAGGTTGTGCACTTTGATAAGTGACATCATTGCTACGTACCCATCCGAGTAAACCATTGTTTTTCGAAGTGGATACAAGATAAAATGATTGACCATTTAGTGTTGCTTTTTTAGTGACTTTTAATGTTACATTTGTTTGATTTGTACGTACACCAGATTGATCATACACTGTTTTGTATAAACCGTTGTTTTTAGATGAGATACGGCTATAACCTGTATTGTCAGTCACTTTTAAATTGTTATTTTGTGGTTTAGGTTTTGATGTTTGACCAGAAGTGCTACCAGCAGGGGAAGCATAGCCCATTTTCACTTGGTATTTTTCATTTATAAGATCATACAATTCATCATAAGAATAACCATGTGCTCTTAAATAGCCGTGTGGGTCTACGTGGTCTGTACCACCTAAATATCTAGAAACAGCGTCATGTGTCCAAACTGTCCCTTTACCGTCATATTCTGCACTATCAGGTTTTAAACCATAGTATTGTAAGTTAGTTGCTGCGTAATCAGCAAAGTTGTTCATTTGACGTGCAAAGGAATTATAGTCATGCACATGAACAAGTTCAATATGAATAAAACGTTGGTTCGCAATAGGGCCAGCACCCCAAGCTAAATAATCAGTTGGTTGCGTTTCAATAATGCGGTTACCATCGATAAATCCATGAACAAAAGCATTTTGATAATTATTTTTCATATATTGTATTTCACTTGTAATTGTTGAATTATCGTTAGCTGTATCATGAACTACGATGCCTTCAGGTCTTCCAACACCGTAGCGATAACCATAGCGTGGAATAAAGCTTGAATAGTCTTCTTCATATTTAGGAACTGTAAATTTTTGTTTTCGTATGTAGTTGTTAATTTGTGATTTGACTTGTGGTTGATATGCTTTAGGTGTAGTGGCTACTGAACGAACTGAATAGTTTGTAGGTTCAAGTTTAACTGTTGCAGGCCCACCTTTACCTCCAACGCGAGGCGGTGTGGGTCCATTTGGATTAGCATTGATATCTACTTTTTCATTTGTTGGTGTAGATTGTTGTTTTACAGTTGGTGTTTTTTCTGCTGAACGTGCAACGACACGTGCTAAATTTTTCTCTTGATTAGATGTAGCAGTAGTTCTCTCTTGTGCGGAAAAAGCTGTTGTATTTGATTGTACTGTTTTAGCCGTTGGTTGCGTGTTGTTAGTTGGTTGTTGCGTATGAGTTGTTGGTTGCTCAGTTGACGCTTGATTACTTTGTTGTCGTACAGTGACATTTTGTGAATCATTTTTCGGTAATGCATCAGAAGGGGATTGCTGTGACTTTGTGACATCTTGTGGTGTCTCTTGTTGTGCATCTGTTTTTTGATCTTGTGCAGCATGATAAGCTTCAGTTGATACTTCAGCTTCGTGATGTGGATCGATTTCTTCAGCAGTATAAGGTGATGCAACAGGTTGTTCAGCTACGTCTGCTTGTGCATGGTCATTTTGAGAAGTTGCTTCTTGTTCAGTAGCTTGTTGCGTAGCTGATGAAGAAGCAGAAGGTTGTTCTAAAAGACTTGAGTCTGCTTTTGGTTGTGTCGGTTTTTCAATTTCAACTTGATTTGGATCTTTATACGCTTGTGTTCCAGAAATCGTAGGAGCTTTCGTTTCGTTCTTGGCCTGATTGGCTTGCTGAACTTGTTGATGCTCGTCTAATATATTTGTTGGTGTTTCTTGCGCTTTTGTTTGTTCAGCTGCATGTGCTTCATGCGCAGTTAATGCAGACCCCGCTAATGTCAATGCAATGATAGTGGGCGTTTTATAACCTAATTTTTTAACCATTTCATTACTCCTTTTAGATAAGTTAATATAAAGTTGATTAATGCCATTATAGAATTAAAGATACAGGAATTGTGCATTTTAACTTGATTGTAATTTAACTTTAATAATTGTCCCCGTTATTTTATGTAGTTCATGCATAATTAGAAATTATAGAATATTTCAAATAAAGTAATATATAAAGTGAAAGTAACCCGTTTTATTATGATGCCCTATTAAACGCTTTCGTAATTAAAGATACTTCTCCATGTAATAATGCGGGATACCTGCATCTAAAAACTGATCGCCATATGCTTGATAGCCTAATGATTCATAAAAGGGAATCGCATGTGTTTGGGCACCTAATTTGAAATGATGAAAACCTTGGCGTTGCGCTTCTTGCTCGAGCGCGCGCATTAATGCCTTACCCGTCCCTTGACCTCTTTCATTTTTCAAAACTGCGACACGTTCAATTTTTGCAATGCCATTCACATCTCGAAAGCGTGCAGTTGCGATAGGTTGATGGTCATCGTTATAGGCAATCATATATTGTGCGGTTGTTTCAAATTCATCAATTTCTTCTTCAAGTGACACCCCTTGTTCTTCTACAAAAACGACCTTTCTGATGTCCAATACATCTTCATATTCATGTTCTGTTTCTACTTTTTTAATCATCGCTGTACCCCTTTCTTATCAATATGATATCGATTTTATCATAAATGATTTTGAATAGACTAAGTATGAAGTAAAATGTATAATCTAAATTTAGACACGTGCAAACAATAGGGGATTCGAATTGTATAACTTCTATCGTGAGCACAATGCTAAAAAACAGGTTGATGTCTTAAACACACATGTCAGACGTCAACCTGTTTTTGTATTTATCGTTATGAAGTCAAAATCGTTATATTATCTGCACATTGTGCGCTGGCAAGAGATTATTAGAACATATTTCGCGTCACTAGGCGCTAAAATTACATTGCATTTTGTCGTACTAGTGCGGTATATTGCCAAAAAATCCGCATTTGAATAATATTCCAATTGTTCATTCCCATTGTATAACCAGAAGGTGTGAAAATGTTAACATCGGTTACTTCTAATGCTGCAGCAACGAGATATTGAATAGGCACACTCAAATTTTGCATCTCTGGTGTTAAACCATTTTCATCATAAACCCATGAAAATGGGAGGGGTGATTCAAAGACATCGATCGCATCAAAAATTTCAGGAAGTGCAACGATATAACACGCGCCATTGATCACCGGGTTATTCTGGCTGTCTGAATAATAAAGTAGGAGTGCTTCATAATTTTCACGATGTGCATGATTCACATAAAATAACTCTTGTCGAAAATGCGCCATGTCTTTACTGTGAATGATTTGTTGCTCTAACATGTTGAATATCCCATTGATTTGCATGATTTTGTCGTGTGTAGGGCGTGGCATGTATAGGCACCTCCTTATTAATAAAATGTATTGTTATTTTGAGATGGGTCTGGAACCCCTTGTGACTGTTGCGGTAAAGCAGGCTGTTGACTTGGTGCTTGTTCAGTAACAGCGGGCTGATTTTGATTATTTGCCGGTGATGCTTGACTATCACCATTTTGTTGTTCTGATGATGTGTTATCTTTTTGTGATTTTTGGTGTCCTTTTAATAGCTGATCATCGATTTCTGTTAATGGTGGAATTTCACCGTAAAAGGACTTCGCACGTTGTAACAGAAAATCGCTTTTATTTTTAAGCGGTCTTAATTCTAAATCTTCCCGTAATAAGTTCGATGTCTTAATTAAATCATCTACGTCAGGATTAATGTAGTAAATGCCGTTAAGCAATTCATTTTCACCTTTAAGTTGTTGAGATTTGATTGTGACATCATTCGCTAAATAGTTTGTTGCAAGTGCACGAATTTCAGAGTAATTTAAGTTATGTTTAGAATTTTTTCCTACAATTTCAATAATATCATCTAATTTGTGTAAAGAATTTGTCTCTTGCGCTTTGCGGAAGAGAATTTTTAAAACTTCCATTTGTCTTTCGCCACGTTTTAAGTCAGAGTCTTGTTTACGTGTGCGTGTGATTGCGAGTGCTTCGTCGCCGTTTAATTTTTGCTTGCCTTTTTTCAGCTTGATGCGACCTTTATCTTTAGTGTTTGGTTCATTGAGATCGTATGGCACATTATATTCAATACCACCAAGCTCATCAACTGTATCAGCAAAAGCATCCATATTAATACGAACATAATAATCAACAGGGACATTAAGCTCAGTTTCCACCGCATCCATTGAAGATTCTGGTCCACCATATGCATGTGCATGTGTAATCTTGTCAAAGTAACCGACTTTTGGAATGTAGCTCAAAGTATCACGTGGGATACTCAGTAAACGGATTTGATGTTTATCAGGATTTAAAGTGGATAAAATCATTGCATCTGTACGTGAATGTTCCGTACTTTGTCCGTTTTCTCTTCGTGAACTACTGTCATCAATACCTAAAAACAATATTGAAACAGGTTCCTTTGCAGCATTGACTTTACTATCTCTTAATTTAGATTGACGCTCATCAGTGTGAGAAAATGAATCGTCAAAAGCATGTTTCGATGAATTAAATAGAATAAACGCAAAAATTGTAGGAACAATTACAAGCATTAAAGCAAGTAAGTACAACAGATATTTGAGACCTTTATTCATAATAAATTGCTCCTAAAAAGATATTTTTAACATATGATTATATATTGTAATGCAATTGATTGTAAGATTTCAATCATTTCAGATGCACCGTTTCGAAATAAATTGTTTTTTCATGTGTAGGACTTCGTGTTGGTGTATAATGGAGTTAATAATGAAAGAAGTGGGACATCATATGATCTTTATTGATGATTGTACCAAAATCGATGCACGCGCTGTTGATGACTGGAGGTTGTGTTGTTTTATACAAAGCTTTCCTCAAGCGTGGTATCTTGTTGCAATTTTGAGATTGCAAAATCGTTTTGATTCTGTCCCACCCCAATGATAAAGAGCAAAATAAGGATGGTGGATTTTTTGAAAGCACAATGGATGTCACATCTTGATGAAAGTTTAGTTAAACCCTTTTATGAAGAGCAAACAAAGGAAGAACAAGAAGCGGGCTTTGAAGATGTTTTAACTTTTGGTACCGCTGGAATTCGGAGCACGTTTGGTCTCGGTCCAGGTCGTTTAAACAAGTTTACAATACGTAAAGTGGCATTAGGACTCGCACAATATTTAAAACAAAAAAATGAGCATCCAACAGTTGTGATTCACTTTGATACACGATTTTTATCACATGAATTTTCTCAAGAAATTGCACGTGTATTAGCAACTGAAGGTGTTAGCGTAGTATTAGCAGATACTTATAAATCAACACCGGAGTTGTCATTTGCTGTACGCGAGTTAAAAGCAACAGCAGGTGTCATGATTACAGCAAGTCATAATCCAAGTCATTATAATGGTATTAAAATTTATGGTTCAGATGGGGGACAATTATTACCTAAGGCATCTGAAGACTTGAGCCAATATATTAATGCAATTGAATCTCCATTAGAAATTGAAGCACGAGATTTCAATTCGTTGAAAAAAGAAAAATTGATTACGTCTTTGCCTACTGAAGTGACTGAGGCGTATAAGCAAGGTGTTAAAGATTTAGTTGGCACAATTGAAGAAAACAATGCACGTGTCGTATTGACAAGTTTGCATGGGACAAGCTTACCCATAGCCGCAGACATACTCACAGAGCTTGGATTTGATAACTATGTCATTGAGACAACTCAGTCAGAACCAGATGGCAGATTTCCAACTGTTAAAAGTGCTAATCCTGAAGAAGAAGCTGCGTTTGAATTTGGCAAGCGTTTAGCAGAACAAGAAAATGCATCACTTATCATTGCTACAGATCCAGATGCAGACCGATTCGGGTTTGTTGAGCGCTATGAAGACGGCTCAACACGTTATTTTAATGGAAATGAAATTGGCTTGATATTACTTAAATTACGTTATCAACAGCTGCAAACATCAGGCAACGCGTTCTACATGGTTAAATCAATCGTTACGGGCGCTTTGAGTGAGGTATTAGCATCAGCATTAGATATTAAAGTTGTGAACGTTTTGACAGGATTTAAATATATTTCTGAAGAGTTAGAACTTCGTCAACAGCAAAATGATGACGCGCAGTTGGTGTTAGCGTTTGAAGAGAGCCATGGTTATTTAGCGAAAGATTTATCAAGAGATAAAGATGCAATTCAGTTTATCCCTTTACTCGTTAAATATAAACAGCTATTGTATCAAAAGGGTCTCACATTTAAAGTGGTACTCGAAGATATTTATAAAGAAATTGGTCGCTATGAAGATTTAACGCTTTCGCCGTCTTTTGAAGGACCAAAAGGTAGACAAAAAATAGAGGCCATGATGACTCATTTTAGAAATGATACAAGTGAACATATTGTAGGATTAAAAGTAAAAACAAAAGAAGATTATTTAACGCAAAAGACAACACATCTTCCAACAGGTGAAGAGACTGCAATCATGTTGCCACAAGCGGATTTAATTCGTTACACATTTGATGAAGGCTTTATTGCATTAAGACCTTCAGGGACAGAGCCAAAAATAAAAATTTATTTTTCACTTAATGTGCCTGATTTTAAAGCGCTAGTCAACAACTTTAAAGCATTGTATTTAGCTGAGTCATAATATTTTGTTGTTTAACATAATAAAAATGATGAAGGTAACGTAATTTCGCACATTCACCCTAGCATTTATAAGGTTGTCACAAACACTATATTTAATCTTTTATCACTTTGTCTATTAGCAAACGATAAACCTCTGAAGGAATAACGCATTGTTATTTCTTTTGAGGTTTTTTTGTGCTTAAAAAATTGATCTATTTATAAAAATATTAAAGAGATGTAAAGAATGTTAAAAATAATTTTAGCCCAGTCTAAGATAATGTAAATTTAATAATAAATTTGTATTTTTAATTGAAATTAGACCGAATTTACTTAAAGATTAATATAGATTTAATAATTTAAATAAAAATCAGTTAGATGTGATGGAATGATTAAACTATAGAGAAGAAAGGTGTATGAGCGTGAAATTAACTACAATTGGTTTAGGTTATATTGGTTTACCAACATCTATTATGTTTGCAAAACATGGGGTGGAAGTGCTAGGTGTGGATATTAATCCTCAAGCGGTAGCAAGTTTAAATCAAGGACAAATCCATATCGAAGAGCCTGGATTACAAGAAGCATTTGAGGCTGTATTGGAAAAAGGGAATTTTAAAGCATCTCAAACGCCTGAAGAAGCGGATGTTTTTATCATTGCGGTTCCAACACCTAACAACGATGATACGTATGAATCATGTGATATTTCAATTGTGATGCGTGCACTTGAAAGTATTGTACCTTATTTGAAATCTGGAAACACAGTGATTGTGGAATCAACGATAGCACCGCGCACAATTGATGACCATGTCAAACCATTTCTTGAGCAACAAGGCTATACGATTGGTGAGGATTTATATTTAGTACATTGTCCTGAACGTGTCCTCCCAGGAAAAATTTTAGAAGAACTTGTACATAATAATCGGATTATAGGGGGCGTCACACCTGCATGTGTGGAAGCGGGCAAAAATGTTTATCGCACTTTTGTTCAAGGAGAAATGATTGAAACAAATGCACGTACTGCTGAAATGAGTAAGCTAATGGAGAATACGTATCGTGATTTGAATATTGCATTAGCCAATGAGCTAGCAAAGATTAGCAATCATTTAAACATTAATGTACTTGATGTCATTGAAATGGCAAACAAACATCCAAGAGTTAATATTCATTGGCCTGGACCTGGAGTAGGTGGCCACTGTTTAGCAGTAGATCCTTATTTTATTATTGCGAAAGATCCTGAACACTCTCCATTAATTCAAACAGGTCGTAAAATTAATCGTTCGATGCCACAGTTTGTCGTGGGTCATGTGAAAAAGATTTTACAAACAGTGAATGGTCATAAGGTTACTGTTTTTGGTTTAACGTATAAAGGTGATGTTGATGATATACGTGAATCGCCTGCATTTGATATTTATGAATTATTAAAAGCAATCGAAGGATTAGATGTTGTCGCGTACGATCCTCACGTTCAATTGGACTTTGTTGAAAAAGACATCGCAAAGGCTGTAGAGGGCTCATCCCTTGTCATTGTCTTAAGTGATCATTCGGAATTTAAAATACTTAAAGACCAAGACTTTAGTTCAATGAAAGATAAGTTGATACTTGATACAAAAAATGTCATACCGAACACTTTTAATGAAGTTAAATACTTCAACTACGGTAATTTATATGAAATAGAAAGTATGTGAAGACTTTTATAAAGATAGTAGGTTATAAGTGTGAATATATTATTTATGATTTTAAAAGAACAAGTTGGAAATTGGCAAAAAATACTTCAATTAGCAGCATATAATATGAAATCTCAGTATTCTAACCACTATCTCGGTGTGTTTTGGAATATTTTACAACCTATGATGCAAGTCGGCGTGTATTATTTAATCTTTGGATTAGGTTTAAGAGGTGGAGGAAACCATTTAGTGGATGGTGTGCCTTTCATCGTTCATTTAATTTCTGGTTTATTTCCTTGGCTCTTCATTTCTCAAAGTATTAATTCAGGCGCCAATGCGATTCAATCTAATCTAGAGTTAGTGACGAAAATGAAATTTCCATCCTCTGTCTTATTATCGATTTCATTCACCAATACATTGTTTAATCTGTGCTTTATGACCATGATTTTATTTGTCATTTCTATTGTTAATGGTTATGTTGCGATTTGGAAGTACTTTATATTTCTTTATTTTATTTTCGCTGCATTTCCAGCAATTTTTGGGATTTCTTTATTAATGAGTTCACTTGTCATTGTTGTCAGAGATACAAAAAACCTTTTGCAAAATATATTGAGATTAGGTTTTTTCATGACACCTATATTTTGGAGTCTTAATTCTGCACAGCCTATTTTACAAAAAATAGCTAAATTAAATCCTTTTACTTATTTAGTAGAAGTCTATAGAAGTGCTTTTTTAACAAGTCCACATTTGCTATATGGGACAATGGCAGATCATTTTTACTATTGGACGTTTACATTGTTGATGTTAATTTTAGGGGCTTTAGTACATCAAAGATTTAAAGACCGATTATTAGATTTTTTATAGCACAATGCAGAAGGAGCAGGTATGAAATACAAAATTTTATTAATCAGTCAAAATTTTTATCCAGAACTTGGATCAGCAGCAAATAGGATGAAAAATATATTTGAGCAACTTCAGAAAAAGGGATTTAATCCGATGATTGTGACAACAGATCCATCCTATCCCAATAGAGAGATCTTTAAAAATAAGCGTTATTTCGATAATAATGCTTTAAATCAACTTGAAGGCACACAAATCCATCGCATCCAGATGAGATTTGATAAACAACATCCGAATTTAGTTTATCGCTTGCTTTACTATCTTGAGTTGACAGTTAAATTAAAATATTATCTTAAAAGATTAGAAGGTTTTGAAAATATATTTGTTAGTAGTCCTAATATATTTATGGCTTGGGCCACTCTGTTTTTCAAAAAGAATAAGACAGCGAAATATTTTCTAGAAATTAGAGATTTATGGCCTGACAGCTTTTTAGATATTGGGAAATTTAAACTCAAATATTCAAAGCCCATTCTAAAGTTTCTAGAAAAAGAAATGTATAAACAAGCGGATGATGTGGTGATTAACAATCCTTTTTTTGAGACCTATATTAAAAATATGATTGGTAACAACAAGCATTTTATTTATATGCCAAATGCCATTACTAAAAGTGAAGTTCAACCTACCAATAAATTAGAGGCATTTTCAGTCATCTATACAGGTAATATTGGTTATGCACAAGATGTGGAACAATTAATCTCGATTGCGCGACAGCTTAACGCAAAAAAAGTCCATTTTACAGCCATTGTTTATGGTGTAAAAGCAGACCGATTTAGAAGCGCTGTCAAACAGGAGCGTATGCATTATGTTCATCTTATTCCTCCGTTAAAAAGAGAGGAATGTTTAGCAATGATTTCAACCCATCATGTTTCACTATCTATTTTAAAAAATACACCTGTATTTATGAATGTGATGCCTGGCAAAATTGTTGATAGCATATGTTCAGGTACACCGGTTGTCAGTAATTTAGGAGAAACGGTGTGTGATTTAATACAACAAAGCGGCGTAGGCTTTTCAAAAGAAAATGCCTCATCGAAAGAAATCGTTAACTATATTTTAGAACTGAAAAATAATCCACAACTATTGAAACAAACCATCGATAATACGCAAAGTTTAAGAGACGCGGATTTTATATGGGAAAACAACATCGAACAGTTAACACAAAGGTTGAGGAGGGGTTAAATGGAAGCGAACTTTAAACAATTCATCTCTGGAACATCGTATGAAGGCGCTTATGTAAGATTAAAGTCTAAGAAAGTTCCAATCTATCAAGACGAAGCGATGACAATGCCATTTGAATTAAATGATCCAACCTCAAAGTTATATCAAGTGTTATATGAATATAAACAGTCAACTAAGCTTGCTTTGAAACAGGGCGAGCTTGAGCTTTATGTGAATAAAAATGATGTACAGTTAATGTTATTTTTACACGTTGATTTACACTTAAATGAGATTCATCTTGCTTATTTTGATCAAAAATGGAAGCAAGTTTATCTTGGGAATCAAAATGAACCGTTCGATTATCAAGTCAATGATGTGGGGTACTTAATCGCAAATCATTTAAAAATCCTCATGTGCATTCAAAGAAAGCAACAACTTAATGTTGTAAAAAAATTGCTCGGAGATACGATTGAAAAACGACAATCCATAACGCAATTGATGGAACAAAATAACACATTAAAAGACAGATACTTGAAGTTACGCAATTCAAAATTGGGAAAAATTCAGATTAAATGGTGGGAGAGGCTCAAATGAATTTTAGAGCGATAAAATATTTATTATTTGGCAATCCTAAACCGTTCCAAATGACGAGAGAAAAGATTGACTTCAAAAAAGAAGAACTCACAGCACTCCAAAATATTGCGGACGTTATAGAAGAAGATGAGAGTAAAGGGTTATACGAAATCTATCGATCCCATGCTTTAAAACCTTACGTTGACTATATTCGTACCTATCATCAAGTAGGGAAAGGGGATCAAAATTCATCTTTTGACTTAGTGAACATGCCAGAACAGACCTTATTAAATCAAGAGAGGTTGCCTTTAAATGTAGGCATTGTCGCAGATACATTTTTATATGATGCTTTAAAAGGGGCTTGTAATTTAATTTACATTAATGAAAAACATAAGGATGAACACTATGATTTAGTCATTGTTGCATCAACTTGGAAAGGCATAGATGGTTATTGGGAAGGAAATACGAACGTTTATAGTGAAAAATATAAAGAACTGAAAAGGCTTGTTAAAAATTTTCAAGATAGAGAGATTCCTATCGTATTTTTTAATAAGGAGGATCCTATTAATTTTGAGATCTTTCAATCCCATGCACAATGGTTTGAATATGTGATAACGACGGAACAAGAGTTTGTGTCAGTTTATAAGGAAAAATTACGCATTGCAAAGGTGAAACAGATGCAGTTTCCAATCAATCCTCGAATCCATCATCCGATAGCGTCCAGCCGAGATGTTGCGGATAAAAAAATTGTTTTTGCAGGATCTTGGCTAGATAAATATGAAGAACGTGCGGCGGATATACAAACGATTTTGGAAGGCGTCATTCAAAATGACTGGGATTTGACTATTTATGATCGAAATCTATGGACAAATAAAAAGAAGTATCAGTTTCCAGCAGCATTCTTACCCTATATTGCTGCACCGTTAAGCCATATGAATACGATGAAAATGCATCGTGCCTATCCATTTGCTATTAATGTGAATACAATTAAATATTCCCAGAGTATGTGCGCGAACCGAATTTTCGAGTTACAAGGCATGGGCGTGTTCTTGCTATCGAATTATAACGCTTTTGTGAATGCCCATTATCCACAGATACAGATGGTTTTTGAGCCAAAAGATGTGAAGAAAATTAATCGATTAGATCCCGTTTTAATCAAAAGAGCACAATCCATCGGTATTCAAAAGGTTATGCTTTCAACAGCGCATCAGTTGAAGTGGTTGGACGACGTCAGTCAATTCATCGGATTGTCTAGCCAAAGTTCAAATCTTCCTGAGATTACGGTAGTTATCGAGGAAGCGGATACGAAAGCAATGGAAATGTTTGAAGCTCAAACTTATGAATTGAAAACATGTGTATCCTTTACGGACGACATTCGTACAGATTACTATACGTTTTTCTCATCCGATTTCAACTATGATCCCGAATACTTGAGTGACTTTGCAGCCGCTTTTATGTATACCGATGTCCAATTTATTACCAAAAAAACGGAAGGATATCGATGGGTGAGTGGTTATGAGAACCGCTATTTAACAGTTTTTAATCAACAGCATGACAATAATCAACAAGGCTTTGCATTAGACATGACATTTGTAGACAGCAAGAATCAAATTGAAGCAGAACTATCTGTGAAACCTGAACTCAGTGTGATCGTGCCTGTTCATAACAATGGCACGCATTTAGAGCATAAATGTTTGCGTTCAATCATAAGTCATCCTTTATTTCCAAAATTAGAAGTTATTCTTGTTGATGATGGGTCAACGGATTGTTACACACGAAACTTAATGGAAATGTATAGTCAATGGTACAAAAATATTGAAGTGATTCATTTAAGTGAAGCTTCAGGGAGCGCTTCGACGCCAAGAAACATAGGGATTGATTATGCGAAGAGTGACCTGATTACTTTTCTAGATCCTGATAATGAATGGATTGGAGAAGGAATTGACCGTTTGTTTGAGGAAATGACACAAAATGATGAGATCGATGTTGTCATTGGCAACATGTTAAAAGTAGACCAAACTGAAACGAAAAAACATGACTATTATCAACAATTTGTTCATGTCGTGCATGCGGATATGACGCGACAGACACACCAATTTTTACATGATATGAAGCTTAAGACAGCTAGTATTCAAGCGCTCATTGTTAGGAAGTCTTTATTAAAAAAACATCAAATTAAAATGGTGCCGGGTGCTTTAGGACAAGATTCATTGTTCTTTTTAACAGTGATTCATCATGCGCAAGTGCTCAAAGTGGTTGATGCTACAGTGCATGTCTACTACGCAGGGATTGCCAATTCGATGACGAATCAAATTTCTGAACAATTTTTTAGAAAATATTATTTAGTTGAGCGGGAAAAGGTGAAATTTCTTAAACAGCATGGCTATTTATCAACATATATGAATCATCGTTTTAATTACTATGTTAAGCATTGGTATATTTCAAGGATAAATAGAGCGACAGAGAAAGATCCGAATGTGTTGAAAGCATTTTTAGCCATCATTGATTTATATCAACATTTTGATCGTCCGTATGATGCGGAATTAGTAGATGAAATTGAAATGATGAAGAACGAGGTGAAAGAATGGGGTATTTACTGATAACCAATGCATATCCAAACAAAGATAAAATATATGCGAATGCTTTCATTCATCGAAGAGTCAAAGGTTACTTAGCACGAGGACTCGATGTAACGGTTGTTATTTTTACGACTAAAATCAAAAGAGATGAATACTTTGATGGTGTAAAAATCATGTATATGGATGAGGCACAATTATACAATCACCTATTATATTACCGTTACGAAAAGCTGCTATTCCATTTTATTAATTATAAAATGTTTAACGCAGTAGAACGCTTAAAAGTAAAGCCGAATGTTGTTGTCTGGTTACACGGCTTTGAAGCTGAGGCATGGTATACACGTTATTATAATTACTTATCCTCACCAGGATCACTAAAAGCACAACTGCAGAAAAAAGAACATTATTATCCAGTTCAAAAAGCTTTTTTGAAAAAATTAATGACACGGCAAGATATGCATGTACAGTTTATTTATGTCTCTGAAAGGTTTAAGACATTGTATGTAGATCCATTTGTAGGTGTTGAGCCTGAAAACTTTGAAATCATACCGAATATGATTGATGCAGATTTATTTCCTTATCACGAAAAAACAAAAGAGGATCGCTTTCATATTGTAACGATTCGGCCCTTTACTGCTAAAAACTATGCCAATGATTTAACAGTGAAAGTGATACAACAATTAGCTAAGAAGAAATATTTTAAGAAGCTCCAGTTTTCAATTTATGGTGATGGACCCCTGTTTGAAGAAATTACAAAACCTCTTCAAAATAAGAAGAATGTTAATTTGAATCAGATGTTTATTCCGCAAAATGAGATCTCAAGTATCCATCGAGAAAATGGCATTTATTTAGGACCTAGTCGCCATGATTCTCAAGGTGTATCAATTAATGAAGCAATGAGTTCAGGATTAGTTCCCATTTCGAATGAGATTGGTGGCATCCCCAATTTTATTCAGCAAGCAGTATCAGGGTTTTTAGCACCACGAAATGATGTTGATGAAATGGTCGCTTATATTGATTTTTTAATTCAACATCCAAAAGTATTTTTAGAAATGAGTAGAAACGCATCCGAAATGATACAAAGTATAACAGGTTCAGATGTTGTACTTCAAAAAGAACTTGAGGTGATTACAAATGGGGAATATTAATTATCAAGCCGCATATGAATATCTAGAATCACAATTAGAAGACATCATGCTCGAAACAGCATACTTACTCGATCATAATCCAGCAACTTTGAAAATCGATGATATCGTAACGCATCAGGAAAAAGAAGGCGAAATTGATGTAACAATATGTAGTTCGGGAGAAAAAATGAAATATGCACTCTACATTTATAAAAAGGGTGAATCAGTAGCGATTGATAAAATCATGTATCAAGTTCAAAACCATTTTCAACTCGAATTAGAACCTGGTAAATATAGAATCAAAGCCTTTGTACAACAAAACGATCATCAAAAAGTATCAAAATCAAAGGAAATGAGAGTCTATTAAGAAAAGAGGATAGCGATGTCTAAAAATAAGTGTATTTTTTCTTGGGATTTTAATACAAATACGCATAAACTCGAAATTCATTTTAAGAACAATGATTGGACACATAGAAATGAAACGCAATTTAACACAGCTTTAGAAAAAGTGACGGAAATTCATTGCCATTTTTATGAAGTAATAGATGCGCGCACAATCGCAAATTTTAAAGCGTTATTAGCTGATATACCGCATGTATTGAAATTTAAATGCATATTTCACGTCCTTGAGACAAATGAAACGACAATCATTAGCCTCTTATCTCAGATGCCTGAAATGTATATGCTTAACATTTACAACTTCAAGCATCATATTCTATCTATAGATTTTATAGAAAATGAGGGGACACAGGCGCTAGTCGCTACACATAACCAGCAATTAATTGGACAATTAAAGCTAGCGATCCAACAACAAATAGGCAGAAATACAGTGAATGAACATCAACTTAAAAATGCTTTAACGCAGCTAGAGCATGACTATCAAGACTTGTACTCAGAATATATAAAGCAACATAAAAGGATGCAGTATGCATTTAGAGAATTACACCGCTTTAAACGAAGTGCTTGGAAATATAAAAAAATCTATTTAAACCATGAAAGGTTGATTGACCTTCTAGAAAAGGCAAATTTTTATCAGAAAAAAGTGAACAAGAAAAATGTTAAAAAAGGTATGAAATGGTTTTGGAGGGAGGTTGTAAAATGAATGCATCGTCAGAACAATATTCACCGGAACAATTAGAAGCAATGCAAAAACCTATTGCAAGAAAGCCTCATTCTTTTGTCAAATCATTGATTAATAGTGGTGATGTTCAAAATAACAAAAGGTTAAAAAAGGGGATTTCCTATATCTTATTTTTAAACAATCACTTAGATCAGGAAACCTTCCTACAACTTCAAAATCACTATGACCAATTGATTTTAATATTTAAATCAAAAGAAGAGCTTTTAAAGTTTAAAGAGATGGCAATTCCAAAGCAATCACAAATCTTTTGTCATTTATTCGAAAATGACCTTAACGCTTCATTTGAATTTGCAATAAAACAGGTTGAATACAGCCATGCTCTTATCACGCTGTTTCATGAGGAAAAGGTCAGTACATTGCCTATTGCTAATCATACATTATCACGCGATATGATTTATTTAATCGGTTCAGAATGGCTTTATCCGACACATGCGATACAAAATATCTATTTAGAATATCCGCTTGATAGCTTTATAAAGTCATACATTAATGAAAGATGTAGCGAGTATAGAGGTGTGTCACAATGCAAAATAGGAGTATCGAATTTAACACAAAAACGAAAGACGAACATCGAAACGGTAGCAGAAGCTTACCAAGCATTAAAAACGATTCAAGCTATTTATTCAGAGAGTCTCCTCACTGATGTTACCTATCATTTTGAAGCGAATAATTTAATCGTTAAACTTAAAGCTTTTATGGAAACGCAATCGTCAGAAGTCAATGCGCGACTAATGATTTATATCAGGGAACATATCCAACCTTTTAATTATCATTTGTTGAATAAAGGGCATGCCAAGACATTAGTGGTGGCATATTGTTTTCCACCATTTATTGATACGAGTGGGAATGTCATGGCGAAGCGTATTCGAGATCAGGAAGAAATTGTAGATATTATATCAAATAACATGTCACGTATTAGAGACAAAGATTTTATGTTGAATACGCTAGCTGAACATTTAGTAGACACGCATTACTTACTTGATGTTAAACAAGCCTTTTCTAGTTGGGGAAGTATTAGTGGATTTATCGAAGAAGGATTAAAAGTGCTAGAGGAAAATCCAAAATCTTACGAGCACCTCTATTCTCGAGCCATGTTTCCACAATCTCATTTTTTAGGATATGAAATTAAAGTTAACCATCCGCACATTTTTTGGCGAGCTGAATTTTCTGATCCATTGCACACGACTGTAACAAGTGACTTAAGATATGCACCCATTGAAGATGAACAGTATATAACTCGAATTAAGAAATCCTTAAGACCTGAACTTGTGCCATTAGTTGACGATAATGTCTTTAATGTTTGTGAGTTACTTGCTTTATCTCATGCAGATGAATTAATTTTTACGAATGAAAATCAAATGGAGTACATGATTGGGCGATTTGATGACAATATTAAAGATAGTATTAGAAACCGCGCAGTCATATCGAGACATCCTATCCCTCGAAAAGACGATTATTATAAAGTGATGACCACTTATGAAGTGGATACTGAATACATTAACTTAGGTTATTTTGGTAATTTTTATGCTACGAGAGGTTTTAACGAGATTGAATTGGTATGCAAATATTTAGAATCTAAAGGGGAAACAAACTTTAGAATACATTGTTTTACAAATATTAGAGGTAATGTCTTGAATATGTACAAAAACAGTGATTTTAAAGAATATATTATTTTACACCCGCTTGTAGGTTATTTTGAATTTTTAAATATTACTTTGTTATTCGATGGCTTACTTATTTTTGACGCACATACGATTGGTATTAAACAGTTGAATCCTTATATTCCTTCGAAGCTTAGCGATTATAAAGGCAGCGGTAATATGGTTTGGGCATTTACAGAAGAAGGAAGTGTAATGGATCAAGATCAATCGATTATTAAAACACGAATGGGAGACTTTGAAGATTACGTGAATTGCTTTCGCGAAATTAAAGCAAACGCACGAAATAATTCACATCTAAATCAGGTGATAACATGACTTATAAAGTAAAGGTAGAAAATGTCTCAAAAATATATGACTTAAATAATAGTAAAATCAGTAAAATGATTTCTTTATTTTCATTTGGTTATTTTTACAAACCTAAACCCTACTATGCGCTTTATGATATTTCATTTGAAGTCGAAAAAGGGACGTCAGTCGGACTCATTGGATTAAATGGCTCAGGGAAATCTACTTTATCAAACATTCTCGCAGAAGTATTAAAACCTTCGAGAGGGAAAGTAACAATTAATGGTAATGCTTCACTCATTGCGATTTCAGCAGGCTTGAAAAATGATTTTACAGGTGAAGAGAATATACGTTATAAATGTTTAATGCATGGCATGTCTACTAAAGAAATTAATCAAATATTCGATGATGTCGTAAAATTTTCTGAGCTCGATGAATTTATTTATCAGCCAATTAAAAGTTATTCGAGTGGGATGAAAGCAAGATTAGGTTTTTCAATTGCAATTCATACAAATCCAGATGTTCTTATTGTGGATGAAGCGTTATCAGTTGGAGATGAAACGTTTGCGAATAAATGTATCGCTAAAATGAAAGAATTGCAACAACAAGGAAAAACGATATTTTTTGTATCTCATTCAGCAGCTCAAATTAAAAATTTATGTGATAAAGCCATCTGGATTCACTATGGAGAAATGATTGAATATGGCGAAGTCAATCATGTTGTTAAGCGATATAATACGTTAATTCGTGGTTTTAAAGCACGAGATAAAAAAGGACAACTTGCTTATAAAAAGAAAATGCTAGGCTTACAACAACAGAGAAGTGATTCAATTGAAGCGTCAGAATTATCCCCTGTACATTGGCATACCTTTTTACCTTTAGGTGGTAGTTTCATTTTATTTTTAATCGCAATTATATGGCAAATGGGTGGTTTTTAATATTTTAGACTGTATTACATTTTAAAAGATATAAGAAAGGGCGTTACAGATGAAAAAAGTAGGTATGTTCGTTTGGAATCACTTTACAAATGATGCGCGTGTGCATCGTGAATGTACCGCATTAGCAGATGCAGGTTATCAGGTTGATTTGATTGCGATTAATGATCCGAAAAATCCCAATATCCATCCTTATGAAAAGATTTCAGATCGTTTTAGCGTTCATCGCGTAAAACGTTATCCCACACTATTGCAAGCTTATTCAGATCATGGCAAACGCTTTTTAATTGCTGTCGGTGGTGTATGTACAGTTGTGGCAGTCGGCTTGTTTTATGTGAATTACATGTTATTAAGCAGCTATTTAGCGTTATTATTAATCAGTATGGGTGCAATGAAATCTCGTTGGCTACGCAAGTGGGTGATTAATAGTGCGATTATTTTAAGAATGATTGTTAAAGGTTATCGCCTCAATCCAGATGTTTATCATGCAAATGATTTGAACACATTACCCCAAGGGATTGTGTGTGCGAAGTTGCGCCTCAAACCTAAACCCCTTATCTATGATAGTCACGAAGTTCAATCAGATCGTACAGGGTATCGTCCTGATTTAATTAAGCGTATTGAAAGATTTTTATTACAATTTGTTGATGAAATGATGGTAGAAAATCATACAAGAGCAAAATATAATGAAGACATTTACGGATTTTATCCGAAAACACTTTATAATTATTCAGAACTTTATGATATTGAAACAAAACCTAAAATTAATTTACATCAAAAGCTTAATTTAAAGCCAGATGAAAAAATATTACTCTACCAAGGGGGGCTTCAACAAGGTCGAGGTCTTGAAAAATTAATTGAAGCGATGCCTTTAATTAAAGAGGGCGTATTGGTTTTTGTCGGAGGCGGTAAATTGACAGGGACGTTGAAAACACAAGCGCAACAATCCTCTGCACGAGATCGGATTTATTTTTTAGATAAAGTCCCATTTCAAGAACTGCCAAGTATTACACGTGAAGCTTTCGTTGGTTTTCAAGTTTTACAAAATGTTTGTTTTAATCATTATTCAGCCAGTTCAAATAAATTATTTGAATATATTATGGCGCATGTCCCCGTTATTGGGTGTGATTTTCCTGAAGTTAAACGTGTTATTGTAGAAAATGAGATTGGCGTTGCAATTGACCCTCATAACGTTCAGCATATCGCAGAAGCTGTTAATCAAATGATTGATGATCCGTCTTTTTATGCGCAATGTAAGGAGAATACGAAAAAGGCCAAAGCCATTTACAATTGGCAAAATGAAAAATCGAAGTTATTAGATGTTTACAACCACTTAGAGAAAGCACAACGCTTTATAGGCGCTATAAAAAATCGATTGCAATTACGATAGACAACTACACCTCACGACGGATTTTTGATATGTGAAACAATAAATTGTAGCATTTCTGCATAAAAGTCTGTATAAAGGGAATGTGAAGTTTAAGTAAATATTATGTTAAAAATTTGGAGGTTATACAATGAGGTTCAAAGTACTATCGTTATTATTATCAACAGGGGTTGTCCTAGCAGCTTGTGGTCATGATGATCAAGACGACCACGATGATCATCAAGAACATGCACAGAAAACTGAACAAAAATCAGACAATCAATCTAACGCATCGTCTCAAAATATGACAACTCAAAATGTTAATAAAGTGAAAACTCAACCAGAAGATGCTATTAAAACTGCACAAAAATCATTTGATGGGGACGTTAAAAAAATAGAATATAAAAACGACCATGGCGAATGGATTTATGAAATCGGCTTATTCAAAGGAAATAAAGAAGCAGAAATTAAAGTATCAGATAAAGATAATAAAGTCATACACAAAGAACAAGAAACAGAGCACGAGATGGATAATGAAAAAGCAATCCAATATCAAGATGCGATTTCATTTAAAGAAGCTGTTAAAAAAGCACAGAAAAAATATGATGGTGATTTAAAACAATGGCAATTGAGCCAAGATGATGGTCAATTTGTTTATGAAATCGAATTATCAAGCAAGCAAGGTGAACAAGAAATCACATTGGATGCGAAGTCTGGTGATGTGCTTAAACAAGATCACGACAATTAAAATAAATGATTGAGGTTAGATTAGGAATGCATCTAAGCCTACTTAAATTAACAATATCTATTCTCATAGAATATGTCCAATTCAGTGTAGACGATTCACTATAATTTAAACAAAAGAACAGTGGCTAATAGGATTTATTTACACTTAGAAAGCTTGTACAATTCTAGCCATATTGTTTATCTTTAGACTAAATAAGCGCTAAGATGACTTTGATTGAAAAAGTCATCTTAGCGCTTTCTTTATATCATTGTTATTGCTTGCTATGGATTCACACTCGTCTGAATTTCGGCGTTTCGTCTAAGTTATATTAAGGGCAATAGGATAATAATGAAAAGAAACAGTCTAGAAAATCTTCATATTGGATCTGCATCACAATTTGTGCATTCGGCTGAGAATGTTGGAAATCCATAATGGTCATACCTCGTGTGTGTTCACCTTTGAGTTCAACATCGACATGAGCTGGACGTAGTGTAAATAAATCTGGATTGATTAAATACATGATGGTGTAGGCATCATATACATTCAAGCCTTGTTGGAAGTTTTCACCTCTATAATGGCGGAAAAGCTCAACAAGCATCGCGCCTGTTTGATTCGTATTTTGAATCTGTGGCAACTTTTCTAAAGGAAGATTCGTTGTGCGCACAACATCTAAACCAATCACGGTGATAGGGACACCACTATCAAAGACAATTTGAGCAGCTTCTGGATCAGCATAAATATTAAACTCAGCTGCTACAGTCACATTTCCTCGTGAAGCACTGCCGCCCATTAACACAATTTCTTTGATTTGATGTTTGATGTCTGGATGATGCTTCAGCAATAATGCGATGTTAGTTAAAGGACCAATTGGAACTAAGGTAATAGGGGAATGACTTTCAACAATGATGGATCTCATTACTTCAACCCCATTGTCAGATTTTACCGTACGTGTGAGAGGAGGAAATTCAAAGCCATCCATACCCGTTTCTCCGTGTACATGTTCTGCATAAATTGGAAGCTGAATTAAAGGGACAGCTTGACCACGACTGACTGGGACATCTTTATTGAAGTATTCTACGAGTGTTAACGCATTTCGTGTTGTTTTATCTATAGATACATTACCATGGACCGTGTTAATCAATTTGACATCGATTTCTGGATGATGAAGTGCAAAGCTGATGGCCGCAGCATCATCGATACCAGGGTCTGTATCAATAATAATAGGGATAGGCATCTCTATTGTCGCTCCTTTAAAATAATATTGTAAAAAAGCACTAACACGCATGCGTGTTAGTGCTTTCGTTATGCATTGCTTAGATGTGGTGACCGTGACCACCTTGCATAACCCAATATGTTCCGATAACAATAACTAAAGTAATGATAATCGCAAAGAGTACTTTTGCAAGTTGAATACGACCATTTTTACCTTCAGTTAAGTGCATGAACATTAAGAGTTGTAAGAACGCTTGGATAAATGCAAAACCAAAAATAATAGTAACTTTGGCGTTAAAAGACAGTGATGTGTAAAGAGTCACGAAAACTGCAAGTAACGTTAAAATGATTGAGGCAATAAAGCCTATCGTATGTTTAACAATTGTATTCATCCGCTATACACCATCCCTATCATATATACGGCAGTAAAGATGAAGATCCAAACAACATCTAAGAAGTGCCAGTATAAACTTACTATAAATAATTTTGGTGCGTTGTATTTATTAAGCCCGCGCATTGCAACTTGGATTAATAAGCAGATAATCCAGAAAATACCTAAAGTTACGTGGGCACCGTGCGTTCCTAATAGAATAAAGAAACTAGACCAGTAGGAAGCAGTTTGTGGTGTTGCACCTTCATGAACGTAGTGCGAGAACTCGAAAATCTCGAATCCAACAAATCCGATCCCTAGTAACACTGTAATAATCATCCAAAGTAATAATAAATTCTTATTTTCTTTACGCATGTAATAAATCGCGATACCGCAAGTATAAGAACTTGCTAAAAGTAAGAAAGTCATGATTAATACAAGTGGTAATTCAAACAAATCAGTTGTAAGCATGCCACCATAACTACCACCATGTTGGAGGGTTAATAGTGTTGCGAAAAGCGTACCAAAAAGTGCAAATTCAGCTGTAAGGAAGATCCAAAAACCGAGTTTATTTATTTCGCCTTCATGTGTACGAGCATCAATAGTATCGACAACCTTATTACTCATGATTTAGAGCCTCCCTTTCTTTTTGACGTGCCTTTCTTAAGCGCGCTTCAGTTTCAGCGACTTCACTTGCAGGAATAATATAACCGTGATCTTCTTGGAAACTTCTCCAAATCATTAATCCGAAAATACCAGCAAGTGATAAAATCGCAGGTAATAATGTTTCGAATACTAAGAAGAAACCACCGATGAAGAACAAGACACCCATCCAGAAACCAATGTGTGTATTATTTGGCATGTGAATGTCACTATAATTATGATTGTCAAGATAGTGTCTACCTTGTCGTTTCATTTCAACAAATGTATCAAGATCGTCCCACTCTGGTGTGATGGCAAAGTTGTATTTAGGTGGAATTGCTGAAGCAGTTGACCACTCTAAACCACGTCCTAAACCATCCCAGTTATCGCCAGTTGCTTCACGTGGTGCTTTAATGTGACTGTAGATGATGTTACCAACGAAAATTAAGAAGCCGATAGACATCAACGCTGCACCAATTGAAGAAATAAAGTTCAATAAGAACCAGTGATCTTCAGGCATATAAGTGTAAAGACGACGTGGCATACCATCAAGACCTAAAATGAATTGTGGTAAGAATGTAACGTTGAAACCAATCATAAAGATCCAGAAGAACCATTTATTAGGTTTCTCAAATAATTTGTATCCCATTGCTTTTGGATACCAGAAAATCATAGCTGCGAAACATGCGAATACAACACCAGCAACAATTGTGTAGTGGAAGTGGGCCACTAAGAAATATGTGTTGTGGTATTGGAAGTCAGCGGATGCCATCGCAAGCATGACACCTGTAACCCCACCAATTGTAAAGTTAGGGATAAATGCTAATGAGAATAGCATAGGTGATTCAAAAGTAATTCGGCCTTTATACAATGTGAATAACCAGTTAAAGATTTTCACACCTGTAGGAACAGCGATTAACATTGTTGTAATTGAGAAGAATGAGTTAACTAAAGCACCATTACCCATTGTGTAGAAATGGTGAACCCAAACTAAGAAACTCAAGAATGCGATACCAGCTGTTGCCCACACCATACTTTGGTGTCCGAATAAACGTTTACGTGCAAATGTTGGAATAATTTCTGAATAAATACCAAATGCCGGAAGGACAAGGATGTATACCTCAGGGTGCCCCCATACCCAGAAGAAGTTTGCCCATAGCATTGGCATACCGCCATTGGCTACTGTAAAGAATGCAGTGTCAAAGATTCTATCAGCAGTCATTAACGCAAGTGCGATTGTTAATGCAGGGAATGCCAAGATAATAATTAACATAGTAATAAATGTTGTTACAACAAACATTGGCATTTGCATAAATGTCATACTTGGTGTTTTTAGCTTAATAATAGTAACGA
The DNA here is from genome assembly GCF_011174885.1 of Staphylococcus sp. 191. Classification (NCBI taxonomy): domain Bacteria; kingdom Bacillati; phylum Bacillota; class Bacilli; order Caryophanales; family Staphylococcaceae; genus Staphylococcus; species Staphylococcus sp. 191. The sequence continues at coordinate 98,057 of NZ_PNRJ01000006.1, read as the reverse complement.
AGAAGTTAATACCTGTTGCTAAAGTACCAATACCTGAAATTTGAATCGCGATTAAGTAGTAGTTTACACCTGGTCCAGGACTAAATTCACCCGCAAGTGGTGCGTAGTTTGTCCAACCTGCTGCAGGTGAACCACCGACGATAAATGAAAGGTTGAATAAAAGCATACCTGCTACAAACAACCAAAAACTAATGTTGTTAAGTAATGGGAATGCAACGTCACGTGCACCAATTTGTAATGGAATAATGATGTTCATTAAACCGATAACAAGTGGCATTGCCATGAAGATGATCATGATTACACCGTGCGTTGTAAAAATTTCGTTATAATGGTTTGATTCTAAGAATGGGTTATCTGGTACTGTTAATTGAATACGTAATAGGATTGCATCAATACCACCACGTACAAACATTAAAACAGCACAGATTAAGTACATTAAACCAATCTTTTTGTGGTCGACTGACATGAACCATTCCTTATATAAATATCCCCAGAGCTTAAAGTAAGTAATGGCAGCAACAACACCAATAACAAGAAACGGCGCTGCAATTTGAGCCAATGTAATCATCCAGTTACCGTTTACTAAAAGCTCATTCCACGGAAAGTTCAACATTAATGTCCACCTCCACTTTTATGATCTTTATGTGCCTCAGCATTTTTGGCACCTTCATGCATTGATTCCATTTCGTCCATAGTATGCTTTTCATTTTTCATGAATGCACGACTATATGGCTCGTCGTTTTTCAGAATGGCAGCTTTCATACCATGTCGTTCGTAGTTCGCATTTGTAATTTGTGGTTTACGTGCTGGCTTATTCGGTTCACTTAGTACGCCTTTAGTATCATCATAGAAGTTTGGATCTTTTGGTACGTAGTTGAATCGTTTATAAGCATAGAAAATGTATTCTGGATCAGCAGCAGGATCCACAAATGCCATATGTGTGCCACTAAAAGTAAGCTCTTTGTTTTTAGTGATAGGTAAAAGTTGTTTATCAAACGTATCTTGATCAATTTTTTTCTCAGATTGCGCTTCTTTTACCCATTTGTCATATTCACTTTGACTCACAGCTTCTACGTTAAATGTGTGACGAGAGAAGCCTTCACCGTTAAAGTTTGAGTTACGTCCACGATATGTACCTTCTTCGTGAGCTTGGTAAGTCCACTCCATTGTCATGGCAGTCATAGCATATTTTTGACCACCTAATTGAGGAACCCAGAAACTTGTCATTGTGTCCATTGCTTGAAGTTTGAAAGTAATTGGTCGGTTAGTAGGAATTTTAATGTGGTTAACCGTTTCAATTTTTTCATCCGGATAAGCAAAGAACCATTTGTATCCACCACTCACTGCGTAAATGACGATTGGGTCATCTTCAGCTTTAGGTGGCTCCTCATATTCATATAAGGCTCTAACAGTTGGAATCATTAATGCAATTAAAATGATCACAGGGATGATGAACCATACTGTCTCAAGAATAACGTTGTGGTGCATTTTTCCTGATTCGCTTGTGTTTTTGTAACGATACTTAAACGTAAATATCGCGAATAGGATAAGTACCACAGCTACAATGGCAACCATAAAGATGATTGAATAAATAATCAAAAACCTTTGGTCGCTGGCCATTGGCCCTTTTGCGTTTAGAACTTCTACATCAGAACAGCCCGCAAGCAAAAACAATGTTCCGAAAGCTAGAAGCAAAGACTTAAATTTTGACACTTTTTTTGACCTCCTAATACTACAATTGTAGGGCTTATACTAATTTTAAAATAATATATGATATTTACAAGTGCCATTTTGAAAAAACAATAAATGAAAAAACATGAAAGCCTTGATATTCAAGGCATGATAGGGCTTCAGGGCATTATTAAAATTATGTGTACATTTTGTGAAAAGTCTCTATTTCTACTTATTTAATTAAGATTTAATTAAGAAAAAGGTAATGTTTATTTTTTCACAAACTTTTCGAGCTATTTTTTATGGAATTAAAAAAGGGGGATTTGAAGAATAGATGTAGGGAAAGTGCTAATTAAAATTTGTGAAAAAAAGTTTAAAATACGAAGTAGTTGATATGAAAAAAAGAGAAAGATTTATAAATACAGTTTTTAAGTGTCTATTTTATCTCTCTCTTCTTTATGGGAATAGCATAGCGCATCAATATTATTTTTAGTGCATAATAAATTTCACATCAGGAAAAAGTATTGATGATCACTTTTCGTTGTTCGGAACTATGGATACAAATATTATTTTAAGGGTGCATCTACAACTTTGATTACTCTCGAAGAAGTTTCAATGGCACCGTTTGAATCGGCAACTTGGTATTGAAGTTCGTATGTACCTTGTTTAGATGTATCGATATGACCATTTACTTTAATTTTATCAGTTAAGTCGCCGTCTTCTTTATCAAAAGCGGTCACACCTTCAAGAGGGTTGTATTTTTCGCCCACTTGAATGACCGAGTCTTTTATACCTTTAAAAGAGGGAATCGTGTTTGTTGTAGCCTCTGCATTAAGATGTGGTGTGACAAGTGTCGCTGATACACCGATAGCTGTTAATGATTGAAGTAGTTTGTTCATAAGATTTTAGCCCTCCGTTCATTGAACTGTTATGGTATTCACATTAAGTATTATACATTTTTCAGAGAATTTTGCTATCCATCTATGGACCTAATTATCATCAATGAGAATATGTTATATTTTTCTAGAATGGCTGTATCAAAGTGTAAGATTGATTTACTTTTGACATAAGTCAAATGTTTGAGTAAGGAATCAATGCAAATATTAAACAGGAGTGAGGATTTATGTTAACACAAGAAGAAAAAGGAATTATTTTGCAAACTGTACCGATTTTAAAAGAGAGAGGAACAGAAATCACATCAAATTTCTATAATAGAATGTTTAACCAACACCCTGAATTGCGCAATATGTTTAATCAAACGAACCAAAAGAAAGGATTTCAATCGACAGCGCTTGCACAATCTGTCTTAGCAGCAGCGATGAACATTGAGGACTTCACACCGATTTTACCTATTGTTAAAGAAATCGCTTATAAACATTGTGCGTTACAAGTTTTTCCTGAGCATTATCCGATTGTAGGAGAAAATTTATTAGCTGCTATTCAAGAAATAGTTGGATTAGAAGAAGATGATCCAGTTATTCAAACTTGGGCAAAAGCTTATGGCGTGATTGCAGATGCTTTCATCGGAGTAGAAAAAGAAATCTATGAAAACATGGCTTGGGATGGCTTCAAACCTTTTAAAATTACGCATATTGAACAAGTAACACATAATATTAAAGCATTTACAGTGACTTCAGAGACACAAGATTTAAGCCAGTTTGTACCAGGACAATACATCACAGTAGATGTTGAAAGTGAAAGATTACCTTATAGAGCAAAACGTCACTATTCCATTGTAGATGGTGGTAAAGACTTCATGACATTTGGGGTAAGACATGAAGTGAGTAATACACATGAGGGTGAAGTTTCGACTGTATTACATGAAGAATTTAAAGAAGGAGATACGATTTTATTATCTGCCCCGGTGGGAGGATTTAAAGTACATCATTCTGAAAAGCCTCAATTGTTTATCGGTTCAGGCGTAGGTGTGACGCCTTTAGTCTCCATGTATCGACAAGTGATTGAATCACAAGGTACAGCACAAATGATTCATGTCGCTGCGACAGAAAATGACGTTGCTTTTAAAGACACATTAGAAGCGCTAACAGCAAAATCGCCCCATGCACACCTTCATATTCATATTAAAGATAAAGAAGGTTATTTAGAAGCAGATGAACTTAAAACATATCTTTCAGATGAAACAGAAGTTTATGTATGTGGGGGAACACCATTTTTACAATCGATTATTAAAACATTAGATGATTTAGGCGTAGATCAAAATCAAGTTCACTTTGAAACATTTGTACCACGTTTAAGTGTTAATGTATAAAAAATAAATAATAAAAAGCGATGAAGAAGGGCTTAGTGGCTTGCTTCTTCATCGCTTTTTTAGAAAGAGCATAAATTAATCGTGAGTTAACGCGATTGATGTATATTTTTTTTATAAGTATAGCCAAGAGAATTAAAAAGGGTTTTATAATTTTCAATGGCTGTTGATTGGTATAATCTACTTGTCAACTGCACATTTTGTAATGGTTGGTTAACAATATCTTCCATTCTAGAAGCAAATTCTTCTATATTTTGTGGTGTGACCAAATAACCGTTTGCCCCATGATCAATAATTTCTCTAGGTCCATATTTCACATCATATGAAACGACAGGACATCCTGTTTTGATACTTTCCATAATTGTAAGACCAAATCCCTCATGCAGGCTTGTCAGTAAAGAAGCTTTAGAACGTGAAAATACGTCTAATGGATTTGAAGTAAAGCCATTAATTTCGACACTTTTTTCTAAATTTAATTCTTTAATCAAAGCTTCAATCATTTTTAGCTGACCATCTTCATCTTTACCGTAAAGATGGAGTTTATCTTCGTATCCCTTATCTTTAAATAATTTGTAGGCACGAATGAGATGGGGCAATTGTTTCTGTACGCCAAATCTTCCGATAAAAACAAAGTCTTTACGTGCATGTTCAACGCTGTTAGAAACTGTGTGATCAATAGAGTGAGGGATGACTATGAATTTATCATTTGAAATGCCATATTTTGCTTGAATGTCTTCTTTTTGGTGATTTGTAAGGATTAAATATTTGAATACAGCGTTACTATTTTCTAATGCAAATTGATAAGATTTGAGTACGCTTGTATCATCATTTTGTAAATGCGTATTATGGAAAACGAGGATGTTTTTAGTCTTCTTTTTATTGAATAATAAAGGTCTGTCCAATAAACGCGCATCATTGAAAACAATGTCACCGTCTTGGAACTTACTTTCAAAATAATAACGAAATAATGCTTTTTCATTATCAAAAAAGCGATAAGGTCGACCTTCTTGATCAACAAGTTTGATGAGACTTAGCTTAGGTTTTTCATCTGAAGTATAGTATTTGACGCAATATGGGTAGCCTAAACCATCATAAAATGTTTCAACTTGCTTACCGAAAGTCTTAGGATGATAGACAATTTTTTGATGAATATAGCCGTACTGATTATACTTACGTCTTTCAATACGGCGCTTTGAGATATCATCCATAAAATCTTCTAATTCTAAGATGTTTGATTGTGCATAGTATTTTCTGTAAAGGACATAGCGTTCTTGATTATAGTATCGCACAATATCGTTATCTTTCTTAGGTACTTTAGAAGTCAGTCCTTCGATTTCTCTAGCTGTCTCATTTATGATTGGCTTTGATTTAAAACGGCTCCGTCTAACGGCATACAGACGATAACCAGATAACCAATCATAGATGTTTTCGTGCGTAATAGACGGATCAAGTATGCTATTTTCAATAAACGTTTTTTGGATTTCTGGATATTCAATATTATAGTTTGTCGTCAAAATTACATTATTGATGTTTAATTGCTGTTTGAGTAGATCTATTCTTTGTAACAATGACTTAGTACGACCACCATGTTCTTTTGGTAGAGTAGAAGTAATTGTATAAATCATATTAGGAAATGCCCCTTTAGTTAAAATAATTATATTAATGCCCTTGAAAATATTCTAACTACAATTTGCTTTGATGTATACAGTTCTAGTAAATTGTAATAAATTAATTTGATATTTGAATGATTGACACTTTTAATAGACTATATTTCTATAGTAAATAACTGGTATTTAATCAACTATAAAATGAATTGGATTATTATAACAAAATATAATATGTATTTTAGCATACAAGAAAAAGAGGTTGAGCAACGTGCCCAACCTCTTTATATATATATCAATACTTGATTTGTCCAAGCTTATTAAATAAGAAAAAATATACCGCTAACAGACAAATCTTTAGAATTCATCAATTATGATAGTTTATTCTAAACCACGACGCATTTTTTCAGCAATTAAAGTATTATTTAAAACCATTGTGATTGTCATAGGCCCTACACCACCAGGAACAGGTGTGATTGCACCTGCAATTTCTTTTACTTCGTCATACTCTACATCGCCTTTAAGCTTGCCGTTTTCATCTGGTGTATTTCCGACATCAATCACTACAGCACCAGCTTTAACGTCATCACGTGTCACCATACCAGGACGTCCAACTGCGCTCACAATGACATCAGCTTGTTTTAAATGTTCACTAATATTTTGACTACGTGAATGTAAAACAGTGACAGTTGCATTTTGTTGGATTAATAATTTTGCCACAGGTTGACCCACAATATGACTACGGCCGATAACTACTGCGTTTTTACCTTCTAAATCAATGTCCGCATGTTTCAATAATTCCATCACGCCAAGTGGTGTACATGGGATTAATTTTGCTTCATCTAAATATAAACGACCAATGTTGATAGGGTGGAAACCATCAACATCTTTGGCTGGGTCAATGGCATCTAATACTTTTTGTTCATCCACTTGTTTCGGTAGCGGAACTTGCACTAAAATCCCACTTACGCTGTCGTCTTGATTTAAACGTTCTAACTCTTTCAACACATCCGCTTCAGAAGTATCTTCATTTAAATGAATGACTTCAGAAATCATGCCGATTTTTTCAGCTGCCTTCTTTTTTGAACGGACATAGCTTTGGCTTGCGCCGTCATTTCCAACTAAAATAACAGAAAGCTTAGGCGTATACCCTTGCGCCTTTAATTTTTCTACTTCATCTTGCAAACCTTGTCTATAATCTTTCGCGATTTGTTTCCCATCTAAAATTTTTGCACTCATAAAAATAGCCTCCTCATAATAATTCGAACAATAACGAATGATTTCAATGTAATTATACCAATAATCGAACAAAATACGAAATATAGATTTTAAAAAAGTATTAAAGTTCGATTTTTACGTTGAAAAAAGCATGTGAGCTTGTTATGCTATACCTGTAATATACAACTATTAAGATTAATATTTCAAATCTTTGAAAGGGTGTTCATAGTGAAGGTAGCAGTCATAATGGGGAGTTCTTCTGACTGGGAAATAATGAAAGAAGCATGTGTCATGTTAGATGATTTTGAAATTTCATATGATAAAAAAGTCGTTTCAGCACATCGCACACCACATATGATGGTCGAATTTGCAAGTCAAGCAAGACAAAATGGATATTCAGTCATTATTGCAGGTGCAGGCGGTGCTGCACATTTACCGGGTATGGTCGCTTCCATGACGACATTGCCCGTCATTGGCGTGCCTATCGAATCAAAAAGTTTAAAAGGCTTAGATTCATTACTTTCTATCGTTCAGATGCCTGGAGGAATACCTGTAGCTACAACGGCAATTGGCAAAACAGGTGCGAAAAATGCAGGGATTTTGGCTGCACGAATGATTGGTATGACAGACGAACAAGTTCAAGCGCGTTTAAACGCTTACGAAGCATCGCTTGTAGAAAAAGTAGAGGTGATGCAAAATGACCTTCGATAAGTTACATTTTGGGCAAACAGTTGGCATTATTGGTGGCGGACAACTTGGAAAGATGATGGCACAATCTGCACAAAAAATGGGGTATCGTGTGGTCGTGTTGGATCCAGATAAAAATTGTCCTTGCCGATATGTTGCACATGAATTTATACATGCTGCCTATGATGATATGTCAGCATTAACACAATTAGGAGAAAAATCAGACGTTATCACTTACGAGTTTGAAAATATTGCGGGCAAACAACTTCAAAAACTTGTAGAAAATTACAACGTTCCTCAAGGTTATCAAGCCATTCAACTTCTTCAAGATCGTTTAACAGAAAAACAAACTTTACAAAATGCAGGCGCAAAGGTCGTTCCTTTTGTTCAAGTCACATCAGCACAAGATTTAAATGTAGCAATACGAACATTAGGATATCCTTTTATGCTTAAAACACGTTTTGGTGGTTATGACGGTAAAGGTCAAATCCTTGTACAATCAGAAGCGCAACTCGAGGAAGCATTCGCTTTAATTGAAAATCAAGAATGTGTCGCAGAACAATTTTTGGATTTAGCACTCGAAGTTTCATTAACTGTAACGATAGGGAAACATGGGCAAAAAGTTTATTTTCCGCTTCAAGAAAATGAACATCGTCATCAAGTATTGTTTAAAACAATTGTACCTGCGCGTTCAAGCAAAGAGGAAGAGGCACGTCAAGAAGTTTCGAAAATTACAGAAGCAGTACATTTCGTAGGTACATTTACAGTTGAATTTTTTATTGATCAACAAAATGAACTATACGTCAATGAGATTGCGCCACGTCCTCACAATTCAGGACATTATTCGATTGAAGCATGTGATTTTTCTCAATTTGATACACATATCTTAGCTGTGACAGGGCAACAATTGCCATCTCAAATCGAGTTATTGAAACCTGCAGTAATGATGAACTTACTAGGAAAAGATTTAGACTTATTAGAAGATCAATTCAGCCAGCATCCAGAGTGGCATGTGCACATTTATGGTAAAACAGTGCGAAAACCTGAACGTAAGATGGGGCATATGACCGTTTTGACAGACAACATTGAAAAAACTGAAAAAGCAATGTTGAAACAATTTGAAGGGAGAGACGAAATCAAATGAGTCTACTATATGAAGGTAAAGCCAAACGTGTATTCGAAACGGAGCAACCTAATGAATTACGTATCGAATATAAAGATGAAGTGACAGCAGGAAATGGTGCTAAAAAAGATGCAATGGTTGGGAAAGGGCGTTTAAACAACCAAATTACAAGTAAGATTTTTGAATATATTAAAAAAGAGGGCGTTGAAAGTCACTTCATTCGCCAATTATCTGAAACGGAGCAATTGGTAAAAGCGGTTAAAATCATCCCGCTAGAAGTTGTAGTCAGAAACATTGCTGCAGGTTCTATTACAAAACGTCTTGGTTTTGAAAAAGGTCATCGTTTTGATTATCCTTTCGTTGAGTTTTTCTATAAAAATGATGACCTTAACGACCCATTGATTACAGATGATCATGTTAAACTCCTTCATATTGCAGATGACGAAACGATTGCTGCACTTAAAAGGGAAGCACTCAAAGTAAATCAAGCACTTGTGAAATTAATGGATGAAATGGGACTTGATCTCGTCGATTTTAAGATTGAATTTGGGCGCGACTCATCAGGGAATCTTGTGCTCGCAGATGAAATTTCCCCTGATACATGTCGTATTTGGGATAAAACGACACACGAAAATTTTGACAAAGATGTATATAGAGAAGATACAGGTTCTTTAATCGATACTTATCAAACTTTCTTAAATAAATTGGAGGCACTTTAATCATGAAAACAATCGAATTACACATCACTTTACAACCCCAAGTTTTAGATACGCAAGGACAAGCGTTAAACCGCGCAGTACACGATTTAGGATATCCACAAGTTAATGATATTCGTGTAGGAAAAGTACTTTATATGACAATTGATGAAGCAACGGATGAAGCAGTTCATAATGTTATTACAACATTAAGCGAAAAGTTATTTGCGAATACAGTGATAGAAGAATATAGCTACAAAGTATTGGATGAAAAGGAGAATGCATAAAATGAAGTTTGCTGTCCTAAGATTCCCGGGGTCTAACTGTGACCGTGATATGTATAATGCAGCGATTAAATCAGGTGTAGAAGCTGATTACGTGGATTATCGTGAAACGTCATTGAATGGCTACGATGGTGTTTTGATTCCTGGTGGTTTTTCATTTGGTGACTATTTGCGCTCAGGTGCTGTAGCGAGTGTTACGCCCGTTATTAAAGAAGTTAAAAGACTTGCAGAAGAAGGGAAACCAGTCCTTGGTGTTTGTAACGGTTTTCAAATTTTAACAGAAATTGGACTGCTTCCTGGTGCATTGTTGCATAATGACTCACACTTATTTGTAAGTCGCAACGAACGTTTGAGAATTGTAAATAATCAAACACCGTATACAAATAACTATGCCGAGGGTGAAGAAGTGGTTTACCCAGTTGCACACGGTGAAGGTCATTATTATTGTACGGAAGAAATTTATCAAGACTTAGTAGAAAATAACCAAATTATTTTGAAATATGTGGACAATCCAAATGGTTCACATGATGATATTGCAGGAATTGTGAATAAAGCAGGAAATGTTTGTGGCATGATGCCTCACCCAGAGCGTGCATTAGAAGCGATTCTTGGTACTGATAGTGGTGTGAAATTATTTGAATCTATGGTAAATAGTTGGAGGGAACAAAATGCCTAAATTTTTAGAGCCGTCTGCAGAAGAAGTTAAATCAGAAAAATTGTATCGTGATATGGGGTTAAGTGATACAGAGTTCGAAAAAGTAACTGAAATTTTAGGACGTACACCTAATTTTACTGAAACAGGTATTTTTTCAGTAATGTGGAGTGAACACTGTTCTTACAAACACTCTAAACCATTTTTAAAACAATTCCCAACTACAGGTGAACATGTATTAATGGGACCTGGTGAGGGCGCTGGTGTTGTGGATATCGGTGATAATCAAGCGGTCGTCTTCAAAGTTGAATCACACAACCACCCATCAGCAATTGAACCGTATCAAGGCGCAGCAACAGGGGTTGGTGGCATTATTCGTGATATCGTATCTATCGGTGCACGTCCAATTAATTTATTGAATAGTTTACGCTTTGGTGAATTGACTGAAAAAACGAACCGCCGATTATTAAGTGGTGTAGTTGCAGGCATAGGTGGCTATGGTAACTGTATTGGAATCCCTACAACTGCAGGTGAGATTGAATTTGACGAACGCTATGACGGTAATCCACTTGTCAATGCGATGTGTGTCGGTGTCATTGATCATGACATGATTCAAAAAGGAACTGCGAAAGGTGTAGGCAACTCTGTCATTTATGTGGGCTTAAAAACAGGTCGTGATGGGATTCATGGTGCTACTTTTGCATCAGAAGAGTTAACAGAAGAAAGTGAAAGTAAACGTCCTTCTGTTCAAATCGGTGACCCATTTGTCGGTAAGAAGTTAATGGAAGCGACTTTAGAAGCAATCACATTTGAAGAGCTAGTAGGAATTCAAGATATGGGTGCTGCAGGTCTGACATCTTCATCTTCTGAAATGGCTGCAAAAGGGGGTAGCGGTATTCATTTAGAACTGGATAAAGTCCCTGTACGAGAAAAAGGAATTTCACCATATGAAATGATGCTTTCAGAAACACAAGAGCGTATGTTACTCGTTGTTGAGAAAGGGACTGAACAAAAGTTCTTAGATTTATTTGATTATCACGAGTTAGATAGTGCAGTCATCGGTGAAGTAACAGATACCAATCGCTTTGTCCTCACATATGAAGGTGAAGTTTATGCAGATATCCCTGTTGAACCGCTTGCTGACGAGGCGCCAGTTTATGTATTAGAGGGAGAAAAACTTCAACATGAAGCGCCGGCAAACAATTACGACAATATAGATGTTGAAAATGTATTCGATCAATTACTGACGCATCCTACACTTGCATCAAAACATTACTTGTATGATCAATACGACCAACAAGTAGGTGCGAATACCATTGTGAAGCCTGGATTACAAGCTTCTGTTGTACGTGTGGAAGGTACAAATAAAGCTGTTGCATCAACAATCGATGGTGAAGCGCGTTACGTATTTAATAATGCGTATGAAGGTGGAAAAATGGTCGTTGCAGAAGCATACCGTAACTTAATTGCAGTTGGGGCAAAACCGCTTGCGATGACAGACTGTTTAAATTATGGTTCTCCTGAGAAAAAACATATTTATCAACAGCTTATTGATTCTACAAGAGGAATGGCTGAAGCATGTGAAGCATTAGCGACACCTGTTGTATCTGGTAACGTATCACTTTATAACGAAACGCGTACGTCCTCAATTTTCCCAACACCTGTTGTAGGTATGGTGGGATTAATAGAAGATATCGATTATTTAAAATCATATCAACCATCTGTTGGCGATACACTTTATGTTGTAGGTGAAACGACAGATAGCTTTGGAGGAAGCCAAATTGAGAAACTTTTACATGGCAGTGTTAATCATGAAGAAGCGCATATCGATTTATCTAAAGAGGTTCAAAGAGGCGAAGCAATCCGTTCGGAGATTCGCAGTGGAAAAGTTTCACATACACAAACAGTCGGTAAAGGCGGTTTATTACTTACATTAGCCAAAATGAGTGCACATTACAGCTTAGGTATTGATGCAAAATTTGATTTAACAAATGCACAGTTATTTAGTGAGACGCAAGGCCGTTATATTGTCGCTGTTAAAAAAGGACAAAGCATTGATATTGAAGATGCCACGCCAATTGGTTCTTTCACTGACACTGACGACTTTAAAGTAGAAGGTAAAGAAAGTGTAATCGAACGTCGTACATCAGAACTTAAAAGAAACTGGGAAGGGGCTATTGAGGCATGTATGACATCCGTGGACTAAATGAAGAATGCGGTGTTTTTGGAATTTGGAATCATCCACATGCGGCACATTTAACATACATGGCTTTACACAGTTTACAACACCGTGGTCAAGAAGGTGCTGGAATTGTATGTTCAAATGGTGAGCAACTTTTTGGGGCGCGTGGTATGGGATTACTTCCCGAAGCGATTTCAGAACAACAACTTAACTCTCTTCAAGGTTATGCGCACGCTATCGGTCATGTACGTTATGCGACAACAGGCGCAAGTGAAATTTCAAATGTCCAACCTTTTTTGTTTAAACATTCAAAAGGGGACTTAGGCTTAGCGCATAATGGAAATTTGACAAATGCGGGTCAAATTCGTAAAGCGATTGAGTCTGAAGGTGGCATATTCCAAACAACAAGTGATTCAGAAGTTTTAGCACACTTACTTATTAAAGGTAAATCGAAAAATATTAAGACAAATCAAAAAGCTGCGTTGAATCAAGTGAAAGGTGCCTTTAGTTGTGTCATTTTAAATGAACAGCAATTGACAGTAACACGAGATAATCGTGGGGTACGTCCTTTAATGCTTGGTAAAGTGGATGGGGCATATTGTGTAGCAAGTGAAACATGTGCTTTTACTGCAATTGGCGCGGAGTATATTCGTGATATTGAACCTGGAGAATTAATCACATTTTCAAATGAAGATGATGTGGACTACGATATGTATACGCCTGATGTAGATCATAAGATGTGTTCTATGGAATATGTATATTTTGCACGTCCTGATTCAGAATTTCGAAATCATTCTATTTACAATGTCAGAAAAGCTTTAGGGCGAAAGTTAGCTGAAGAAATGGGAGTAGATGCAGACATCGTTATTGGTGTGCCTGATTCTTCTCTTCAAGCTGCAAAAGGTTTTTCTGAATACACAGGAATTCCGAATGAACAAGGATTATTAAAAAATCGATACATTGGCCGTACTTTTATTACACCTGATCAAACCGTCAGAGAGCGTCAAGTCCGAATGAAACATTCTCCGATTCGTGATGTGATTGAAGGGAAACGTGTCGTGGTGATAGATGACTCCATTGTGCGTGGAACGACAAGTAAATACATCGTGAAAGCATTAAAATCAGCGGGAGCTAAAGAAGTGCATATGGGTATTTCTTCCCCCCCATTACAAGACCCATGTTATTACGGGATAGACGTTTCTACACATGCTGAACTGATGGCAGCACAACATAGCGTCGAAGAAATCCGAAAAATGATTGGTGCAGATACATTAACGTATCTATCTGTAGATGGGATGCATGAAGTGTTCAGAGCGCACGGTTCTAAAGGTGAATGTAACGCTTGCTTTACAGGTGAATATCCAATTGAAATTGTAGATCATCAATTACCAGAAGCGAAAGAAATGAAAAGAAGAGGAGTGTAATAAATGGCTGAATCGTATAAAAAAGCTGGGGTGGACATTGAAGCAGGTTATGAAGCGGTCAAACGTATGTCCAGTCATGTTGAAAGAACAATGCGTAAAGAAGTACTCGGCGGATTAGGTGGCTTTGGTGCAACTTTTGATTTATCACAACTGAATATGAAAGCGCCTGTGCTCGTATCAGGTACAGATGGAGTCGGTACAAAATTAAAACTTGCGATTGACTATAATCAACATGACAGCATCGGTATTGATGCAGTAGCCATGTGTGTCAATGACATTTTAACGACTGGTGCAGAGCCATTATACTTCTTAGATTACATTGCTACAAATAAGGTCGTACCTGAAGTCATCGAGCAAATTGTCAAAGGAATTAGTGATGGTTGTGTTGCTACAAATACAGCATTAATCGGTGGCGAAACGGCTGAGATGGGTGAAATGTATCACGAAGGTGAATATGATGTTGCTGGTTTTGCCGTAGGTGCTGTTGAAAAGGAAGATTATATCGATGGTTCAAAAGTTGAAAAAGGAGATGTCATCATTGGGCTTGCATCCAATGGTATTCACTCTAACGGTTATAGTTTAGTACGTCGCTTAATTGCACAATCTGGCATTAATGTCGAAGATGAATTTGAAGCAGGGAAAAGCTACTTAGATGTATTTTTAACACCGACTGCACTATATGTTAAACCTGTACTTGAGGTGAAATCACAAGTACAAATTAAAGCGATGACACATATTACAGGGGGTGGCTTCTATGAAAATATTCCTAGAGCACTTCCACAAGGTAAAACAGCAGTTGTTAATACAGAATCTTTCCCAACACCTAAAATATTTGAATGGTTACAACAAGAAGCACAAGTTGATAGTGATGAAATGTATCACATCTTTAATATGGGCATCGGTTTTACACTTATTGTTCGACCTGAAGATGAAACAAAAGTGCATCAAATTTTAAAAGCAGCGGATGTTCAATCTTACACAATAGGTACAATTACTGAAGAAGATGAAGCCATTCGCTTAACGGAGGCGGCATTGTGATTAAAATTGCGATTTTTGCTTCAGGCTCAGGAACGAATTTCGATAATATTATGACACGCATTCGTGAAGGTGAATTGCAAAATATAGAAGTGACAGCGCTATATACAGATCAACCAGAAGCCGCGTGTATCGCACTGGCGCAACAACATGAAATACCCGTTCATGCTTTTGTACCTAAAACGTATGAAAATAAAGCAGCGTATGAAGCGGATGTGCTTAAGCATTTGAAAGCTGAACAAGCAGAATGGATTGTTTTAGCGGGTTATATGCGACTCATTGGTGAAACGTTATTATCAGCATATGAAGGTCGTATGATTAATATTCATCCTTCATTATTACCGAAATATAAAGGTAAAAACGCAGTCGGACAAGCATTAAATAGTGGTGATGACAAAACAGGTTCAACCGTACATTATGTTGATGCAGGCATGGACACTGGACAAATTATTGAACAACGTACATGCCCGATTTATAAGGATGATACGATATCTACATTAGAACAACGTATTAAAGCATTAGAATATGAATTATATCCAGCCGTTATAAAGAAGATTATTCAATAAGGAGTTAAATTAAACCATGAAAAAAGCAATTTTGAGTGTTTCTGATAAAACAGGTATTGTTAAATTTGCCAAATCATTAGTCGATGCAGGTTATGCATTATATTCAACAGGTGGCACATATCGTGCAATTGATGAAGCAGGAGTGAAAGTGGCATCAGTGTCTGAATTAACACAGTTTGAGGAAATAATGGATGGACGTGTTAAAACACTTCACCCAGCTGTTCATGGCGGTATTCTCGCTGATAGAGATAAACCGGAGCATTTAGAACAATTAAAAAAACAAAATATTGATTTAATTGATATGGTGGTTGTTAATTTATATCCATTTAAAGAGACAGTTAAAAATCCAGATGTGACAGAAATGGACGCAATAGAAAACATCGATATCGGTGGGCCGACAATGTTAAGAGCTGCTGCGAAAAACTTTAAACATGTTACAACGATTGTGGATCCAACTGATTATGACACAGTGATTGAGCGTATTCAAAATGGGACTTTAGATGAAGCTTATAGAAAGTCATTAATGATTAAAGTTTTTAATCATACATTTGAATATGACCAAGCGATTGTTGAATTTTTCAGTGACAATAAAGAAACTTTACGTTATGGTGAAAATCCGCAACAGTCTGCGTCATTTGTTCGTACATCATCAGCTCCGAATACCATTGCAGGTGCAAAACAACTGCATGGTAAGCAATTGAGCTATAACAATATTAAAGATGCTGATGCGGCATTAACACTTGTTAAAAAATTCGATTTACCGACTGCAGTTGCAGTTAAGCATATGAATCCATGTGGTGTAGGTATTGCTTCAGACATTCATCAAGCGTATCAACATGCATATGAAGCAGACAGTCAATCTATTTTTGGTGGTATCGTTGCATTAAACCGTCCAGTTACAAAAGCGCTTGCTGAAGATTTACATTCTATTTTCTTAGAAGTTGTGATTGCGCCAAAATTTGAAAAAGAGGCGCTAGACGTATTGCAACAAAAGAAAAACATTCGATTACTTGAAATTGAAATGTCTGAAGAAAAAGATGAAGTTGAATTTGTCTCTGTTTCAGGTGGCTATCTTGTTCAAGATAAAGATCACTTCGATGTTAAAAGAGAAAACATGACCGTTGTGACAGAAGCGAAACCAACAGAAGAGCAATGGAACGCATTATTGTTAGGTTGGCAAGTTGTTAAGTCAGTGAAAAGTAATGCGATTGTATTAGCTAATGACAAACAAACAGTAGGTATTGGCGCGGGACAAATGAACCGTGTCGGTTCTGCTAAAATTGCTATTGAGCGTGCAATCGAAATGAACGATCAAGTCGTATTAGCGTCAGATGGTTTCTTCCCTATGAGTGATACAGTTGAAACTGCTGCAAAAGCAGGTATTAAAGCCATTATACAACCAGGGGGTTCTATTAAAGATCAAGATTCAATCGATATGGCGAATCAATATGGTATCGCTATGGTAACTACAGGCATGCGCCATTTCAAACATTAATGAAGGAGGAACGCATACTATGCATGTATTGGTCGTTGGTGGTGGCGGTCGTGAACACGCACTTGCACACAAATTAATTCAATCTCAGCTCGTTTCGAAAGTTTTTGCAATTCCAGGAAATGTTGCAATGAATCATGTAGCCGAAGTGCATTCAGAAATTGCTGAAACGGAACACGATCGTATTGTTGAATTTGCAAAAGATCATCAAGTAGAGTGGGTAATCATTGGACCAGAGCAACCTTTAACTGGGGGATTAGCTGACTTATTAAGAGCGGAAAAAATCAAAGTATTTGGCCCTAATCAAGATGCTGCACAAATCGAAGGATCAAAATCTTTTGCTAAGCGTCTTATGGAAAAATATGATATCCCAACAGCAGATTATCGTGAAATTAATGATAAAGAGGAAGCTTTAGCTTACATTGAAACATGTGAATTGCCAGTGGTCTTGAAAAAAGATGGTTTAGCAGCTGGTAAAGGCGTAATTATTGCAGAAACGCGTGAGCAAGCGCAAGAAGCAATTGATATTTTATATCCTGAAAAAGAAAGCAAAGTGGTTTTTGAACAGTTTTTAGAAGGTGAAGAGTTTTCACTCATGACATTTGTTAATGGTGACTATGCCGTACCTTTTGATACGATTGCGCAAGATCATAAACGTGCTTTCGATCAAGATCAAGGTCCTAATACGGGCGGAATGGGTGCTTATTGCCCAGTTCCACATATCAGTGACCAAGTTTTAAAAGAAGCTAATGAAAAGATTGCTCAGCCTATTGCAAAAGCGATGCAGTCAGAAGGTTATGACTTCTTTGGTCTATTATATATTGGCGCGATTTTAACGAAAGAAGGTCCTAAAGTCATAGAATTTAATGCACGCTTTGGTGATCCCGAAGCACAAGTTTTATTAACACGCTTAGAAAGTGACCTTATGGCACATATCATTGCGTTAGATGAAAAGCAACCTATTGAAATGAAATGGAAAGAAAATGCTGTAGTCGGCGTGATGCTTGCTTCAAAAGGGTACCCAGGTGACTATGATAAAGGTTTAGCTGTTGCAGGGTTTGAAAATGATTTAGACCATTATTTTGTAAGTGGATTAAAATATGAAAATAATCAATATGTGACTTCTGGTGGCCGTGTGATTTTAGCAATCGGTGAAGGCACAACAATTGAATCAGCTCAGGCGCAAGCGTATCAACGTGTAGCTCAAATAGAAAGTGATGCCTTATTTTATCGAAATGATATTGCAAATAAAGCATTGTCATAATTCATAAACTTTACATGAAGAAACGTCATCACTTCAATGATAGAAATTGAAACAGAAATACAACCTCCTCAATTACGTCGTTCGTCAATCGAGGAGGTTGTATTTTCTTATATTAGAAGAAAGGGTATCTATGTGTGATTGAGTATAGCGTCTCATATTATAGCTCATCCAAAAAAGAGGTTAAGCCATGTTATGCGGCTTAACCTCTTTTTTGCGTAACTATCCGATTCGACAGAGCGCAAAAAAATACTCATATAAAAAAGCGGCATAAGCAGACGATATTGCGCGTAAGCTTTATAACAAACTTTCGTCAATATACGTCTACTCTGCCAAAGGTAAGGCATTGTATGGGAATATGCCTTACATCATCGATGGTTCGTCACTTTATCACAGTGTTTTTTATGATTAAAGTGACGTGCCGATTTCCTTTGCAGATAGAATTATAAACGGGATTAAAAGGAAATCTGTACGATGCCTTTTCATATCATCGAGATCATGAAAACGCAACAGATGCGTGACTCGTGTTAGCGCGCATCTGTAATTCCAGTTAATGGCATTGTACCTGCTAATATGAAAGACAGCATTACAATACCTAATGTAACGATGATTAAAATGATATCTCTATAGGTGAACGGCACATGATAGTAATATGTGCGGGGCCCATCTTTAAAGCCTTTTTTCTCCATTGCTACCGAAAGGCGATGTGCTTTTCGGATATTTTGACTTAATAAAGGAATGAGTAAATGTTTCAATCGTTTAAAGCCTGAATAATTTTGATTATCGATCATTTGGTAGCGCATCTTTAATGAATTTCTTAATTGGAATAAAGCATCAATCATTAAAGGAATCATACGAAACGCAGCCATAAATGCATATGCAACTTTAGGTTTGACTTTTAGATGTTGCATAAAACTATAAAAAATCATAATGACTTGCGAAGTGAATGCTATAGACAAGCCAAAATAACTGATTGTCATTGTTCGAAAAGAGAGGTGAAGACCTCTGACTAAACTTTCAGTACTTATTTTAACGAAACCAAACGAAAATAAGACGTGCTTACCATGTCCATAAAAAATCATAAAAAGAGATGAGGTCAGCGCAAAAAATGTCGCAATAAGCGCAAAGGTTAAAACAACTTTCCATTTAGTTCCACTAACAAGCCACATAAATATAAACATAATTGTGGCGAGGTAAATCATAAAATCAAAATTATGAATAAAAATGATGAAAAAGAATAATGCGATGCCTAAAAATAACTTCGTTACAATGTTTACTTGATCCATAAACGTATTGCGTATTTTCCATGATTCTATCATTCACTCACCACCTCGACTTCATGTAATTGATTGTCTCTAACTTCTAAACGTCTTGATGGATAACGTTGAATAATATGTGGGTCATGGGTTACCATTAAAATCGTTTGTCCTTGAGCGACACGTTTTTGAAACAATTCAATAAGTTTAAATGTATTGTGACTATCCAAACCAAATGTAGGCTCATCTAAGAGAATGATATCTGCTTCAGTACTTAAAGCTGTTGCCACGCTTAAACGTCTTTTCTGTCCCATTGAGAGTTCAAAAGGATGTTGCTGTGAGACATGCTCTAAATCAAGAAGTGCGAGCATCTCAGACGTACGAGATTTGGCATTTTTAGAATCCATATGGTGGTAATTAATATAGATTTCATCGTATACACTATTTTGAATAAATTGTAGCTCCGGATTTTGATAAACCAGATACATGTGTTGCGCAGCATCTTTAATTTTAGTGAGTTTTTGGCCATTGAAAGTCATCTTGCCTTTATAACGAATCAACTGCATGATTGATTCTAATAGCGTCGTTTTGCCTGTTCCATTTTTCCCAGTTAAAGTTATCCACTCTCCAGAACGAATGGACAAGTCTTCTACTTCATATAAAGTTTGACGATTTCTTTGGACAGCCCCTTGATGAAACGCCAATTCAAATAATGATGTCTCCTCAGAAAAGGATGCTTTTTGCGGTTCAGGTGCATGCGACCATGCTTTAGGGTGCCATACGCCAAATTCAGTGAGTAGAGATTCATAATTTTTCATAATATCGCTTGGCGTACCCTGTTGAATGATTTCACCTTGATGATTCATTAAAATGACACGATCAACATAGTCCCAAATATGTGCCACTTTATGTTCAACAATTAATACCGTTTGGTCTTGCCATAGCGTTTTCAACAAGGTCCATAAATTTTCAGTAGCTTCTGTATCAAGCATTGCTGTGGGCTCATCTAAAAATAAAGTATCTGCACGTTGTAATAAAGTGCCAGCAATGGCTAACTTCTGTTTCATCCCACCGCTAAGATGATGGATCAATTGTTTAGGATTAATATCAAGGCCCACCTGTTTTAAAGCCCATTGAATTTGTGCATCCATTTCATGACGGGGGACTTGCTGATTTTCTAAAATGAAAGCAAGCTCCTCATTCACTTGTGGCATGCAAAATTGTGAATCAGGATCTTGGAAAATAACGCCTGAATGCTCAGCAATTTCTAATTCATCATATTTCATAGGTAAATCAATTAAGTTCGGTACGATACCACTTAAAACATTGAGTAAAGTACTTTTACCTGAACCTGAAGGACCAAGTAAAAGTACTTTTTCTTTATCTTTTATTTCAATATCGATACCATCAAAAATTTTATAGGGTGCGCTCGGATATTTTAAGCGTAGATTTTTAATTTTTAGCACAATAAAGCCACCTTACAATGTATCGTAATCATCTTTTGATGCAGGTCGAAATAGTTTAGTGACACCAGTCTGATCCAGGGCTTTGACTAAAATATAAGGGAATACACCCGCTAAGACTGCACCACTGATAACACGGAATGAAATGAGTAAAATAAGATTCCAAGTGGCAACTTCATTTAAGTAACCATAATACCAGTCAATCGGTAAACTAATGATTGCTGCTGCCATCCCCGCAAGTACAGCTACCATTAATGCACGAGATTTATATCTGAAAATAGCAAATACAATCTCACAAGCAAGACCTTGTAGCAACGCATAAATAATAGTAGGAATATCAAAACGTCCCATGAGAATCGTTTCCCCAGCACCTGCAGCAAATTCAGCTAAAAGCGCAATCCCCATTTTTGGAATGATAAGATATGCGACAACAGCGGCACTAAACCACATACCATACATAAGTTGATCTAAATGTAACCCTAAAGGTTGAACTGTATTATTCACAATCCACCATAAATTATAAATCACTGCAAAAATGACTGAAACCAATACAGTGACTAGAATATCTGATAATGTTAAGCCTTTCTTCATTTGTATACCTCCCAAAATTAAAAAAATACGCATATCTCTTACACTAGAGACAGACGTATGCTGTGATAATTTATATGGGATACAAGTCATCTTAATTGAAGCATACGCTTTTCTCCTAAAACAAGGCGTATCCATTATAAATGAAACACTTTCCTACGCTAGTATCATCTAGTTCAGGTTCAAAGGGTTCGAGGCTTATCCTCATCTCAGCTTTCACACCCCTAGTGCGTGCGTATTTAATTGTTAATGTCAATGTACACCTAGCCCATTCAAAAGTCAACACTCTTCAACATTCTTTTTAATGGCTAGGTGGCCGACAATTTCAATATTATGCTTTGAATGATATACCTAATTAGATGTTATATATAAAAGAAGGGATTAGAACATGTTAACGTCCTATCCCTTGTTAAACTTCTATAAATGCACAGCTTTCAAATAAAAAGGTCGCATTATTCAAAAGTTTTTTGAATATCGTCTTTTGTTTTTTCAGCGCCTTCTTTAGCATCTTCTTTTTTATCTTTTAATTCTTGCTCTTTATCTTTTGCTTGTTCAGCAGCTTTTTTAATATCTTTTTCAGACATTTAAAACGCCTCCCTTTCGTTTAAAGCTATAATAATACATAACCCATATTGAAAAACTCTAAACATGATTGTTTCAAACAAGGTTTTAAAGGATGTATATCAATGCTGTTTTGGCTGCGATGAGGGGGAGATGAGACATGCAAGGGGTTTGATATTTTAAACTTATGTATCAAAAAGTGCTTTTCGTTTCAAATCATTTGAGTCGTATTGATGAAGCGGTGCTAAAATTTGATCGATATACGAAGGTTAGTTTGTCATTTTAAGCATGAGTGAAATGGTTAAGGTAGTGGCTATCTTTTGGTATACTAAACCAATCAAGTATTTTATTTAAGTTTTTAATTGTATATACGTTGATGCATGCTGTACGCAATTGTGGGGAAATCAAGTTAAAATTTTGATGCTACTTAAGTATTGAAAATTCTCATTCTAAAGACTGAATTTGATTAATTTTACAGACAGGTATTCATAGTTCGTATATAATAACTTTGAGGTGAGAGGATGTCTTTGTTTAACAAATACACCGAGGTCATTTATAGCTATATTATCGGTGCACTGTCAATTTTATTAAGTGTGATTATTTTTATAAATATTCCACTCATTCATGAGTTAAAGGATGGTAAGCACCATATTTCTAAGATTGATAATTTATGGGACTTCATTATGGCCTTTTTCAATGAAATTATTCGTGTGATGAGTAAGTATATTGGTGATATCCCGCTAGCAAGTGGCATTGTCATTCTACTTTTTGGTATTTTAATGCTTTTCATAGGTAGAACACTCACGAATACGACACGATTTGATTACGACATATCTATTTTATTTTTACTCATCGGAATCATATTCTTCGTATTAACACTCATTTTTATGTCACAAGTGTATGGATGGATTGCGTTTGTTTTCATCATTCCATTTTTAATTCATATTGGTTATATTGCCTATAAAGATGAGCTGAATCCATTACATCGTAAAGAGCATTATTTATGGATTATTTTTAGTTATGGCATTTGTTATATCATTACACAATTGGCACTTTATACAAGAATTGAAAGTCGTCAAATAGCACCGATTGATGTTTTAAGCATCAATACATTTTTCGTCTTATTATGGTTGATTGGACAAATGGCAATATGGAATTTCTTATTTCTTCGTCGTTCACTACCTGTATCGCAAGAAGAAATAACAGGTGAAGAAAATCCATATTCTAGAAGTAAGAAGTATCAATTTGCGAACCCCTCTAAAATTCATTTCAAGGACTTCCAAGATCGTACAGTTGAATTTACTCATGATATTTCGCATCGTACACGTAGAAGTATTGATATCGAACGCTTACGTGCTAAGCGTGAAACGATTGTAGAAAAATGGTTTAAATGGGCGAGATTGGAAGAAGATGATATCCCTACGTTTCTAAAAAAACGTCCAAAATGGTTAAATAAAGGCTACGTAACAATTGCTTGTGGTGTGATTCTGTTGTTCTTTATTTTATTAGAATTTAACAACCGCAATGCCTTATTTTTATCTGGAGATTGGCAACTTTCACAAACACAATATGTATACGAGTGGATTAGTCTATTTCTTCTTTTAATTGTTGCCATTTTATTTATTTTAACGTCTGTAACGCGAATGTTAAGAGGTAAATATTATTATTTACAATTATTTATGATTAGTATTTTATTTTTTAAATTATTTACAGAGTATATCGTAATTGTCGTACACGGATTGTTATTATCCATTTTCATCACGCCAATTCTAATTTTAATGTTAGTTCCGACGATTATTGCTTTCGTCTTACAATTGAGACAACCAGGTCCTGTACCAAGAAAATCGCAATAAATGAATACAAGCTTGAAGAGACTGGGACATCAATCCCAAAATCAATAGCGCTGAGATGATTTTGCTAGAAAATTGTCTTAGCGCTTTCTTTTTATGATAAAACTTCGTATGATATGCCTGTGTTTCGGTGTGAGGAAAAAGTATTAATACTTAAAAAAAGAAATCATATGACCTAGTGATATTAAATCAAAAACAAAGCAAACATTTTCATCTTCATCTTGGAAAGTCCACACGACTACTATGATAACAATGTTACTCCTATATTTTTCGTGTTAAGATGGTGGTAATGATAAGAAGGGAAAGGCTGATTATATGAAAACCGCAGTACTAAATAAAGGAAAAGAAGATAAATATCTTAACCAATACCCTTTGATAGAAGAAGAGGATATCTATCGCCAAGATCGACTAGAAGAAGGAGATTTATTTCAATTATTAACATCTAAAAATACTTTTATCGGAGTGGGATACGTTGGACGACAACATAAAGGGTTAGGTTGGATATTATCATATCAAAAAGATGATGAAATTAATCAAGCTTTTTTTGAACAGTTATTTGAACAAGCTCTAGAAACACGACAATACTACTATCAAATTGAAGGAACCAATGCTTTTCGTTTATTCAATGGAGAAGGTGACGGATTAGGTGGTTTAACTATTGATTCTTATGATGGTCACTTATTGATTCAATGGTATTCGATAGGGATTTATCAATTTCGTGATTCTATTCTCGAGGCTATCAAACAGGTCTTTCCGTTTCGTTCAATTTTTGAAAAAACAAGATTTAAACATCAATCTATTAAAGGCGGATGGGTTGAAGGGGAAAAACCAGAATTTCCAATTGTGATTGAGGAAAATTTCACGTTTTACAATGTGCACCTCGATGATGGCCCGATGACAGGTATATTTTTAGATCAAAAAGAAGCAAGAAAAAAATTAAGAGACTATTATTCAGAAGATAGAAAAGTTTTAAATCTATTTAGTTATACAGGTGCGTTTTCAGTAATTTCTGCAACAGGCGGTGCAAAAACAACAAGTGTAGACTTAGCAAATCGTTCGCGCCCCATGACTGAAGAAAATTTTGGACTCAATGGTATCGATCCGAAATCACAAAATATTTTTGTGATGGATACATTTGATTTTTATAAATATGCAGAAAGACATGGTCTGACATTTGATACAATCGTGATTGATCCACCAAGCTTTGCCCGCAATAAAAAGAAAACTTTTTCTGTTACTAAAAATTACCCGCAATTGATTGAAGGGGCTTTAACACTATTAAATGCGAAGGGTAGTCTTATTTTAAGTACAAATCACAGTGCTTATTCATTAAAAGCGTTTAAAAATATGGTTAAAAAAACGTTAGATCATGAAGGGATTGCTTATCAAATTGATGAGGTGATGGGCTTGCCTAAAGATTTCAAGACACATCCACATTTTAAACCGTCGAAATATCTTAAATTGATTTTTGTGACACTTCAGTAATAATTGCAGTTGAAACGGGGTATAAGAAGGTGATAACGCTTTGAAAGGTGGAGTTGAAATGGGTATTTCCAATAAAATTAGCGAAACATTAGGAAATAAAGTATTAAATATTGAAAACATAAAACGAAAAAATGCATTACCGGTTACCACTTCAGAAATAAATGAAAGACGTCAACGTGCTGAAAACCTTGTGAAGAAAAAAGCTTTTCTTTCATCGAGTGCAACCATCGTTCCAATACCTGGATTCGATTTTGGGGTCGATATGAAATTAATGCGTGACATTATAGAAGATGTCAATAAAATTTATGGTTTAGATCACAAACAAGTGAATAAAATGAGCGACGATATGAAAAATCGTGTCTTGATGGCTGCAGGCATTCAAGGCAGTCAATTCATAGGAAAGAAAGTATCAAGCGGTATTTTAAAAGTAGTTGTGAGAGATGTCGCAAAACGTGCAGCAGCTAAACAAATACGTTGGTTTCCTCTTGTAGGACAAGCGGTATCGGCATCAATTAGTTATTACTTTATGAATAAAGTAGGGAAAGATCACATTCAAAAATGTGAAAACGTTGTTAAGGCATTGTTATAAATTATAAAATTCAGTGACGTTTTTTTGAACCAATCCTGTGAAAAACAAGGGATGAAAGCATTTTCGAATTGAATTTAAATATAGAATTTGGTAATGTTAAGCTATGTAGCAAAGTTAGTAATAATTTAAGCTAGTAAATCTAGAAATTGAAGGAGTAAGATGTAAGATGGAACAACAATCATATGTAATTATTGACGAAACAGGTATTCATGCACGTCCTGCAACAATGCTTGTTCAAACAGCTTCTAAATTTGACTCAGATATTCAATTAGAGTACAACGCTAAAAAAGTCAACTTAAAATCAATCATGGGTGTTATGAGCTTAGGTGTTGGAAAAGACGCAGAAATTACTATTTATGCTGATGGTAGTGATGAAAAAGAAGCAATCAGCGCGATTACTGAAGTCTTATCAAAAGAAGGGTTAACAAAATAATGTCAAATATAATTAAGGGAATTGCAGCTTCAGACGGTGTTGCTATTGCCAAAGCGTATTTGCTCGTTGAACCTGATTTGAGTTTTAGTCAAGAGACAACAGATCAGCCTGAACAAGAAATCCACAAATTCAACGTTGCGTTGAAAAATTCTAAAATAGAGTTAACAAAAATTCGCAACAATGCGGAAGAACAATTGGGTGCTGACAAAGCGGCCATTTTTGATGCGCATTTATTAGTGCTCGATGATCCAGAATTGATTAATCCTATTGAAGAAAAAATAAAGAATGACAAAGCAAGCGCACCACATGCGTTAACTGAAGTGTCACAAAACTTTATTACAATTTTTGAATCAATGGATAATGAATACATGAAAGAACGTGCTGCAGATATACGTGATGTGTCCAAACGTGTTTTAGCACATCTACTTGGTGTTGAATTACCTAATCCAAGTATTATTGATGAAAGCGTCGTCATTGTGGGCCATGACTTGACACCATCAGATACAGCACAATTAAATAAACAATATGTTCAAGGATTCGTTACAAATATTGGTGGCCGTACTTCACACTCAGCGATTATGAGTCGTTCATTAGAGATTCCAGCTGTTGTAGGGACAAAATCAATTACTGAATCTGTAGAACAAGGTGATATGGTGATTATTGATGGTTTAACTGGAGATGTCATCATTGATCCTACGGAAGATGAATTAAAAGCGTATCAACACAAGCGTGAATCATTCTTTGCTGATCGTGAAGCACTTAAACAATTACGTGATGAACCATCAAAAACAAAAGATGGTCAACATGTCGAACTTGCCGCAAACATTGGAACACCTAATGATTTGCCAGGTGTAAAAGATAATGGTGCAGAAGGTATCGGCTTATATCGTACAGAATTTTTATATATGGGTCGCGATACGATGCCTTCAGAAGATGAGCAATTTGAAGCTTATAAAAAAGTTTTACAAGAAATGAATGGTAAACGTGTGGTTGTCCGTACGTTAGATATCGGTGGAGATAAAGAATTGCCATATCTTAACTTGCCTAAGGAAATGAATCCATTCCTTGGTTATCGTGCAATTCGTCTATGTTTAGATCAACCTGAAATTTTCCGTCCGCAGTTAAGAGCGTTATTACGCGCTTCAACTTACGGGAAATTGAACATTATGTTCCCAATGGTTGCTACTATAAAAGAATTCCGTGATGCAAAAGCGCTTCTTCTTGAAGAAAAAGAAAACTTAAAACAAGAGGGCGTTGAAGTTAGCGATGATATTGAATTAGGTATTATGGTGGAAATTCCATCTACAGCAGCTTTAGCTGATGTTTTTGCTAAAGAAGTTGACTTCTTTAGTATTGGAACAAATGACTTAATTCAATATACGATGGCAGCTGACCGTATGTCAGAACGCGTATCATATCTTTACCAACCTTATAACCCATCAATCTTACGCTTAGTTAAGCAAGTGATTGAAGCATCTCATAAAGAAGGTAAATGGACAGGTATGTGTGGTGAGATGGCTGGAGATGAAACAGCTATACCACTATTAATTGGTTTAGGGCTCGATGAATTTTCAATGAGCGCGACATCCATTTTAAAAGCACGCCGACAAATTAAAAATTTAAGTCAAACCGAGATGACACAATTAGCAGACCGCGCAATTAATTGTGCTACTGTTGATGAAGTTGTAGATTTAGTCAAATCAAAAACAAGTCAGGCTTAGTTCACTTTACTGTAAAACAAAACAGGAGCTTGCACCTCAAAGTGCAGACTCCTGTTTTGTTTTACACAAATTAACGATAACGCTTTACAATATGGCGTATGTTACATACGAGATGATTCCCACTATTATGAAGTAGGAATCCCCAATTTTTGATTTAATCGATCTAAATCGACTTGGAACATAGGGACCTGATCAATCAAAATAAAGGGTGTAGAAAATGCGTCCCAGTCGATCATTTCATTTCGATATTGTGCATGTGCAATGTTGCGCTCTTCAAAATTAACGTGATTTTCGTTGAGATAATTTTTAACAAATGCACAAGGTGGACAGTCATTTTGTGTATAGATAATTACTTCAGCCATGATTGAGCCAACTTTCTTTTCAATATGTTCTTCATCATAAGTTAAAAATGGTCAAAAAGCAAATTTATAGTTTGATTAAAAATGACAAATTTAAGTCTTGTCAATAAATTGTCACGTATTAGATGAACAAAAAGATATTAAAACAATGAAAGATGGGCTTATAATAAAAATCACTTTACTTTTAAAACTAAGGAGGGACTCAAAATGGATGCAGTGGATATTAGCCGGTTTTTGACAGGAATGACACTTGCAGTCCACATTATTTTTGCAACAATAGGCGTCGGTATGCCACTTTTCTTTGCAATTGCTGAATTTATCGGTATTAAAAAGAAAAGTGATCAACATATAGCATTAGCCCAACGGTGGTCGAAAGGTTACACAATTACTGTGGCCGTTGGTGTAGTAACAGGTACAATTATTGGTTTACAGTTATCATTACTATGGCCTACATTTATGCGAATTGGTGGGCATGTCATCGCATTACCTTTATTTATGGAAACTTTTGCCTTTTTCTTTGAAGCCATTTTTCTAAGTATTTATTTATATACTTGGAATCGTTTTAAAAATCAATGGATACATTTTTTAATTAGTATCCCGGTTATTATTGGTGGTATGTTTTCAGCTTTATTTATTACGTCAGTGAACTCTTTTATGAATACACCAGCAGGAATGGTATTTAAAGATGGAAGAATGGTCAATGTTGATCCAATAGAAGCAATGTTTAATGCTTCTTTCTTTGTTCGTTCATTCCATGTTGTTACAACTGCGGTAATGACAATGGCCTTTATTTTAGCAAGTATTGCAGCATTTAAATTACTTAAAAATAAAGTAGAAAAAGATCGCCAATATCATCAAGCAGCACTCAAAATGACGATGATCGCAGGTTTGCTTTTTACGATGCTATCCATGTTAGCAGGCGATTTATCAGCTAAGTTTTTACACCATGAACAACCAGAAAAACTTGCTGCATATGAATGGCACTTTGATACCGAATCCAATGCGGATTTAGTTTTATTTGGTGTGTTAGATGAGTCTACTCAGGAAGTAAAAGGTGCAATCCATATTCCTGGCGCCTTAAGTTTTCTATCCGATAGTCACTTTGATACGAAAGTGAAAGGATTAAACGATTTTCCAAAAGATGAGTTACCACCTTTGATTGTGCATTACTTCTTTGATCTTATGGTGACGTTTGGTATTTTTTGTTTCGTTGTTTCATTCGCATACGTCATTGCGATGTGGGTGAAAAAATTAAATCCACATCATAAGGTGATTCTGTATGCGACTTTATTGACAGGGCCTGCAGCCATGTTAGCGATTGAATTCGGCTGGTTTTTAACAGAACTCGGTCGACAACCTTGGATAGTCAGAGGATTCTTAAAAGTTCAAGATGCTGCAACAGATGCAAATGGTCTTGTTTTTGTGACTATGCTTTTTGCAATACTCTATTTCGTGCTCTTGTTCTCTGCAACATACGTATTAGTAAGAATGTTTAAAAATAAAGCGGCATACGAAGATGTTGAACGTATCGCAAGAAGTAGAGGTGATTTTTGATGAGTTATGAAATCATTGGTATCACTGTTTTGTGGTTGTTTTTATTCGGCTATATCATTGTGGCATCTATCGATTTCGGTGCTGGTTTCTTTTCACTTCATGCGAAACTTTTTGGACAATCTCATTATATTAATCGTCTGATACAACGCTATCTTAACCCAGTATGGGAAGTTACTAATGTATTCTTTGTCTTTTTCTTTGTCGGCATTGTTGGTTTCTTTCCAGATACAGCTTACTATTATGGCACGGTTTTACTTATACCGGGTTCCATTGCATTGATTCTACTAGCTGCAAGAGGCGCGTTTTATGCATTTGAAAACTACGGTCAAGATAGTAAGTTGTCTTGGTTAATGATATATGGTGTTTCAGGATTATTAATCCCTGCAGCACTATCGACAGCATTAACAATTTCAGAAGGTGGATTCCTTAAGAAGACAGCTTCAGGAAGTATCGATCTCAACTGGACAGAGTTGTTGTTAAGTCCATACGGTTGGGCGGTTGTTTTATTAGCTATCGTTTCAGTGCTATATATATCATCAGGATTTTTAACATTCTATGCGCGTCGTGCTCAAGATTGGAAAGCCTATGCACTGTTACGTAAGTGGTTTCTCATGTGGGGGGCTCCTATGATTTTGATGTCGTTATTTGTATTTTTATCGTTAAGAATGCAAAATAAAGCACACTTTAATGCAGCGGTTTTTGATTACGGCTGGTTATTCATAATCAGTTTCGTATCATTTTTAATTGCTGGGGTGCTCACATACTTCAAAAAGGCGCACGGTATTGCATTCTTATTTGTAATGCTACAAATGGGAACAGCATTTTTCGGTTACGGTCTCAGCAAATTGCCGTATATTCTTTACCCTTATATTCATATAGATGATGCGGTAACGAATGATAGTATGGCACTTGTATTGACTATCGCTTTTATATGCGGTCTGTTGCTTTTAATTCCTTCACTTTACTTTATTTTGAAGTTATTTGTTTTTGATAAAGACTATGTGAGAGGTAATAAAAAAGGCTATTAAGGCATTCAAAATAAAAACATGTGATTGTTGATTTTAATCAGTTCATTCATGCATAACACATGAATTTGTAGTAATATAAGGTTATCATTAATTGATGTGCGTATACTATGAGACAATAAAGTATGATTGATGCATGTAAGTCATTAAAGTGGCTCTTTGAAGAAAATGTTGTTTTGGGCATTGTCGCGAGTACCAAAGGGCTATTGAAAATATTTTTAATAGGAGTGAAATGAAAGTCTAAAAGATGTTTTAGATTTTGTTTCACTCCTTTTCCCACGTATGCATTCCGCACATATTTTAGCGTAAAATCAACTTCAGGAGGCCTGTAATGGATAAAGAATATGTAGTCATTGGACTAGGGCGTTTTGGTGGCAGTATTGTTAGAGAATTAAATGCGTTAGACATGGATGTTATGGCGATAGATAAAGACGAAAACCGTGTAGATGAATATAGTGATATTGCAACACATGCTGTCGTGGCAGATACGACGGATGAGGCGGTAATGAAAAGTTTAGGGATTCGTAATTTTGACCATGTCATTGTCGCAATCGGTGAAAACATTCAAGCAAGTACACTGACAACACTTATATTAAAAGAGTTAGGTGTCAAAAAAGTAACAGCAAAGGCACAAAATGATTATCATGCTAAAATTTTGAATAAAATAGGTGCCGATACAGTCGTACACCCTGAAAGAGATATGGGGCGTCGTATTGCACACAATGTTGCAAGTGCGACAGTGTTAGACTACTTAGAACTGTCAGATGAGCACTCTATTGTTGAAATTAAGGTAAGTGAAACAATGGTGGGCCAAACATTAATTGAGCTCGACGTGCGTGCTAAATTTGGTATCAATATTATAGCGATAAAGCGTGGAAAAGAGATTATTGTAGCACCAGATCCAGACATTGCATTAGAATTTGATGATATTTTAATCATTATTGGCCATGATAATGACTTAACGCGATTTGAGAAAAAAATGGCACATTAGTCTTAAAATAAAAGGACGAAGTTGGAACATGAATGTCAACTTCGTCCTTTTTGAGTTTAAACGCGCATTAAAATTGTTGTAGCATTAAATAACAGAGGAGCTTACGAATTTGATTTTTCGCATGCCCCTCTGTTTTATCATATTTATATTATGACTTTAATTATTTTGTTTTATCATTTACTTTCATGATGACTGGTAAAATCATTGGTTTTCTTGCTGTTTTTTCATATAAATAAGGTTGCAATGTTTCAATAATAGAAGATTTAACTTGGTGCCATTGAATATTTTCATTGTTATTCAATTTATTAATCACATCTTGTTTGATTTTTTTCTGTGCATCATAGATTAATTGGCCTGACTCACGCATATATACGAAACCGCGTGAAATAATATCAGGGCCTGATAAAAGTTTGTTCGTATTAAAATCAATACTCACAACGACAATAACTAGTCCTTCTTCAGACAAGAGTTTACGGTCTCTAATAACAACATTGCCGATGTCACCAATACCGCTACCATCGACAAGGACTGTGCCTGATGGGATACGACCTGCTTTACGTGCACTATCACGTGTAAGCGCAAGCACATCACCTATATCATGAATAAAAACATTTTCTTCTTTGACACCACAATCAATACCTGTTTGACCATGTGCCATTAGCATACGATATTCACCATGAATAGGTAAGAAGAACTTAGGTCGAATAAGGCGTAACATTAATTGTTGATCACCTTGAGACCCGTGTCCAGAAGTGTGAATATTTGATATTTTACTATGAATCACTTCTGCGCCCGCTTGATAAAGTGCATTGATCGTGCGATTAATACTTTTTGTATTACCTGGAATTGGTGAAGAACTGAAAACAACTGTATCTTCAGGAATAATTTTAATTTGTTTATGCGTACCATTAGCGATTCGAGATAAAGCGGCCATAGGCTCACCTTGAGAACCCGTACACAAAATAAGTAATTCGTGTTTTGGAATACTATTAATTTTACTTGGTTCTACAAAAGTTTCAGGTGGTGCTTTAACATAACCGAGTTCGGTACCGATCTTAATATTGTTTTCCATTGATCGACCAAATGTCACGATTTTTCGATTGTACTTTACAGCAGCTTCAACCGCTTGTTGGACACGGTAAATATTAGATGCAAATGTTGCAAAGAT
This sequence comes from Staphylococcus sp. 191, assembly GCF_011174885.1. Taxonomy (NCBI): domain Bacteria; kingdom Bacillati; phylum Bacillota; class Bacilli; order Caryophanales; family Staphylococcaceae; genus Staphylococcus; species Staphylococcus sp. 191. The sequence continues at coordinate 64,854 of NZ_PNRJ01000006.1, read as the reverse complement.
GATACGTCCAGTACAATTACGGAAAATTTTATCAACATTTTGACCGACTTCACGTTCACTTAAAGTGAAGTCGGGAACAAGGGAGTTCGTGGAGTCAGAAAGTAAACAAAGGACCCCTTCATCACCCAGTTTTGCCATTCTACCAATATTGGCAGGGGCACCTACAGGCGTAAAATCAAATTTAAAGTCGCCTGTGTGTACAACTTTACCTTCAGGTGTATCAACAACGACACCATAAGTTTCTGGAATACTGTGTGTTGTAAGGTAGAAACTAATTTTGAAATATTTAGATTCAATCACTGTATCTTCTGTGATTTCGTTTAAATTAGCTTGACGTAACAAATGATGTTCTTCTAATTTATTACGAATAAGACCTAATGCAAGCGGTCCGCTATAAATTGGTACGTTAATCTTTTTAAGCAGGTAGGGCACACCACCGATATGGTCTTCGTGACCATGTGTGATTACTAATCCCACGATTTTATCTTGATTCTGCTCAAGATACGTATAATCTGGTATAACATAATCGATACCAAGTAAACTATCGTCAGGGAATTTGATACCTGCATCAATGATTACGATTTCGTCTCTGTATTCAACGGCATAAGTATTTTTACCGACTTCACCTAAGCCGCCTAACGCATAGACGCCCACTTCATTTTTTTGAAGTTGTTTCATTATTGTGCTTTCTCCACGTTAAAATGATCGGATTGTTTTTCATACTCTAAATGTGCGCCCTCTAATTTAGTTATGAATTCAATATTGTAGTTGCGTTCTTTTAAGTAACGACGAACTTGTTCTTCTGTTTGTGCTTCAACATAAATCGTTTGTGTATTTTCACGTACAATCACTTCATCACGATTATGTTGATAAAATACTTTAAAAATTGACATTAATTCGTTCCTCCTAAATTGGATATCTCTTTATAATAAATCGATTTACATGCCACAGGGTTAAAAATTGAATTTTAAAATAAAAAACATGAACCGAATCATGATTAAACAATGTGTTCAATAACATTCAATTCATCATTTCATTCACTTTAATCTCGCATGTACATCGCTAATTTTGATTTCCGTTCTTGATGAGGTGTATTGTATTTCAAATACAGCCCAGTTGCTTTTATTTTACATGAAGTCATCGAATAAATAAAGCGGAATGTGATAAACTAAAATAGTACCTAAATGAGATAAATAGTATATCTCTTTAAAATGTCCCGAAAAAAGGTGATGAAGATGAAAAGTGTAGCGCAGTTATTAACAGAAGTTAAAGAGGAACGTAATCGAGAGGACAAAAAATTAATTGAGATTCAGTTCGAAGTCAGAAATGAACAAGTCACAATGTTTTTTGAATATGAAGAAGAGCAAGCAACACAAGATAACCACTACTTTATTAGACATCATCATGATCCAGAGTTTTTAGACATGGAAACTTTTGAATTACTTAAAGAGGCGTTGGATGATGAAGGAATTAGACATAAGCAAAGAAGAGATGTGTTTTTATAGTCTCAATGTAGGAAGGGTTAACAAACAGTCTAAATAAGGCAATGATGTATATCACTACATATTTAACCTATCTACGTCTCAGGCGATAGCTCATTTAACGAAACCCCAAATCTCACTTAAATTCATCAGAGGTTTGGGGCTTTGCTATTTATAATTAAAATTTACTGAATATCAATTTGACAATATTTAAACTTCGACTGCACCATCTTTTGGCTTAAGTGGATTATCGTGATCAATGCGATCATAAAATAAAACGCCATCTAAATGATCAAGCTCATGCTGCACGACAATGGCGGGATAACCTTTAAGTCTCAAACTGATTTCATTACCATCGATATCATAACCTTTTAATTTGATTCGATAATGACGGTGAACTAAACCGGGCACGTCTTCGTCAACGCTTAGACATCCTTCACCTGTAGGTAAATAACCATCTTGTACGCTATGGCTTACGATTTTAGGATTGACGATACCCATATCATATGAATTGCCATTTCCATCATCTGGTAAATAAATGGCAAACATACGTTTAGGTACATTGATTTGAGGTGCAGCGAGACCTACACCACTACGTAATTGATATTTTTCAGCAATTTCTGGATCTTGACTATTTCTTAAAAAAGTTTGCATATCTAATAAAGTTTGACGTTCTTCGTCAGTTAATGGGAACTCCACTTCCTTTGATCTTTGGCGAAGTGTTGGATGTCCATCTCTAATAATATCTTTCATTGTTAACATATTTGACACCTTCCTTACTTATTAATATATCAAAAAATGACTTAAAAGTGATAGTCGTTTACTCTTAATTACTCAATAATTATTTGACAAAATTAAAAAGGAAGTTGTGATTTTATTCTATACCATGCTAACATCTCTAAAAATGAAAAAGTGCCACTTTTAAGTATGGTTTAAGACGTATTTTACGGGTACCATATTATTTTAATTTAAATAGACATCCTTTAAAAGTTTACGCCAAGTTTAACATATTAATGCATAACATTGAGTTGTATGCGATGTGTTTTGGTATAATGACAAATGAGTGAGATATGAATCAGCAATTCAAAATTGTTACAATGATAAGCTTTAGTAAAGTAAAGTTATGAATTGACGCAGAAAACAAAGCATCATTTGAATTATGAAGGAAATTTCATTAATATAGCCATTGACAATATAAGGAGGACCATAAATTATGAAATTCAAAAAAACAATGGGTGTAGCAATGGCTGCAACGATATTGCTAGCAGGTTGTAACAACGACAAAGAGTATTTTGAGAATTACAATAATGGACTTGAAAAAATGCAAAAAGCAGAAGCGCCAATTCAAAACATTAATAAAGAAATGAATAAACTCGAAAAAGAGAAAGAAAAAATTTCTAAAGAAGTAAGTGGAAAAGATATTAGCAAAGTCCAAGATAAGGTTAAAGCTTTCTTAGATAATGCAGCACAAAGAGAAAAACAACTTGATAAAGAGTCTAAAGCAATGGCGCAATCAGAGAAAGATTTTCAAAATATCAAAAAAGAATCTAACAAAATTGAAGATAAAGATGACAAAAAAGAATACGACCAGTTAAACCAAGCATTAGAAGAAAAATATAAAAAGCATAAAGATTTTGTGAAAGGCTATCAAAATATTATTAATAAAGAGAAAGACTTATTTGGTTATTTCAAAAATTCTTCTGGCACACAACAAGAAGTGGATAAACGTTCCGAAGCTTTAAATAAAGCACAAAAAGAAATGAAGAAAAAGGTTGATAACTATACAAAAGCAATTCGAAAAGTTCAAACAGAGAAGCAAGATGTCGATGAAATCGCTAACAATTAGAATATAACAGTTCGAGTTCAATAGTATAACAGTTGGCTATACTGTTGTTATATCAGGTGTTACAGAAGTTGCATAAAACTATTTAACAGTTTTTATGTTTTGTGTTACACTAAAGTAAGTTGAATTATATTTATAAACGGGAAAGGTATGGTGAATTGCATGGCTGCTAAGTTAAAAGCCCAATTCGATGCAGAACAAGTATTGAAAGATACTGAGTCGAAATTTGAGATGGTTCAAATCTTAGATGCAGATGGAAATGTAACGAACGAAGATTTACTTCCGGATTTATCGGATGAACAGTTAGTTGAATTAATGAGAAGAATGGTATGGACACGTATTTTAGACCAACGTTCAATTTCATTGAACAGACAAGGTCGCCTTGGTTTCTACGCGCCGACTGCTGGTCAAGAAGCTTCACAATTAGCTTCACAATACGCTTTAGAACAAGAAGACTTTATTCTTCCTGGTTACCGTGATGTACCACAATTAATTTGGCACGGCTTACCATTGACTAAAGCATTTTTATTCTCACGTGGACACTTTGTAGGTAACCAAATGCCTGAAGGAGTGAATGCGTTAAGCCCACAAATCATTATTGGTGCACAATACATCCAAACTGCAGGTGTGGCACTAGGTCTTAAAAAACGAGGTAAAAAAGCCGTAGCTATCACTTATACTGGTGACGGTGGTTCTTCACAAGGTGACTTCTATGAAGGTATTAACTTTGCTTCAGCATACAAAGTACCTGCGATTTTTGTTATTCAAAATAACAACTACGCGATTTCAACACCACGTGATAAACAAACTGCAGCTAAATCATTAGCTCAAAAAGCAATTGCAGTAGGTATCCCTGGTATTCAAGTTGATGGTATGGATGCTTTGGCAGTATACCAAGCAACTAAAGAAGCACGTGAACGCGCAATTAATGGTGAAGGTCCAACATTAATTGAAACAATGACTTACCGTTATGGCCCACATACAATGGCTGGGGATGACCCAACGAAATATAGAACTTCTGATGAAGATTCAGAGTGGGAGAAAAAAGATCCGCTTGTTCGCTTCAGAAAATTCTTAGAAAATAAAGGCTTATGGTCAGAAGACAAAGAAAATGAAGTCATCGAACAAGCTAAAAATGAAATTAAAGCTGCTATTAAAGAAGCAGATAAAACAGAAAAACAAACTGTAACTTCATTAATGGAAATCATGTATGAAGATATGCCTTACAACCTTAAAGAACAATACGAAATCTACAAAGAGAAGGAGTCGAAGTAAGCCATGGCACAAATGACAATGGTTCAAGCGATTAATAATGCGCTAGCAACTGAACTTAAAAATGACGAAAACACTTTGTTATTTGGTGAAGACGTTGGTGTAAACGGCGGTGTATTCCGTGTAACAGAGGGTTTACAAAAAGAATTCGGTGAAGACCGTGTATTCGATACACCTTTAGCTGAATCAGGAATCGGTGGTTTAGCTTTAGGTCTTACAACACAAGGATACCGTCCTATTATGGAAATCCAATTCTTAGGTTTCGTATTTGAAGTATTCGACTCTGTTGCAGGACAAATTGCACGTCATCGTTTCCGTACAGGTAACTCTAAAGCTGCACCAATTACAATTCGTACACCATTTGGTGGGGGCGTACACACACCAGAATTGCATGCTGATAACTTAGAAGGTGTCTTAGCACAATCTCCTGGTTTGAAAGTTGTTATCCCATCAGGCCCATACGATGCAAAAGGATTATTAATCGAAAGTATCCGCAGCAATGATCCAGTTGTTTACCTTGAACATATGAAATTATATCGTTCATTCCGTGAAGAAGTACCAGAAGAAGAATATACTATTGAAATCGGTAAAGCTAACGTTAAACGTGAAGGTACTGATTTAACAATTATCGCTTACGGTGCGATGGTACAAGAATCATTAAAAGCAGCTGAAGAACTTGAAAAAGAAGGTCACTCAGTTGAAGTAATTGACTTACGTACAGTACAACCATTAGATATTGATACTTTAGTTGCATCAACTGAAAAAACAGGTCGTGTGGTTGTTGTTCAAGAAGCTCAAAAACAAGCAGGTGTTGGAGCGAACGTGGTATCAGAATTATCACAACGTGCCATCTTATCATTAGAAGCACCAATTGGTCGCGTAGCTGCACCAGATACGATTTACCCATTCACACAAGCAGAAAATGTTTGGTTACCAAATAAAAACGACATTATTGAGCAAGCAAAAGCAACGCTAGAATTTTAATAGAGAAATTGAGAAGATGTGTTAAACGAGAAAGTCACAGAGGCACAAATGGAGAATGAAACGGTCGACCGTTTCTTCTCCTAAATCTGTGTGGATAACTTATTATTAAAAATTGATTTTTAGGAGGAAACAACGTGGCATTTGAATTTAGATTACCCGATATTGGTGAAGGTATCCACGAAGGTGAAATCGTAAAGTGGTTTGTTAAAGCTGGAGATACTATTGAAGAAGATGACGTATTATGTGAAGTACAAAATGATAAATCAGTTGTTGAAATTCCATCACCTGTAAGCGGTACTGTAGAAAAAGTACTCGTTGAAGAAGGAACAGTTGCAGTAGTCGGCGATACAATTGTAATGATTGACGCACCTGATGCTGAAGAAATGGAATTCAAAGGCGGTCATAGTCACGACGGTGGTTCTGATAAAGCAGAAGAAGCACCTCAAGAAGAAGCAAAAGCTGAACCAGCTGCAGCACCTCAAGAAGCTGGTGAAGTCGATGAAAATAGACACGTTAAAGCAATGCCGTCTGTACGTAAATATGCACGCGATAATAATGTCAACATTAAAGCTGTAAATGGTACAGGTAAAAATGGTAGAATTACTAAAGAAGATGTAAATGCATACATTAATGGTGGTGGCCAAGCAGCACCTGAATCACAAAGTGCATCAGCATCTGAAGCACCTCAAGAATCTGCAGCACCAGCAGCATCAACAGTTTCAACTGAAGGTGAATTCCCTGAAACAACTGAAAAAATCCCTGCAATGCGTAAAGCAATTGCTAAAGCAATGGTTAACTCTAAACATACAGCACCTCACGTAACATTAATGGATGAAATTGATGTTCAAGAATTATGGGATCACCGTAAGAAATTTAAAGAAATTGCTGCTGAGCAAGGTACAAAATTAACATTCTTACCATATGTTGTGAAAGCATTAGTTTCTGCATTGAAAAAATACCCAGCACTTAACACTTCATTTAATGAAGAAGCAGGTGAAGTTGTTCATAAACATTATTGGAACATCGGTATTGCAGCAGATACAGAAAGAGGTTTATTAGTGCCTGTTGTTAAAAATGCAGACCGTAAATCAATGTTCGAAATTTCAGATGAAATTAATGAACTTGCTGTAAAAGCTCGTGATGGTAAATTAACTTCTGACGAAATGAAAGGCGCAACATGTACAATCAGTAACATTGGTTCTGCAGGTGGTCAATGGTTCACACCAGTTATCAACCATCCAGAAGTTGCTATTTTAGGTATTGGCCGTATTGCACAAAAACCTATCGTAAAAGATGGTGAAATTGTAGCAGCGCCTGTATTAGCATTATCACTTAGCTTTGACCATAGACAAATCGATGGTGCAACAGGTCAAAATGCTATGAACCACATCAAACGTTTATTAAACAATCCAGAACTATTATTAATGGAGGGGTAAAATATGGTAGTCGGAGATTTTCCAATTGAAACAGATACTATTGTCATTGGGGCAGGTCCTGGTGGTTATGTTGCAGCAATCCGTGCTGCACAATTAGGTCAAAAAGTAACAATCGTTGAGAAAGGTAACTTAGGTGGTGTGTGTTTAAACGTAGGTTGTATTCCTTCTAAAGCGTTATTAAATGTTTCTCACCGCTTTGAGCAAGCTCAACACGGTTCAGACCTTGGTATTACAGCAGAAAATGTTTCTTTAGACTTCGGTAAAGTTCAAACTTTTAAAGGTTCAGTTGTTAACAAATTAACAAGCGGTGTAGAATCTTTATTAAAAGGTAATAAAGTTGAAATCGTTAAAGGTGAAGCTTATTTCGTTGATGCACACAGCTTACGTGTTATGGATGAAAAAAGTGCACAAACTTACAACTTTAAAAATGCTATCGTTGCAACAGGTTCACGTCCAATTCAAATTCCTAATTTTGAATTTGGTGGTCGTGTTCTTGATTCAACAGGCGCATTAAACTTACAAGAAGTACCAGAAAAATTAGTCGTTGTTGGTGGCGGTTATATCGGTTCAGAATTAGGTACTGCTTATGCGAACTTCGGTACTGAAGTAACAATTCTTGAAGGTGCAAAAGAAATCTTAGGCGGTTTCGAAAAACAAATGGTTGCGCCAGTTAAGAAAGAAATGAAAGCTAAAGGTATGAAGATCGAAACTGAAGCTTTAGCTAAATCTGCTGAAGAAACTGAAAATGGCGTTAAAGTGACTTATGAAGTTAAAGGCGAAGAAAAAACAATCGAAGCTGACTACGTATTAGTAACTGTAGGTCGCCGTCCAAATACAGACGAGCTTGGTTTAGAAGAAGCAGGCGTTAAACTTACAGATCGTGGTTTAATTGAAGTCGATAAACAAAGCCGTACTTCTGTTGATAGTATCTATGCAATTGGTGATATTGTTCCAGGATTACCATTAGCACACAAAGCAAGTTATGAAGCAAAAGTTGCTGCTGAAGCGATTGCTGGACAAAATGCAGAAGTAGATTACATTGGTATGCCAGCGGTATGTTTCACTGAACCTGAATTGGCACAAGTGGGTTATACTGAAGCACAAGCTAAAGAAGAAGGGATCGAATATAAAGCTTCTAAATTCCCTTATCAAGCAAACGGCCGTGCATTATCATTAGATGATACAAACGGATTCGTTAAATTGATTACACTTAAAGAAGATGACACATTAATCGGTGCGCAAGTGGTAGGTACAAGTGCATCAGATGTGATCGCTGAACTAGGTTTAGCAATTGAATCAGGTATGAACGCTGAAGACATCGCTTTAACTGTACATGCCCACCCAACTTTAGGTGAAATGAGCATGGAAGCAGCTGAAAAAGCTTTAGGATTACCAATCCATACAATGTAATAATAGTTATATAGACGAGGGACTGAAACATCACTGTTTCAGTCCCTTTTTTCATTTCTCGAACAATGTTAGAATGAACAACGAGATGTGTGGAATGGATTCCAACTTTAAGGAGGCGCTAGAATGGATTATCATTATCCGATTGATATGGACTGGTCAAAAGATGAAATTATGGATGTCATTACATTTTTTAATGCGATTGAATCCTACTATGAACAACATATTGCAAGAGAAGTTTTAATGGCACGTTATCGTCGTTTTAAAGCAGTTGTTCCTGGTAAAGCTGATGAGAAACGTATTTTTGAGGATTTCAGAAAGCACAGTGGCTATGACAGCTATTTTGTAATGAAACAAGCTAAAGAAAATCCGGATCAAGAAATTTTATCAAACAAGTAAAAAACTATTGTAATTTCGTGAGCGATTTGTTATTTTTATTAAGCATTAAACAAAATGTTTAGTAAAAGTAAACAAGTCGCTTTTTTGAGTGGAGGAACTTTATGGAGATTGGTCAAAAGATTAAAAACTTGAGACGCTTAAAAAATTTAACGCAAGAAGAGCTTGGTGAAAGGACAGATTTATCTAAGGGCTATATTTCTCAAATTGAGAGTAATAAAACTTCTCCAAGCATGGAAACATTCTTAAATATTCTAGAAGTGTTAGGTACTTCTCCAAAAGAATTTTTTGATACGAAATACGTCACAAAAGTACATTATCCAAAAAATGAGCAACTGACTTATGATGAAGATGAAAAAGGGTATTTTTTACAATGGCCAGTAAAACGTTCGAATGAGTTTGATATGGAACCTTTATTACTGACATTGCAACCTTATGCGTCATATAAAGATTTTCAGCCTTCTGTCTCTGACACATTTGTATATTGTTTAGAAGGGAAGGTTACACTAACTTTAGGCGATCATCAATATACTGCTGAACCGGGGGATGCACTTTATTTTAAAGCACATGCCACACACCGTTTATCTAATGCGGGTCATGTTTGTGCAAAGTTGATGATTGTTGCTACATCATCATATTTATAGGAGGGTTTTAGAATTGAGTGAGTTATTATCTTTTAAGAAGATTACTAAAAAGTATGATGAAACGACAATTTTAGATGCAGTCGATTTAGAGATAGAATCTGGTTATTTTTATACTATACTTGGGCCATCAGGATGTGGTAAGACGACGATGCTAAGACTGATTGCCGGGTTTGAATCACCGGACGTGGGAGAAATTGTGTATTTAGGTAAAAATATTAATCAACGGCCTGCAAATCAGCGACAAGTCAATACCGTTTTCCAAGATTATGCTTTATTTCCACATTTAAATGTATATGATAATGTGGCATTTGGTTTGAAATTAAAAAAGCTAAATAAGCAACAAATTGATGAAAAAGTAAAAGAAGCACTTAAATTAGTAAAACTTGAAAGATATATTGAAAGTTCTATACATGCATTAAGTGGTGGACAAAAACAACGTATTGCGATAGCACGTGCAATTGTCAATGAACCAGAGATTTTACTACTCGATGAATCGTTATCCGCATTAGATTTGAAATTGCGTACTGAAATGCAATATGAATTAAGAGCGTTGCAGAAACGACTTGGAATCACTTTCGTATTCGTAACACATGATCAAGAAGAAGCTTTAGCGATGAGCGACTTCATTTTCGTCATGCGTGAAGGAAAAATTGAACAATTTGGAACACCACTTGATATTTATGATGAGCCTGTCAATCGATTTGTGGCAGATTTTATTGGTGAATCGAATATCGTTGAGGGTGTTATGATGGAGGACTATATCGTCAATATCTATGGTCAAAACTTTGATTGTGTAGATAAAGACATCCCATCACAAACGCAAGTCGATGTCGTTATTCGACCAGAAGATATTACAGTTGTTCCTGAAGAAAAAGGGCTTTTTAAAGCGACTGTGACGAGTTCGCTATTTAGAGGTGTACATTACGAAATGATATGTGAAGATCGAAAAGGGTATGAATGGACAATTCAATCGACTAAAAATGCAAATATAGGAGCGCGTGTGGGACTCGACTTTGAGCCAGAAGCGATTCATATCATGGTGCCGGGTGAAACTGAAGAAGAGTTTGATAAACGAATAGAAGGTTATGGAGAATTAAACTATGAAACACATTAATCGTTGGCTCGCTATCCCTTATTTGCTATGGATGGTTTTCTTCATTATCATACCTGTCGTTTTACTCCTTTATTTTTCATTCGTCAATGAAAATGGACACTTTACTTTGATGAATTATCGTCGATTTTTAACAGCACATTATATGATGATGCTCGGTGAATCTATTATTTATGCCTTTATAATTACCTTGATTTGTCTTTTAGTCAGTTATCCGGCTGCGTATTTTATTCAACAATCTAAAAATGCAGCCACTTGGTTGTTAATCATGATTATACCAACATGGATGAATTTACTACTTAAGACATATGCATTTATTGGTATTTTCAGTCATGATGGATTTATCAACAAAATTTTGATGTCCTTTCATCTACCAGCACAGCCTATACTATTCACAGCGCCAGCCTTTATCTTTGTTTCGGCATATATTTATATTCCGTTTATGTTACTTCCAATTTATAACAGTATGAAAGATATCCCTGATCAACTCTTTTTTGCAGCACAAGACTTAGGGGCAAGTCGAGCGACGGTGATTAGAAAAGTTTTATTACCGTTAACGGCTGAAGGTGTAAAAACAGGTATTCAAGTGACTTTTATTCCTGCATTATCTTTATTTATGATTACAAGATTGATTGCCGGTAATAAAGTGATTAATATTGGTACAGCGATTGAAGAACAGTTTTTGGTGATACAAAACTATGGTATGGGCTCAACAATTGCAATATTTTTAGTGCTATTCATGGCATTTGTCATGGTATTAACACGAAGTAAGCAAAAAGGGGGCACATCAAAATGAAATGGTACGGTAAAACTTATTTGTACACTTTATTAGTCGTTTTGTATTTGCCGATATTCTTTTTAATGTTGTATTCATTTAATAGTGCAGGGAATATGACACATTTTGAAGGGTTTACATGGGAACATTATCAAGCTTTATTTCAAAATAAACATCTCTTGCAAGTTGTTTTTAATACGATTGCGGTTGCGTTATTAGCAGCGAGTATTGCAACCATAATTGGTGTTTTTGGAGCATTGTTGTTGTACCAACTTCGGAACCAAACATTAAAAATGTCATTGCTCACTTTAAATAACGTTTTAATGGTTTCTTCTGATGTTGTAATCGGAGCTTCATTTTTAATTATGTTTACAGCGATTGGTCATTTTACTGGATATGGATTAGGTTTTACATCTGTCCTCATTTCACATATTGCCTTTTGTATCCCTATTGTCGTCATTATCGTTTTACCAAAATTATACGAAATGAATGATTCAATCATGAATGCAGCACGTGATTTAGGTGCTACAGAGTTTCAATTATTGAGTAAGGTGCTCATTCCGCATATCATGCCGGGAATTATTGGCGGCTTTTTTATGGCGTTAACTTATTCTCTGGATGATTTTACAGTTAGTTTCTTTGTGACAGGTAACGGCTTTAGTGTTTTATCTGTTGAAATCTATGCGATGGCACGACGTGGTGTGAGTATGGAAATTAATGCAATTTCTACGATTTTATTTGCATTGATTATGGTTGGCTTAATCAGCTATCAGTTGATACAACGCCATAAACAGAAGAAGCAATCCAGTAAAAGAGGTGTGACGATATGAAACAATTGATACAACTCATTGGTGGCGCACTCTTACTGGGTTTAATCAGTTTGGGTGTCGGGTATTGGATTAACCATGATGAAATTGGTGGTAAGCAACAGGAAAAGCTGTACGTCTACAATTGGGGAGAATATATTGATCCTGAAATAATTCAGCAATTTGAACACAAAACAGGGATACAAGTGGTTTATGAAACATTTGATTCTAACGAAGCGATGGAGGCAAAAATTCGCAATGGCGGAACGCATTATGATGTGGCCTTTCCGAGTGATTACACGATAGAAAAAATGAGTAAAGCGCATTTATTGCGTCCACTTGACCATCAAAAAATTCCAAACATGAAGCATCTAGACCCGCATTATATGAATCAGCCTTTTGACCCTAAAAACACTTATTCGATTCCATATTTCTTTGGTACAGTCGGCATCTTATATAATAAAGAAAAATATCCTGATATTGATTTTAATAGTTGGAATGATTTAAAAAATCCACGGTTAAAAAACAATGTATTATTGGTGGATGGCGCCCGAGAAATTATGGGTCTATCCCTCAATAGTTTGGGGTATAGTTTAAATGATACGAATGCGGCACATTTAAAATCGGCAGAACAAAACTTAAAAACGTTTTCTCCTAATATTCGAGGTGTTGTAGGCGATGAAATAAAAATGATGCTTGAGCAACATGAGGCGAATGTTGCCGTCATTTGGAGCGGTTCGGCAGCACCATTGTTTCAAGAAAACGATGACTTTGACTATGTCGTGCCAAAAGAAGGTTCAAATTTATGGTTTGATAATATGGTCATTCCTAAAACTGCACAAAATGTTGAAGGAGCACATCAATTTATTAACTTTTTGTTGGATCCTAAAGTGAGTAAGCAAAATACCGAATGGGTGGGTTATGGTACACCCAATCAAACGGCTAGAAAATTATTGCCAAAAGAAATGAGTCACGATCATCGTGTTTATCCAACACGACAAGAGCAAAAACGTCTTGAAGTATACAAAGATTTAGGGCCAGATGTTTTAAATGAATACAATGAGCGTTTCCTGAATTTCAAAATGGCATTATGATTCTAGTGATTTCAATTGAGTTTAGTTATAATTAAATGAGTAAGATAAATAAGAGGAGTGGAAGCATGACTGGAGAAGCATATACACAAATCAGTCGTCCTGTAAATCGCCTTGCTGAGAAGATTCTTGGCTGGTTGAGTTGGATTTTATTATTAGGTGCTACAGTTGTGGCGATGTTTTTTGGCTTGGTTCTCTTTAGTAACGAGAATTCAATTCAAAGGCTAGAAAATGGGGTTGCCAATAACGCCACTTTGCAAGATTTTTTAGCGAGTAATAATTTAAATGCAACCCAACTTGTGATTATGTTACAGAACGGTGTATGGGCATTTATCGTATATTTAATCGTATGTCTATTGATTTCATTCCTAGCATTGATTTCAATGAATCATCGTATTGTATCAGGACTACTATTTTTGTTAGTAGCGATTATTACATTACCATTATTTTTTATTTTAGTTCCATTATTCTTTTTTATTGTTGCACTAATGATGTTTGGAAGAAAAGAAAAGTATGAACTTGTACCTATGTACCAAGAAATGGGTGGCTATCCATCATATAGAGAGAATACGTATGATGAAGATGAGGGGGATATGCCTCTTACGCAACCGGTACACGTCAATGTGGAGAATGAGGAAACGCATGCTGAAAAAGAGGGTACATCTGATGACGAACCGGTCGTATTATCACGGTCTGCAAAGTATAATCATAAGCCGATTAAGAAAAATGAGAATGAACAATCAGCACATGATATCAATGATGCAGAAGACGACACTCTCATATATGATAGTCGTACAATGTCACACCATACTGAGGCTGAACAAGATGTGGAAAATGATATAACGGCTTCAGAAGAATATGTTGAGGCTGATACGGTTACATCACCTGAAGCGCTTAAAGCACAACGTAAGCAAGAGAAAGCAGAACGCAAAGCACAACGTAAAGAAGAGAAAAAAGCACGTAAGGCGTATGAAAAAGAACAAAGAAAGCATAGAGTGAGTGCATCGACACAACGTCGCCAAAATTACGATAATCGTTTGAAACTGCAACAAGACAGACCGAAACAGTCTGCTGAAGACAGCCAGCAAGAAGACGAAAAGCAATAAGTTATTCGAATCGCAAAATAAAAAAGGCACTTATTTCAGTGCATGCCTTTAATCATTAAAAGTTAGATTTTAGTATCGCTTTGAGATTAGACATGAACATCGGAATAAGTGCCTTTTAATAATGTAGAAAATAGGTCAAGCTTGCCAATATACTTTGCAACGAATATGATAATAAAAGTCTCAATAAATTGTAGGTTTAGTCTATTTATTCAAATTTTAATATAATTATCTTTAAATCTTATCTATTTTAATATATCATTAATTTTAGGTGTCCGTTTGACGTTGGGTACCAACCCGTGTATGACGTCGAAGATATTGATTTTATTTTTATTAATAGAAGATGAAACTTATGGCTTTATTGTAAAATGATGTAAGTTTGTGTTAGACACCCCAAAAAAATTTAGCACTACAGATAATATTAATTATTATGGGTTTACAAGCTTGAAAAAAGGCAATACAGTCAATAAGGAGGTTTTAATATGTCAGATCAATATGTTTATAATCAACATGAAAATCATGAACGCATCGTCAATAAAAATGATGCAAAAGTACCATTTAAGCGTACAGCAGAGAAAATTTTAACGTGGGTAGGTATTGTTCTACACGCGATTTGGGTCATTTTTATTATTGGTGCAATTGCTATTTTTAAGAATCCAGAATTCCAACAACAAATTGAGATGACCGGTCAAGATGCATCTCAATTGAATAGTATTAATCCAACTTCATTGATTACTTTTCTTGTTCCTTTAGTTATTGCGCTTGTGGCTGTATTCTTGTTTAAAAAGCCTATTTTAGCAGGGATATTACTGATCATAGCTGCTGCAACAGGTGTATTTTTAAGCGCAAGTTTGATTTCAGGGATTTTGTGGTTAATCGCAGGTATTATGTTACTTGTCCGCAAGCCAAAAAGTGGAAACTACATTTTTCAAAATCCTAAACACCGTTCACAACAATATCAAGAAAATCCTCAAGATGTTGAAGCACAACGTCACCAGGATAGACAAAATGTTGTACATGAACCACAAGATAGGGAAATTGATCACAACAAAGCACAACATACAGAAAATAACGGAAATCAGTATCAAAATAATAGAGATGAATCACTAAAAAGATTAGATGATTTAGATCGAGATGATAAGTAATAATAAAAAGACTTGGCTGTGACCAAGTCTTTTTATTATGGCGTGTATGCTTTCCACTAACCGTAAAATTTTAAAAGATGCTTAAATGTATCTTCTAAAAAGGCAATAAATGCTTTATCCGTTTTCAAATGCTCAGATTGAGGAGGGATTGCACGTGCTACAAAAAACTCGCCCTTTTTAACATTTTTAGCGCGTGCGATGCCTTTTTGAACTTCTTCTTTTGATAAATCTTGTATACGAGATTTATCAGGCTGTGTATGATCTAAAGATATTTGGAAGTCGCTAGGCAGATCAAGAAGCGTTTCGAATTTGTTTTCAAATACTTCAACATCTTTAGCTTTATTTTTATCTTCATGCATAAGTCCATACATGACAAACAAGTGATCTTCGAATAAGCCAATCTGAAAATGAGGCATCATTTTATAACCTCGTTTATTTGTTGCTAAAGCGACCCAAGTATCTTTGGGCGGGTTGACTGTACGTCTAGCATGTTTAGCTACATGTGCATAAAAAGTATCGCCAGTTAAAGTTTCAAGATAATCCGTAAAATAATCTCCAAGTGCGTGTAATTGAGGTCGAATTTGTTGTTCTAAAGCTTCCATTCTTGCATCTAGACCTTCTACTTCAAAGACTTTAAAATCTTTGGGTTTAAACGTATATTTTGTCATCATACGCCTCCTTATGTATCCGTGTTGAACTGATTTCATTGTAGCATATACCGAACTACGAAACATTCATCTTGCCCCATTTTAGTGTATAATGAAATTAATAGGAGTGAGTCGAATGCATTTATATGATTTTGCGAAAAGTTTAGTTTTAGAAGCAGGAAATAATATTAGAAAAAAGATGGGTGACACACTTGCAATTGAAGCTAAGTCGAACCCCAATGATTTAGTAACGAATGTAGATAAAGAGACAGAGCAGTTTATTGTGAGTCAAATCCAAGAGAGCTATCCAAATCATCGCATTATTGGTGAAGAAGGCCACGGTCATGACATTGAAACGACTGAAGGCATTGTCTGGGTGATTGACCCGATTGATGGTACGTTAAACTTTATTCATCAAAGTGAAAACTTTGCAATATCAATAGGTATCTTTAAAGAAGGGAAACCTTATGCAGGGTTTGTCTATGATGTGATGAGAGATGTACTTTACCATGCCGAATCAGGTAAAGGGGCATTGATGAATGAAGAACCTTTACCTCTTTTAGAGGATACCGTCGTAAGTGAGAGTATTATTGGGATGAATCCGAATTGGCTCACAAAACCTAAATTAAGCACAATGTTAGTACCTATCGTAAGTGACTCAAGAAGTGCACGCGCATATGGCTCAGCAGCACTCGAAATTGTATATGTTGCTACAGGGCAGCTTGCCGCATATATGACACCACGTTTACAACCGTGGGATTACGCTGGGGGCATCATTATATTAGAAGAAGTTGGCGGGATTTCGACAAATTTCTTAGGTGAACCTTTAGCAATGACGTATCCAAATTCTGTTCTCGTAGGAAATAAAAAAGTACACACAGCAATTCGACAGGATTATTTACGTCAGTATGATGAGACACTCATAGCTTTGCATGAAAAGTTGAAAAACAAGTAAAATGGGTATAAACAAAGGGCTGGGACATCAATGTGTCTCAGCCCTTAAATTTATTAAAAGATGCAGTCATTCGTGGTTGTTATAGCCAATCATTTTCACGGTATTTCTTTTTTAAAGAAAAGCCTACACCAAACGTTGCTACCATTAAAATAAATGTGACGATCATCCAAAATACATTGGTTGCAGCGATTGCAAAGCTAAACATCGTTAAAAAGAAAATTGCAAGAATTGATAGCAATAAAAAAATTGATTGAGATTTTTTCATCTTAATCCCACCTAACTCTATTTCTTCATTTCATTTCTATGATATAATAAACGAGTTGTAAAAGAAAGTGGTAATTTACCCGAGAAAGGAATTAAAGTATGACAAAATTTAGAGAAGATGTTCGTAACATTGCGATTATCGCTCACGTAGACCATGGTAAAACGACATTGGTTGATGAACTATTAAAACAATCTGGTATTTTTCGTGAAAATGAGCATGTTGAAGAACGTGCGATGGATTCTAATGACTTAGAAAGAGAACGTGGGATCACAATATTAGCGAAAAATACAGCAGTTAACTATAAAGACACACGTATTAATATTTTAGATACACCTGGGCACGCTGACTTCGGAGGAGAAGTTGAGCGCATTATGAAAATGGTAGACGGTGTTGTTTTAGTTGTAGATGCATATGAGGGGACAATGCCACAAACACGATTTGTTTTGAAAAAGGCATTAGAGCAGAACTTGAAACCTGTTGTTGTTGTGAATAAAATTGATAAACCTTCAGCACGTCCTGAGGGAGTGGTGGATGAAGTTTTAGATTTATTCATTGAACTTGATGCAAATGATGATCAACTTGAGTTTCCTGTTGTCTATGCTTCTGCGATTAATGGTACTGCAAGTCTTGATCCTGAAAAACAAGATGAAAATATGCAAAGCTTATATGAAACGATTTTAGAATACATTCCAGCACCTATAGATAATCGTGACGAGCCTTTACAATTCCAACCTGCATTGCTTGACTATAATGATTATGTAGGTCGTATTGGAATAGGGCGTGTGTTTAGAGGGACTATGCGCGTCGGTGAAAGCGTATCATTATTAAAATTAGATGGTTCAGTTAAAAATTTCCGTGTGACTAAAATATTTGGTTATTTTGGTTTAAAACGAGAAGAAATTCAAGAAGCCTATGCAGGTGATTTGATTGCTGTCTCAGGTATGGAAGACATTAACGTAGGTGAAACAATTACACCACAAGATCATCAAGATGCATTACCTGTATTACGTATTGATGAACCAACACTTGAAATGACTTTTAAAGTGAATAATTCACCATTTGCAGGTAGGGAAGGTCAATTTGTAACGGCACGACAAATTCAAGAACGTTTAGACAACCAACTTGAAACAGACGTATCATTGAAAGTTACCCCAACAGATTCACCAGATGCATGGACAGTTGCAGGACGTGGGGAACTTCACTTATCAATTTTAATCGAAAATATGAGACGTGAAGGTTTTGAATTACAAGTTTCAAAACCACAAGTTATTCTAAAAGATATTGATGGTGTGTTATATGAACCATTTGAACGTGTTCAAGCTGAAGTGCCAGAAGAATATTCAGGTGCAGTGATTGAGTCTTTAGGTCAACGTAAAGGTGAAATGGTGGATATGGTAACGACAGATAATGGATTGACACGTCTAATCTTTAACGTACCTGCGCGTGGATTAATTGGTTATACAACTGAATTCATGTCTATGACACGTGGTTACGGTATCATTAACCATACATTTGATGAATTTAGACCTCGTATTAAAGGTCGTATTGGTGGACGTCGTAACGGTGTGTTAGTTTCTATGGACCAAGGATCTGCAAGTGAATATGCGATTTTAGGTTTAGAAGACCGTGGTATTAACTTTATGGAACCTGGAACAGATGTATACGAAGGGATGATTGTAGGTCAAAACAATAGAGAAAATGATTTGACTGTCAATATTACTAAAGTTAAACATCAAACTAACGTACGTTCTGCGACAAAAGATCAAACAGAAACAATGAAAAAACCTCGTAAGTTATCGTTAGAAGAAGCGTTAGAGTTTATTAACGATGATGAATTGGTAGAGGTAACACCTGAAAACGTTAGATTGAGAAAGAAAATTTTAAATAAAGGCCTACGTGAAAAAGAAGCCAAACGTATTAAACAAATGATGGAATCAGAAGACAATTAATAAAATGCGACAGGTGAAAGTTGCTAATCAGGATGTGTGGATTAGACTGGTTAGATAACATGTAGCATGATACACGAAGCATTTAAGTCAATGTGTATCGTAATGATGTAACTTTCATTTAAAAGAGTGAGACAAAAATCGATTTGATTTTAACGTCTTGCTCTTTTTATTATAGGTGAGAAGTGTCTACAGAAATTCTTTACAATCGTTATTGTGTTTGCATTGTTAACTAAATGTACTTGATTAATTGAAAATAGCGAATTTTTTAAATAAGAGTAAATTTGTTTTAATATAAGCTGTTTATTTTATTTATAATCGGTCTTGTATTAAAATGTGTTCGAACACATTTGAGGAGGAGTTAAAATGGAGCAAAAGTTTGAGCCATTATTCGAGTCACTAAAATTACCTAACGGAAGCACATTAAGAAATCGATTTGTCTTAGCACCGTTAACACATACGTTGTCAAATGATGATGGGAAAACGTCTTCTACAGAGTTGGGTTATATTGAACCTCGAGCAAAAGATGTAGGTTTAGCTATTTCAGCTGCAAGCTATATCAATATTGAAGGTAAAGCATTTCCTGGTGAACCATCAGTATCGAAAAAAGAAGATTTACCTGGATTGAAAGAACTAGCGCGTACAATGAAAAAAGGAGGCGCTAAAGCAGTCATCCAAATTCACCACGGGGGCGCTAAAGCTTTGCCAGAATTGGTTCCTAATGGTGATGTAAAAGCACCTAGCGCACTTTCAACAGGTGGTTTTGGTCACAAAGAACCACACGAAGTGCGTGCGATGACTGTTGAAGAAATTCAACAAGCTATTGTTGATTATGGTAAAGCAGCTTCACTAGCTATTGAAGCTGGATTTGATGGCGTTGAAATTCATGGTGCGAATCACTATCTCATCCATCAGTTTGTATCTCCATTTTATAATCGTCGAGAAGATGAGTGGGGCGAGCCTCTTCGTTTTCCTATGGCTGTTGTTAATGAAGTATTACGTGTCGTTAATGAAGAAGCACCAGATGACTTTATTGTAGGTTATCGTTTTTCACCAGAGGAAGCGGAAGACCCAGGAATTTCAATGGAACTCACACAACGTTTAGTGAGTGAGTTAATTGAAAAACCACTTGATTATCTTCACGTTTCACTGATGGATATTCACTCAGTAACACGCGAGGGTAAATATAAAGGTCAAAAACGTATCGACCTATTGCTTGATTGGATTAACAATCGTATGCCACTAATTGGTGTCGGTGCCATCTTTACTGCTGATGATGCGGTAAGTGCATTGAGTACAGGCGTTCCGTTAGTGTGCCTTGGACGTGAGCTATTATTCGATCCAGCATACATTTCAAAAATTAAATCTGGTCAAACGGATGAAATCATTTCATATTTCGATCCAGAACGTGAAGATAAACACCAATTACCTGAGAGATTATGGGAAGCATTTGCTTCAGGTTTTTACCCATATCCTAAAAAAGAAGAAGCATAAACTATAGAAATAAAGAGCGACATCACTATCTTGTGATTGTCGCTCTTGTTTTTATTTCGAATGATAAGATTGCGTGTGAGGTGATGAAATTGGTCGCTGTTTAGGTGTATCTAAGCGACTTTTACATTCATCGCACATAAATGTTTTAATTGGATTGTTTTTCAATCGTTTTGCTAAACGTGTGTGCTCATCCAATAAAACTTCAGTATCACATATCACACATTTCACTTTCCACAAATTAACGCACCTCGATATGAGTCGCATGCTTGAATTCATATTGATAGCCATCTTCTACTGTGTAAACAAAGCTGTCGATGCCATTATCTTCATATAAACGTTTGCCTTCTTTGGCAAATTGGAAAAAGAGATAAGGTAGAAGTTCAAAAGGGATATCGATATGAGATTCCGCATTAGACAGACGAATAATAGTGGCCTCTTTAAGAGGCTCTGCATTTTTGAAAAAAGGTGTCATATTAATAGCAAATGAACCTTGTAACACAGCGCGCTTTTTATAATCAATCTCAGAGTTTAGTGTAGGTGGATTGGTTTGGCCTTCTAATATAGCTCGATTCCATTCTCTATTATCATCAAATTGAATCGGTTTTTGACCTTCAAAGACGCCTTTTTCTAAATCTTCTAATGTTACTTTTCGATCGTCAAAAATCCAAGTCGTACTATCAAGCGTGATTGGAAATTTAACAGCACCTTTAATCTGAATCATTGTTAAACACTCCCTCAATTTAGCTAATTTCATTTTATCATACTTAGGAATGAGGCATACTAAATTTACTTGCTTTTTAATATCCGATAAGATAAAATTTTTACTATAAAAGAAAATTTATGGGGGGACGCTGTCATGAGTAAGCAACAACATATGAGCAATGTTGCATATGACCAGTTGAATAAAGATGCAGAACGTATTTTGCAACTAATTAAAGTTCAAATAGATAATTTAACATTACCTCAATGTCCTTTATATGAGGAAGTTTTAGATACACAAATGTACGGCTTACAAAAAGAAGTTGATTTTGCAGTCAATCTTGGCCTTGTGAGTGAAGAAGATGGCAAAAAGCTAATGTTACGTTTAGAAAAAGAGTTATCAAAATTACACGAAGCATTTACACGTGTCTAACGTTTGCTATCGGTACAAAGTGTAGCACGTTTTTCGCATCGTAAGTGCGATGAATTGGATGAATTAACATATGAATAATATGAAAAGATTATTTCGATATATTTTGAGATCCTCTAAATATATCGATTTTCCATTATTAATTACATATCTTGTACTCTGCTTTATTGGATTAACAATGGTTTACAGTGCAAGTATGGTAGCTGCGACACGAGGAACTTTAACAGGCGGTAGACCGGTGGCTGGAACATATTTTTATACAAGACAGATTATTTACGTATTGATGGGTTTTAGTATTGTATTCTTCATGGCTTACATTATGGATGTTAAAATCTTAAAAAAACGTAATGTACAACTCGGCATGATGGCGATGATTATATTCTTACTTTTTGCGACACTTGCATTTGGATCTGAAATTAACGGTTCTAAAAGTTGGTTGAATTTAGGATTTATGAATTTACAAGCTTCTGAGTTATTAAAAATCGCAATTATTTTATATGTTCCATATATTATAGAAAGAAAGCGTTTCGAAATTCAGCGAAATCCTTCTGTTATTTTATGGCCAATCCTATTTGTAGGTTTTTGTTTAGGTCTCGTCCTTTTACAAAAAGACGTAGGTCAAACGTTACTCACTGGTGCTATATTTTTTAGTATTATCGTTTATTCAGGTATTGGTGTCAAAAACCTAATTAAGATTGGTTCATACGCTTTAGGGGCATTAATTGTAGTCATTATCATTATTGTTATTTTTAGAATTAATGTTTTACCTTCATACTTGACTGCACGATTTAGCGCGTTGGAAAATCCATTTAACTATGAATCAGGTATAGGTTACCATCTTTCTAACTCACTATTAGCAATAGGTAACGGCGGCTTGTTTGGTCGAGGCCTTGGAAATAGTATTATGAAACTGGGTTATTTACCTGAACCCCATACCGATTTTATATTCGCTATTATATGTGAAGAACTTGGTTTGGTGGGTGCGTTTTTGGTAATCGGTTTGATTTTCTTTATCGTTTATCGCGCTTTTGAGCTTGCATCACTAACAAAATCATATTTCTATAAGTTAGTTTGTGTAGGTATTGCAAGTTATATTGCCTTACAATCATTTGTTAATCTAGGCGGTATCTCAGGCTTAATTCCATTAACAGGTGTGCCACTTCCATTTATTAGTTTTGGTGGTTCATCTATGCTCAGCTTAAGTGCTGCGATGGGATTACTTTTAATTGTTGCCAAACAAATTAAATACGACGATGCAAAGCAACGTTATTATGAAAAACAAAATAAAATCTAGCCATCTCAAAGAACTTCACAAATTTAAAAGCATGTGTGCATAAAAGCGAAATTTTAATTTTAAATATCGTTTTTATGCACTTTTTTTATATCTTAAATAGCTTTATACAATGGCAAACGCCATTAAAGATCACTTTTCTTTTTGACATCAATCACGATAACAGATAAAATGATTTTATCCATTTGTATAAATTATTGTAAATGATAAGTTTTATTTATCGTAAATTTGATAGTTGATTTTAAAATACAAATGATTTTTAAACTTGACACTTTAAAATACTGAGCTATTTTTGTTATAATTAATATTGTATTTTTCGAATTTTCGAACTATTTAGGAGGCTTATAAAATGAAACGCATCAATAAGCTATTAGTAGCTAATCGTGGTGAAATTGCTATTCGTATTTTCCGAGCGGCGACAGAGTTAGGCATTCAGACGGTTGCAATATATTCAAAAGAAGACATGAGTTCATTACATAGATACAAAGCAGACGAATCGTATTTAGTTGGCGAAGATCTTGGGCCATCAGAAAGTTATTTAAATATTGAACGCATCATTAAAGTGGCAAAAGATGCAGATGTTGATGCTATTCATCCGGGTTATGGCTTCCTAAGTGAAAATATGCATTTTGCAAAACGATGTGCTGAAGAAGATATTATCTTCATTGGACCGCACCTCGAACATTTAGATATGTTTGGTGACAAAGTCAAAGCCCGTGAAACAGCCATTAAAGCAGAGCTACCCGTGATACCGGGAACAGATGGCCCGGTTGACAATTTTGAACGAGCTAAAGCATTTGCGGAAGAAGCAGGCTTCCCGTTAATGATTAAAGCGACAAGCGGTGGTGGCGGTAAAGGGATGAGGATTGTAAAAGAAGCATCAGAACTTGAAGAAGCCTTTACACGTGCCAAGTCCGAAGCAGAAAAGTCATTTGGTAATAGTGAAGTTTACATTGAAAAATTTATTGATAATCCAAAACATATTGAAGTACAAATCATTGGTGATGAAGCAGGCAATATCATTCATTTATATGAAAGAGACTGCTCAGTCCAACGTCGTCATCAAAAAGTGGTAGAGGTGGCACCTTCTGTAAGTTTATCGACGTCATTAAGAATGCGTATTTGTGATGCGGCAGTCGATTTAATGAAAAAGATTAAATATGTCAACGCAGGAACCGTTGAATTTTTAGTTTCTGGTGACGATTTTTACTTTATAGAAGTAAACCCACGCGTTCAAGTTGAGCATACGATTACTGAAATGATTACAGGTGTTGATATTGTTAAAACACAAATTTTGATTGCTGACGGTGAGTCTCTACATGATGAAGCGATTGCAATGCCCCGCCAAGATGAGATTCATACTTTAGGTTATGCAATACAATGTCGAATCACGACTGAAGATCCTACTCAAGATTTTATGCCTGATACGGGTCGCATCGTAGCTTATCGCTCAAGTGGTGGTTTTGGTGTTCGTTTAGATGCAGGTGATGCATTCCAAGGTGCAGAAATTTCACCTTATTATGATTCATTGCTTGTTAAAGTATCAACACACGCCATCAGTTATAAGGAAGCACGAGAAAAGATGGAGCGCTCATTACAAGAAATGCGTATTAGGGGTGTAAAAACGAATATCCCATTTTTGCGTAACGTCATTAATCATGCCCAATTTGCATCTGGCGATTACACAACGAAGTTTCTTGAAGCTTCACCAGAGCTATTTGTGATTCAACCTTCGCGCGACAGAGGTACAAAAACATTAGAATATATCGGTAATGTTACAATAAATGGTTTTCCGAATGTAGAGAAACGACCAAAACCAAATTTTGAACACCCTGATATTCCGACTTCTGATACGAAAGCAATTGCCCAGTTAAGAGGGACGAAACAGTTGTTAGATGAGAAAGGTCCCCAAGCTGTTGCGGATTGGGTTAAAGCGCAGGATGAAGTCCTATTAACAGATACGACGTTTAGAGATGCGCACCAATCTTTATTAGCGACACGCGTGCGGACACATGATCTTTTGAAAATTGCGCCTGAAACAGCCAATGTGATGAAAGACAATTTTTCACTTGAAATGTGGGGCGGTGCTACATTTGATGTAGCCTATAACTTTTTGAAAGAAAATCCGTGGGAACGTTTAGATAAATTAAGAAAAGCGATACCGAATGTACTATTTCAAATGTTATTACGTGCGTCAAATGCTGTAGGATATAAAAATTATCCAGACAATGTCATTCAAAAGTTTGTTGAAGAAAGTGCTGCAGCGGGTATTGATGTCTTTAGAATATTTGACTCACTCAACTGGGTAGAGCAAATGAAAATTGCGAATGAAGCGGTTCAAAAAGCAGGCAAAATTTCAGAAGGGACGATCTGTTATACAGGCGATATTTTAAACCCAGAACGTTCGAATGTTTATACGTTAGATTATTATGTGAAGATGGCACAGACACTCGAAAGAGAAGGCTTCCATATGTTAGCCATTAAAGATATGGCTGGTTTATTAAAACCGAGAGCTGCATACGAATTAATTGGTGAACTGAAGGCAACAGTTAATCTTCCTATTCATTTGCATACACATGATACAAGTGGAAACGGCATTTTAACATACAAGCAAGCTATTGATGCTGGCGTAGATATTATTGATACTGCGGTTGCTGCGATGTCAGGTTTGACGAGTCAACCAAGTAGTAACTCAATTTACTACGCAATGAGTGGTTTTGAGCGTAAGATTCGTATGGACATCGAAGGTCATGAAACACTTTCTCATTATTGGGATGCAGTACGTCCATACTATAGTGATTTTGAAAGTGATATGAAATCGCCACATACGGAAATTTATCAACATGAAATGCCAGGTGGCCAATATTCAAATCTTCGTCAACAAGCTAAAAGCTTAGGTTTAGGTGAACGTTTTAGTGAAGTGAAAGACATGTACCGTCGCGTGAATTTCTTATTTGGTGATATTGTTAAAGTAACGCCATCTTCAAAAGTTGTCGGTGACATGGCGCTTTATATGGTTCAAAATGAGTTGAACGAAAAAGATGTTGTTTCTCAAGGGCATAAATTAGATTTTCCAGAATCTGTTGTGTCATTTTTTAAAGGTGAGATTGGGCAACCTGTTAATGGCTTCAATAAGGATTTGCAACGTGTTATATTGAAAGGACAAGCGCCACTCACTGAGCGTCCTGGTGAATATTTAGAGCCAATCGATTTTGATGCACTCCGTGAAGAATTGCAAGAAAAGCAACAAGAAAAGGTGACAGAGCAAGATCTCATTAGTTATGCGCTATATCCAAAAGTGTACGAGCAATATGTTAAAACGTATGAGCAGTTTGGTAATGTTGCTATTTTAGATACACCAACATTCTTCTTCGGCATGAGAGATAATGAAAAAATAGAAATTGAGATTGATAAAGGTAAAATTTTAATTATCCAACTTAAAACAATTACAAATCCTGATGAAAATGGTGTGCGAACTGTCTTCTTTGATATGAATGGACAAGCGCGTCGTATTCAAGTGAAAGATGAAAACATTCAAGCTTCTCATCTAGCGAAACCGAAAGCGGATAAAGCAGATTCATCACATATTGGTGCACAGATGCCGGGGACAATTATAGAAGTTAAAGTAGCTGAAGGTGAGCAAGTTGAGGCAGGACAGTCATTGATTATTAGTGAAGCTATGAAAATGGAAACTACTATTCAAGCACCTTTTAAAGGAACAATCAAAAAAGTTCATGTTTCAGCTAATGACAGTATTGAATCTCAAGATTTACTTATTGAGATAGAAGCAGAATCATAAAATATTTCGAGTTGTAGCGATTTCTACAATAAAAAAGCTAATTCCCAACTTTTAAAAAGGGAATTAGCTTTTATGTTAAATAAAATGATTAGATGCAAATTGTGTTATTGTTCTCCGCGATTTGACCGCAATATAAGTAGAAGGAAATAACTGATTAGTCCAAAGAGCAACGTGATAAATAAGGCGTGGAATAATGCAATGATTAAATTAACGTTTGTAACGATAGATAATGCCCCAGTTGTTACTTGTAAAATAATCAGTATAAAACTTGCAGTGTACCCGTATTGGATTGTTCGGATATTCGGATAATATTTGACCGCATGAATGTAAGCAACAAGGACTGCGATAAAGGCAATCAGTGCCATAAATCTATGAGCGAGTTGTACCCAATCATGTACATCATGTGGGACAATGTCATTAAATGGTATAGGCCATGAACCGTATGCGAGACTAGAATCCGTGTGTCGTACAAGTGCACCTGTATAAATGGTTAAATAAATAATGATAGTCATCACCCAAGTGTATACTTGAAGTGGTTTTTTAATATGTACCTTATTCGCTTCATATTTTTGGTCTAAATCAAAAATAATTAATGTTAAAACAAAGACTGATGAAAAACTAATTAACGAAATACCAAAATGTAGTGCTAAAACATAATCATTTTGTTGCCAAACGACAGCAGCAGCCCCTACCAAAGCTTGAATAAGTAAGAAACCGATACTAATAAGACTTAAAGGTTTTACCTCTTTAATATGACCGATATTTTTCCAAGCGGTAATGACGAGCCATGTTACAAATATCACTGATAAACCAGATACTGCTCTGTGACTCAATTCAATGATGGTATCTATAGGTAGATTTTGGGGCAAGAAAGCACCATGGCATAGTGGCCAGTCAGATCCACATCCATCTTCTGAGCCCGTTTTTGTAACGAGTGCACCACCAAGTTGAACCCAAGTCATTATCAATGTTGATACGACAGCTAGCCACTTTAGGTTTCGCTTATTAAACAATCTCAAACACCCCACTATTACATAAAATAGTAAATCATTTTTATTAATTTACATTACTGCCATTATATCAAAAAGCTTACATGAAAATGTGATTTTAGAGTGAAGTTTTTCAGAATGTCGATAAAGTGTCACAAATTTTTCTTATTTAAACTGGTCATTCTTACGCCTTTCATATATCATTGGTGTATATGTTATTTGAAAAAGGGGGGGAATTGATGGCAAAGTCAGAAGTTATATCACACACTTCCGGCCGCATCACTTATAAGGAACTGAAACAAATTATTAAGTTAGGTCTTGTTCAAGGCAACTTAATTCCTTCATTTGCGGGTGCTTGGTTAGCGATTGTGATGTCTCATCATGCGTTTTTAGCTTCTATTCCGCAAATTATTATTATGATGTTGGGGTCAACACTCGTAATGGGAGGCGCATGTGCACTTAACAATTATTATGACCAAGATATCGACCAAGTGATGCCAAGTAAACAAAATAGACCGACCGTTAACGATCGTATTTCAAACCGTCAGTTACTTCTATTAAGTTTTGGAATGATGATTGTTGGTGAAATCTTATTGTTTATGATTAATATGCCGGCTGGCGTGATTGGTTTAACAGGTATTGTCGGCTATGTGTCATTTTATTCTATATGGTCAAAACGTCATACAACATGGAATACTGTCATTGGCAGTTTCCCTGGAGCGGTACCACCTTTAATTGGATGGGTTGCAATCAACGGCGAACTTAGCTTGATGGCATGGGCATTATTTTTAGTTGTATTTTGTTGGCAACCTATTCATTTTTATGCACTCGCAATTAAGCGTAAAGATGAATATGCGATGGCTCAAGTTCCTATGTTGCCGTCTGTTAAAGGATTTAAGCGTACACGTTTAGGTATGTTTTTGTGGTTGGTTTTACTCTTGCCACTTCCGTTCTTAATGCACGAATTAGGTAGTGTATTTATTGTCTTAGCATCATTATTGAATATCGGGTGGATATTATTAGGATTGACAAGTTTTAAAACGTCAACGAATCAAACAAAATGGGCAACAAAGATGTTTATCTATTCTTTAAATTACCTCGTTCTGTTTTTTGCTCTTGTTGTCGTTATCTCTTTAATTAAAATGATTTAAAAAGATTACGAGTGAGGAATGAATATCATGAATGTACCTATTTTACCTACAATAAGTACGACGTGTATTGTTATCAGTGCCATATTAGTTGCGATAGGTTGGCGCTTGATATGGAAACGTCGCATCGAGCAGCATAAAAAAACAATGCTATGGGCAGCAGTGTTTGCAGTGACGTTCTTTCTAATTTATGCGAGTCGTACGATATTTATCGGTAACACTGCTTTTGGTGGGCCTGCTTCCGTCAAAGTTTATTACACGATTTTTCTAATATTTCATATTACACTTGCCACAGTTGGTGGTGTGTTAGGTTTAGTACAAATTATTACGGGATTAAGAGACAAATACAATGTACATAGAAAAGTGGGGCCTATTGCATCGGTAGTTTGGTTTTTTACCGCTATTACAGGTGTAGCTGTTTATATTCTTTTATATGTTCTTTATCCTGGTGGAGAAACAACTTCTCTAATTAAAGCAACATTTGGGCTTTAAATATTTTGATTGAGCCTCTTTAAGACCAATCGCATTATTTTAGAAGAGCGGAGCATCGAAATCTACTTTGTGACTTTAGATTTCTGTTCCGCTCTTTTTAGCTTATTTTTCGACTATGGCGTTTTAGACATTTTTGAAATTTGAGACACGCGTGTTAAATGATGGAATGGATTTGGGGTTAATTTTTTCTCACAAAGGGTATTGTTTTGTTAAAATAAATACGATTGTCTTTTAAACGACTAAGGCATTGAAATGATG
This sequence comes from Staphylococcus sp. 191, assembly GCF_011174885.1. Lineage (NCBI taxonomy): Bacteria > Bacillati > Bacillota > Bacilli > Caryophanales > Staphylococcaceae > Staphylococcus > Staphylococcus sp. 191. The sequence goes on along the minus strand of NZ_PNRJ01000006.1, from coordinate 34,947 downwards.
GTATAAAAAGCACGACGATTTTACAATATGCATTTTGTGATAGTAATGTCATTTGTTAATCAATTAAAGTTTATGACTCTAGCGACTTGATGAGAGTGACAGACATCCATTTAATATTGGCGTTTTTAACTCATTAATATATTTGTTTTGAATCCTAATAGTTCAAATTAATAATTGTAGCATTGAAAATATGTATTTCCAATATTACAGATCATACAAAATGACAAAGTTCGTTATATAGACGACAAGCATAGGTGAAGGGAGGATACAATGAAAAGTAAAGTTTTAAAAGTAGTTGCAGTTTTATTGTTAGTAGGGTTTTTAGTGTATCTTTTTTATTCGCCAAAGTTAGAATTTGATGTTCTAGAAAATCCGAATCAATCTACAACGACAAAGAAAGAAAAGACGCCGCTTATTAAAAAAAATGAAGGTGAAAATCCAAAATTAACGAGAGGTGTCGGAACTTTAATGGGTAAGCCGATTCAACATGTTATGGATCGATACGGTATCGCGGATCGCATCTATTCATATCAGAAAGATTATAAATGTTTTGTTTTTAAAGATAACGACCGTTATATGTTGTTTTTAACAAAACACAATAAAGTGAAATCGGTTTATGTGACGGGGGAGAAATCTCAAAATGAAACAGGTCCTATCAAAATCAATGAAACAGCGTCGAATCTATTTAATTCATATTCCATAAACACTGAGCCTGAATTTACCGTAAAAAATCAAAATTATCATTATGAATTATCTGATAAAGACATTAAAACGCAGTCTCTTATCCAATTCGGTAATATTTATGCGCAAGTCTTTATTGATCAACAAAGAAATAAAGTTATCGGTATTCGTTATCTCGACAAAGAAGCATTAGCAGATATCAACCCTTATGCCCAAAACAATAGTAGCTCTAAAGAAGTGGATAAGGAGGACGCAAAAGACAAGCCTTCAGATCAAAATGTGAACCAACGATTGACATTGTATGAGCTAACCAATGAAATTCGTAAACTAAATGGGCGTCAACCATTAAAAGTGAATCAGACTTTAGAAGATGTTGCAACTGTTGATTTATTTAATTCTGGAGATGTTGCTAATACAGAATTTACAGAAAGTAACTTAAACGACCTTGTTAACAAAACAGATATACATTATCAATCCGTATCGCAAAATGTAGGTTATAATTTCAATGATGTTCCATCTCTCGTTCATAGTTGGATTAATTCAGATGTTCACCGCTCACGGATGTTAAGTAAAAAATATCAAGAAATGGGTGGCGAAGTCGAACAACAATATTATTTATTAATATTTTTAGAGAAAGGTGATGAAGAAAGTGTACGATGAAGCGCTCATGGCAGTTTTAGATCAAGCTGATGAATTGGCTGATAAAATTAAAGCTTCAGAAGCTTTCGATGCTTACCAAAAGGCAAAATCATCTTTAGAATCCGATCAAGTTGCACAAAGCCTCTATGCAGAGTTTTTAAAAAGTAAAGTGAAGTATGATGAAGTTCAACGTTTTGGTCGCTATCATCCTGATTATGAAGAAGTGATGAAACAAACAAGACGTCTCAAAAGAGCGTATGAAATGCATGAAAATGTTGTTAATTTTAAAAGATGTGAAACAGAATTGCAGCAACTCTTAGATGAAGTCGTAACGATTATTGGAACTAGTGTTTCAGAAAATGTAAAGATTGATGCAGGTACACCTCTATTTGAGGCTTTGACTACAGGCGGTTGTGCGACAGGCGCAAGCTGTCAATGTCATCCACAACTTTAAGTGGATGTTAAGTATAAAGTGCATCAAATAATCAGCAATAGCAAAAAGCCAATTTAAGCATGTTAAGAAATTTGTTTTTCTAAATGTTTAAATTGGCTTTTTGCGTTAGGATGATGTGTGCGATGAATTCTGGATATTGGATCGATAAGCAGTGAGAAACTGACGTCCAATCGTAGGACGAACAGTGACAATCGTATGCACACCTTGTTCTACAAGGTCATGCATTGCATCCACACTATTAACCCCGTAATAGCCAGGGATAATATGAGATTGGTTGAGCCAGTTGATCAATTTTGGCTGAACGAGTGGAATACGATGAAAATAAGTAGGCATTTGAAACGTTTGTGCATGTCCACGATACCATGCATGTAGCCCTAAATATAATTTTAAAATTGCGTCAGTTACCTCAGCTTGACTTGCGCCAAGTGCAATTTCACCGCGGCTGATGGCGTAAAAACGTTCGATTTGTACTTTATAAAAGCTAGTTACTAAGACACGTTTTTCTGCGTGATTTCGCTTGATTGTCTCATATAAACGTTGGGCAGCTATTTGTCCTTCGTAACTTTGAGGTTGATCTTTAATATCAATATTGACTAATTGATCAGGATAGCGAGATAAGAGTTCATCCATCGTCATAATTTTTGCGTCCGGATGATTTTGGTAAGGTTTTTTACCATTCATATCTTTAAAACGATAACCTGCATCAAGCGCTTTTAATTCATCCAAAGTATGGTCACGGACGTAACCTGAACCGTTTGTTGTACGGTTAACGTCAGCATCATGAAATACAATCACTTTTTCATCTTTAGTTATGCGAATATCTGTTTCAAATCCTGTTAGATTCATTTCAACTGAATGATCGAAAACAAGGATAGTTGATTCAGGGCGTTCTGCCATACCGCCACGATGGCTAAATATATAGGGGGCAGGATGCTGGAAAAATTCAGGGATTTGTCGATGCATCGATCCTTTTTTATAATGTTTAATAAAAGCGGCACCGCCTATGAGCGAGGTGATGCTTAATAGAGTTCGAGTAATCAAACGTCGTGATTGCGTCATTCCACATTCCTCCCATCGAATGATAGATTCTTTAAAGCGCCTTTTCGGATGACCAGTCTCATGGTACGATACTATTGTAAAGATTGAGGTGAAAATATGAATATTATACAACGTGAAAAGATTATTATTTATTTAAAAAATATGAAACATGAACGTCATATTAGAAAATATGGCCATATCGTTTATAGTAATCCGCAAGAACAATACGTTTCTATGTATGTCAGCCAAGATCGTGTAGATGAAGTTGTGACAAAATTAATGAAACTAAAATATGTGACTCGAGTTGTTGGCTCGCCTTATAAATATTTAAAAAGAGAATACTCAAAAGAAGTGAACGAATAATGTCATTCTAAATGAGGAATCCAATTTTGTAATCGTAACACACTTTTTAAATAATTAAAATATAATGCTAATTCAGGATAATCATCAGGTGCATGCACGTCAATACCTACCATTTCAATATTATAGGGTTTGGCAAATGATTGTATCAGCTCATATTTTTTATTACGCTCTGGGTATGGGTAACGTACTGCATCTAACATCATATATATTGCTTGAAATTTACGTCCCTCAGTAGGTTGCATAATCATAGCGACAGATGTTAATTGTTTTTCTGACTTAGGCGTATGAAAGAAAACAATACGATTAATACGCTTATAGTTATATTGAATTAATGTTTTAAACTCATAAAGGTCGGTAAGACCATGTCCTAATACGATAAAAGATTGTTGCATGATGATATCCTCCTTATAATTCAAAGTATATTAAAAATGAAATCAGATTGGAAGTGTGAATCAATGCGGGTCATTGCAGGAAAACATAAAAGTAAGCCTTTAGAAACATTGGAAGGGCGTCATACGCGGCCTACGATGGATAAAGTGAAAGAAGGAATATTTAATAGTCTTCACTCAGTATCCGGCTTAGGTTTAGATTTGTTTGCGGGAAGTGGTAGTTTAGGGATAGAAGCACTTTCTCGTGGTATGGATCAAGTTATTTTTGTTGATCAAAACATCCGAGCGGTAAAGATTATACATCAAAATTTGAACAAATTAGGTTTAACACAACAGGCAGAAGTTTACAAAAATAGTGCAGAACGCGCTTTGAAAGCTTTGTCTAAAAGAGAAATTCAATTTGATGTGATTTTTTTAGATCCTCCTTATGAAAAGGGGCTTATTGATCAAGCACTTCAAAAAATTCATGAATTTAATTTATTAAAGCAAAATGGTATGATTGTTTGTGAATATAGTCATCGTGAATCAATTGATACGTCGCTATTTGAAGAAGTTAAACGTTATCATTATGGTTTGACAGATACTTGTGTTTTGAAAAGAGGAGAAAATAACCATGGTTAATACAAAAGCAGTCATTCCTGGAAGTTTTGACCCCATTACGAAAGGCCATTTAGACATCATAGAAAGAAGTGCTGGCCGTTTTGATGAATTACACGTTTGTGTGTTGCGTAATAGTAGTAAAAAAGGGACATTTACAAATGAGGAACGTGTTTCTCTCATTGAGAAGTCTGTAGGACATCTTTCAAATGTATACGTGCATTCATTTAGTGGTTTGCTTGTTGATTTTTGTGATGAAATTGGTGCGACAACAATTATTAGAGGATTACGTGCGGTCAGTGATTTTGAATATGAACTAAGAATCACCTCAATGAATAAGAAACTCAATGATAAAGTCGAAACATTGTATATGATGAGTTCTATGGATTATTCTTTTATAAGTTCGAGTGTCGTGAAAGAAGTGGCACAATACGATGCGGATATTTCAGAGTTTGTGCCAAAACACGTTGAAGCAGCTTTATTAAAAAAGTTTGGAAAATAGACAGAAATCAACGTCGAACCATGAGCATTTATTAAAAGATATACAATCAATTGAAAATGAAGCGCTAAAAACGCTATGACGTCAATTGCGTTCAATGGTGTACTGTTCAACGTAAGCATCTGTTCTTACAATGTTTACGGTGAAAAAATGATTTTCTCAGTACAACCTTGAAAAACAAATTTAATAACAAACTGGAAAACGTTTTGAGTTGGAGTGAACCGATGGTGCTAGCTATTCAAAACGTTTTCTTTTTATTTATGATAGTTATTTGTAAAAAAAGAGTTTCTATTGCACTTTGCAGCTGTAAAACTTTATTTTGCGATATAAACAGGTGTGTTGAAATCATTCATGGTTTCATCTGTTAATAAATTGTATATCTCTGTTGCTTTAATTTCATGTTTGAAAAGGGGAGCATTTTCACGATTGACATTAGTAATGAATTGTTTTTCGGGTGCAATCGATTTTAAATGTTTTAAATATTGTTGGCCCTTTTGAGACATTGCCAGTATTCTCACACCGGGGAGTTGCTTATTGACATCGCTATATTGAAAGTTAAGTAAAATATTCATCAAAATGCGTTGAATGTGTGTATAAGTATAGCGTTTTGTTTTTAGTGCTGTCATCAATTCATCATAGTTTGAAACTTTAGTAATAACTTTATGTAATCTATTCTCAAACCCTTCGCTCATCGTATAAATACTTTTTAAACTTGAAGGAGATTGTTGTAATATTGACAATTTAATCAATTGAAATAACCGTTCTGAGTCGCAATAGGGTTGCGTCATGAGTTGAACATTTTGTTTAGGAACCATCGTTTTCCAAACATCATCTTTACCGCATAAACTTTTGCGAATAGCGGTACCACTTGCTAGGGAGTCATGTTGAAATTGGTCATCGTGGTGGTGCGTGTGCGCTCGACTTATAGTCATCGGCTGAAGTTTTGGGTTATGGCGCAATATATTTTTAATGTAAGCGATTGCAAGTACATTATTAGGTTCTGCTAAAATGTCGGTATGTAAAATTTCACCTGCGATGCGTGCATAGCTTTTACCAGATTTAACTTGACGTTTAAAAGCGTCTGTCTCTTCTAGTTCAAGCAATTGCTCTGCAGTTTGTTTCAACTGAATCCTATCACCACTTTCGCTACCAAAACTGAGTACATCTGCTTGCATATACGAAGCCACTTTGATTCCCATTTCAGCAAAAATATCGCTAGATGAAAGTGATCCGAGTAAAGGCAATTCTACAACAATATCACAAGCCACTGTAGCCATTCGTGCACGTTTAAATTTATTAAATATAGCAGGCATGCCACGCATCATAAATTGACCGCTCATAATAGCGATAGCGACATCAGCATTAGCCTCTCGTTGACTTTGAGTTGCATGGTAGAGATGCCCGTTGTGGAATGGATTATATTCTGTAATCATGGCGACGCTTTTCATTTGCATTCTGTCCTTTCGTGTTTCATTATAAATATTGTATCAGAACATAAGATGTTAAGAAAAAATCTTGACAACTTAAGATTCAAAAGTTAAAATAAATTTTGTGCTTGTTAGAGGTGAAGCCATATGAAATGGTCAATAACACAATTAAGAAAATACCAAGGACAACCTTTTAAATTTAGTCAAACTGTGACATTTAACGGCCTTGTTCAAAAATTAGATATTTTGGACTTATCTCCTATTCAAATAGAAGGGGAGCTTACCGTTAAATCCAACGAAGTAGTTGCTCAAATGCATTTAACTGGGAATTATACTATGGCATGCGCGCGAACATTAGTCCCCGTGGATGTTCCATTAGATGCATCAACAACAGAAGTGTTTGACTTAGATGGTTTGTATGAAGATGAGGACGATGAGCATTATCATCTTGCAACGGATGGCATGATTAACCTCCGAGATATCGCCGAGGAAATCGTAATGCTTGAAAAGCCAATGCGCGTTGTTGCTGATGATAGCGAAGACATGCTGACTGGTGGTCAAGGTTGGGAAGTTATTGACGAAGATGATTTGCATAATGACCCATCTCATGATGAATCAAAAGTAAATGTCGATCCAAGGCTTCAGAAATTACAACAATTATACGATGATCGTAACCATGCACGCTAAGCTTTTTGAAATACATGCGTCTAATCGAATAAAAGGGAGGATTAATCATGGCAGTACCAAAAAGAAGAACTTCTAAAACAAGAAAAAACAAACGTCGTACTCACATTAAATTAGCAGTACCTGGTTTTCAAGAGTGCGGAAACTGTGGTGAATTTAAATTAGCTCACCGTGTATGCCCAAGCTGTGGTTCATACAAAGGTGAAGAAGTCGTTTCTAAATAATAGACTTTTTACAGTTTAATAATATTAAGTTAAAATAAGGCTGGAACTATTGCTGTTCCAGCCTTATTTTTCTGGATATTATAATATACTTTAACCAAAATTGAGACAGTTGCCACATATACAGCATAGGCGGAAGTGAAAAGAGGTTATTATGGAACAAATCACATCTATACAAAATGCAAAAATCAAAAATTTTAATAAGTTAAAAAAGAAGAGAGAACGGGATAAACAAGGTTTAGCGATTATAGAAGGACCACATTTAATTGAGGCCGCTTATCAAAGTGGCAATAAAATCAAGCAATTATTTATGATTGAACCACAACGGGTCGACCAAGAGATGATTCAACATACTGAAGAAGCGTATGAAATCACTCAAAAAGTTGCTGAGAGTTTGTCGGGTACGATGACCCCACAGGGCGTTTTCGCAGTAATAGAAAAGTCTGAAGTGAATACCAAGCAAGCACAGCAAGTGCTTATTTTAGATCGTATCCAAGATCCAGGGAATTTAGGGACGCTTATTCGAACAGCGGATGCTGCAGGCTTAGATTTAGTGATACTCACTAAAGGGACTGCAGATGTTTATCAAGATAAGGTTTTGCGTGCGAGTCAAGGAAGTGTTTTTCATATTCCTATCCAAGTTGTCGATAATGTTTTAGATTTTATCACTCACTTCGATGGCCCGATCTATGGAACGGCACTTGAAGAAGCAACAGTTTATCATCAAGTGGCTTCACGCCAATCTCGCTTCGGATTAATTGTTGGAAACGAAGGACAAGGGGTTGCACCTGAATTATTGCAACACACGACTCAAAATTTAACCATCCCAATTTATGGACAAGCTGAAAGTTTAAATGTAGCAGTCGCTGCAGGGGTTTTGATGTTTTATTTGAAAGGATAAAAGAGAACGAATCTGGGTTGACCCTTTCTAACTGCATGTATATAATAAACGTATTAACAATTCAACAATTGCGAACAAAAAGACGTAAACTATTAAAGAAGTTGCCTAGGGAAGTATGACATTAACTGAAAGTGATACTCAACTTACATAGTTTTTTTCACCTTTTTAGCTACTTAAAGAGATTTAAGTCGGAGTGATATCCGTTATCAACATCAAATCAGAGTGTATGTATTTATTTTACATAAAACTGGGTGGTACCACGGAAAGATTTCGTCCCATTTCTATTGGGGTGGAATCTTTTTTATTTTCATAAAATGAATGGAAAAGAAGTATAGGCTAGGACAAAATTGCCGCTTAGTCAACGAAAAATCTAAAATGATAAAGTGGGGAAAGGTAAAAATTTAAGTTTTTACTTTTTTGATGACGAGGCAAGTGTTGGTTTAATTAAAGGAGGAACAATAATGGTGCAAAATGATGAAATGACGAAAATCAAACATCAGGCGATTGAAGACATTCAACAAGCAGAAGATGAAAAAGCATTGCAAGATGTTAAGGTTAAATATCTAGGTAAAAAGGGTCTAGTCACTGGACTTATGAAACATATGAAAGACTTGCCTAAAGAAGAAAAACCAGCTTACGGTCAACAAGTGAATGTCGTTAGACAAGCGATCGAAAGTGATATTGAAGCACGTCAAACGGTTTTAGCTGAAGCTAAATTAAATCAACAGCTTGCAGAAGAGTCAATTGATGTGACACTTCCAGGTAGAAAAGTTGCGAACGGTGCACAACATCCGTTAACGCGGACTATAGAAGAAATTGAAGATTTATTTTTAGGATTAGGTTATGAAATTGTTACAGGTTATGAAGTAGAACAGGATTACTATAATTTTGAAGCATTAAACTTACCGAAGTCACATCCAGCTAGAGATATGCAGGATAGCTTTTATATCACAGAAGAAATATTACTTCGTACACACACATCACCTGTACAAGCACGGACTATGGAAAAAAGACAGGGGCAAGGTCCTGTTAAAATTATTTGTCCAGGTAAAGTTTATCGACGCGATTCAGATGATGCAACACATAGTCATCAATTCACACAAATTGAAGGTCTTGTTGTAGATGAAAACATTAAAATGAGTGACTTAAAAGGAACGTTGGAGTTATTAGCAAAATCACTGTTCGGTGCCGATCGTGAAATACGCTTACGTCCAAGTTATTTCCCGTTCACTGAACCATCAGTAGAAGTTGACGTGTCTTGTTTTAAATGTAAAGGAAAAGGTTGTAATGTATGTAAACACACAGGCTGGATAGAGATTTTAGGTGCAGGCATGGTGCATCCAAACGTGCTAGAAATGGCAGGCTTTGATTCAACTAAATACTCTGGATTTGCTTTTGGTATGGGGCCTGACCGAATTGCAATGCTCAAATACGGTATAGAAGACATTCGCCATTTCTATACAAATGATGTACGTTTCTTAAATCAATTTAAAGCAGTAGAAGATAGAGGTGACCAAGATGTTAGTATCTAAAGAATGGCTAGAAGAATATGTTGAAATTGATGTTGCTGTCAAAGATTTAGCAGAACGTATTACACGTACAGGTATTGAAGTAGATGATATTCATGATTTTACAAAAGATATTAAAAATTTAGTTGTAGGTTATGTTGAATCAGTGGTAGCACATCCAGATGCAGCTAAATTAAATATTTGCCAAGTTGATATTGGTGAAGAAGCACCTGTACAAATTGTCTGTGGGGCTCCGAATATTGGTGAAGGTCAAACTGTCATTGTCGCAAAAGTTGGCGCTAGATTACCGGGTGGCATAAAAATTAAAAAGGCAAAATTACGTGGAGAAGTCTCTCATGGTATGATCTGTTCATTACAAGAAATAGGCTTATCAAGTAGTGTTGTGCCAAAAGCTTTTGAAAACGGAATCTATCAATTTTCATCTAAAATTACACCAGGAACAGACGCACTTGAAGCACTCTATCTCAATGACCAATCTATGGAATTCGATTTAACGCCAAACCGTGCAGATGCATTAAGTATGATTGGAACAGCCTATGAAACAGCGGCGCTTTATGGTAAAAAAGTAGCAAGACCTGAAACAACAGCGACTGAATTAGAAGAAAACGCAGCTGATGCAATATCAGTCAAAGTAGAAAATGCCTCAAAAGTACCTTATTATAGTGCGCGCGTTGTAAAAAATGTGAAAATTGAGCCTTCACCAGAATGGATGCAAGCACGTTTAATGAAAGCAGGTATTCGCCCAATTAACAATGTTGTAGATATTTCTAACTATGTCATGTTGGAGTACGGTCAACCACTACATATGTTTGATAAAGATCAAATCGGTTCAAATGAAATTGTAGTTAGACAAGCACATGAAAATGAGTTGATGACGACTTTAGATGATCAAGAAAGAAAATTAGTGGATACAGACATTGTTATCACAAATGGCAAACAACCGATTGCGCTTGGTGGTGTTATGGGTGGAGATTTTTCTGAAGTTACCCCACAAACACAAAACGTGGTGGTCGAAGGTGCCATTTTCGATTCAGTATCGATTCGTCATACTTCACGCCGTTTAAATTTAAGAAGCGAATCTTCTAGCCGTTTTGAAAAAGGACTGGCAACAGAATTCTTAGATGAAGCGGTCGATCGTGCGTGTTATTTACTAGAAACACTTGCGAGTGGACAAGTTTTAAGTGGTCGCGTTTCAGATGGAGATTTGGGCACGTTGACTACAGAAATTAAGATTACTACTGATAAAGTAAATCGAACAGTCGGTTTTAATCTTACAGAGGCAGACATTATCCGTGTCTTTAATCAACTAGGCTTTGAAACTGAAGTGGATGGTTCAGAAATCACTGTTAAAGTGCCATCACGTCGTCGTGATATTACAATACAAGCTGATTTAATTGAAGAAATCGCAAGAATATACGGTTATGACAACATTCCATCAAGTCTACCAGTATTTGAGCATGTAACAAGTGGCGCACTTACTGATCGTCAACGTAAAACACGTGTGGTTAAAAATGCATTAGAAGGTGCAGGCTTATCTCAAGCGATTACTTATTCTTTAGTTGATCAAGAACGTGCCTCTGCATTTACAACAGTAGATCGAGAAACGATTTCATTATTAATGCCAATGAGTGAAGCACATTCAACATTACGCCAAAGCCTTATCCCACATTTAATAGATGCAACACAATATAACGTAGCACGTAAAAATCATAATATTGCTTTATATGAATTGGGTAATGTCTTTTTTGGTAACGGGGAAGGCACGTTACCAGACCAAGTGGAATACTTAAGTGGTATCATGACTGGAGAATATGTCTCTAATCCTTGGCAAGGTAAAAAAGAAATAGTTGATTTCTATCTGTTAAAAGGTGTTGTTGATCGTGTAGCTGATAAATTAGCATTGGACTTTGAATATGAAACAGCACAAATCGACGGGCTACATCCTGGTCGCACTGCAGCTGTAATTTTAAATGGAGAAGCGATTGGTTTTATCGGTGAGCTTCATCCAACAGTGGCAAAATCTTATGACCTATTACGTACTTACGTTTTTGAATTGAATTATGAAAAAATCATGCAACAATCTGTGGGATATATCAATTATCAACCTATTCCTAAATTCCCAGGTGTAACAAGAGATATTGCATTAGTTGTGAAGTCAGAAGTAAGAGCTGCTAACTTAATACAAACGATTCGTGAAAATGGCGGAGAAATTTTGAAAGACGCTTCTGTGTTTGATGTCTATGAAGGAGAACACATGGAAGAAGGTCAAAAATCTGTTGCGATACGACTTGAATATTTAGATGAAACAAATACGCTAACTGAAGAACAAGTCGCAAAAGTTCACGAACAGATTCTTTCTGCTTTAGAAGCTGAAGGCGCGACTTTAAGAGCTTAATAGCAAAAGTATATGGTAAAGAAACATCTAGAAGGGCCTCAGTATAGAAATAAAATTAAAGAATCATAAGAACGCCTTATCACAAATACTAAAAATGTAGGGAAACTAGCCATTTTAAATTGCTGTTTTCCTACATTTTAATTTTTACTCTTTTAAAATATATTTTTTAATCATTTTAATAATTTATAAAAGCATTACTTGTATGCAATCGTTAAAAGTAATGCTTCTTAATTTATTGGGTTTAATGACATAATTAAGCGTTATATTTTGCATCCACGAGTTTAAGTGCTTTATTACGATTGCTAAAATGTTTTTTACTTATTTGATCTAACGTTTGAATACCGTGTTTTTCTATTATTTTTGCTGCGGTGAGATCTACTTTATGACTCGCACCTTTTAATATAGGCATACGATATTTTTCTGATAATAAGTCCATGTGTTTAACAAAAGCGTAGCGTGAAATGATACTTGCTGCTGCAATGGCTAGTGATTTTGATTCACCTTTCGTTTCAAATTGTGTTTTGTCCAATTCAGGGACGTTACCTGATGCATATCTTTGATAAACAGCAGGTTGAGCGAATTGGTCAATTACAATGTAATCGAGCATTGTGCTATCGATTTTTTTTAATACATTTTTAATACATTCGTTATGTAAGACAGCTTTCATTTTAACTTGTGACCAGCCCAAACTTTGGCGTTCATTGTATTTAGGATTATCGAGTACAAGTAGTGAGTGAGGTAAAAAAGTGACAAGTTGTTCTGCTAATTCTGTAATTTTAGCATCCGTTAATTTTTTTGAATCGTCGACCCCTAATTCTTTAAGGATGGGGATATTTTGTTTTGATACAAAACAAGCACATACCGTAAGTGGACCGAAATAGTCGCCACTCCCAGCCTCGTCGCTCCCTATACAGCTCATATTGTTATATGAAATCGAGGTTGTTGACTTTGAATGCGTTTGTGATGGGGGTGAAGAAGGACTTGCTTTCGATCCAAGAAGTTGCTTAGCAATTGCTTCAGCGTTTTGCCCTTGAAACATTACTTTTTTTGAATGGTAAATACTAATCGTAGTACTTTTATATTTCGCACGTGCTTGCATCCCTGTAGGAAGGTTTTGCATTTCTGGTTTCAGTTGAGCTAAAAGTTGCTCGATGTCAGCTGAACTCAGTTTTACAACAATATTTGACATGTTTTAACCTCGCTTCTTATTTTTCCCCTCAAATCGTAACACAGCGACGAGAAGATATAAACGATAAAGTAGAATTCAAAGGTTTCGTCTATAACATGCAGTTTACCATTTGAAATCAACTTTCTATATGGAATATTATTTTATTTGAAGAATATGAATTGTAGATAATAAGCAATGTGACGTGAATTTGATATGTAGGTATAAATGAAAAAAAGACGTTCTCTTAGTTTGTAGTTCTAACGAAGCATTGCACTCTGAATGATACACAAAAGCACCTATCTCGTGTATAATGAACCATGATGAATAAAAATGAAAATAGGGCTAGGTGAGTGAAGATGGGTGAGTTCAAAAATCGAATCAATGTAACGATTAATGATCAGAATTATACGATTTTAGGAGAAGACGATCCTGAACATATTCGTTATGTCGCTGACTTAGTAGATGGTAAAATAAAAGAGTTAGGACGCAAAAATGCAGGTTTGGATTCGGTTAGGAAATCTGTGCTAACCGCAGTCAATGTTATGCATGAACTCGTACTCTTAGAAGAAGAAAATGCGCGTTTGCGAGAAGAGATACAGCGTTTAAAACAAAGAGGCAACTAATGTGTTATTATTATTCATTTTAATTGTCATTTTTTTGTTTGCGATGACAGGGTTTCATAGAGGCGGGGTTGCAAGTGCACTACATTTAGGAAGTACGTTTTTTTCGTTATGGGTGGCAAGTCGCTTTTATCACCCACTCAGTCATTACTCTAAATTATTTATACCTTATCCAAGAACGCGTGCATATGAAACGGATTTTGTAGTATCGTTAGATCATCACGAGGCAAGGTTCAATCACATTGTGGTGTTTCTCCTCATTGTGATTGTCGTCAAAACAATGATGTATCTTGTGATTAACAGTTTTGACCAGCTGTTTGAGACGCAACGGATGACAGTGTTCAATCGTTTAATGGGTGCATTTGTAGCATGTTGTTCTGCATTCATTTGTCTGCATTATATCTGCTTTTTATTTGCGTTATTTCCAGATGCAACCCTTCAAAATGCATTGGCGCATTCTATGACAGGTCAATGGTTCGTAAAAGAGGTTCCACTATTATCAGAGTTTACATTGAATTTAAAATAGACCAAATCAACGAGGCTGAAACGTAAATGGATCTCATACTGTTTCACCCTCTTTTTTAATGAGGTGATATGATGACAAAAAAAGATGTAATTCGTTTATTAGAAAATATTGCGACATATATGGAATTAAAAGGTGAAAATGCGTTTAAAGTATCAGCATACCGCAAAGCAGTGCAGAGTCTAGAAGCTGATGAACGTACAATGGATCAAATTAAAGATGTGACAGAGTTAAAAAATATTGGGAAAGGTGTAGGAGAAGTGATCAACACGTTTGTACAAACCGGAAAATCTCCTACGTTAGAATCACTGAAAGCTGAAGTTCCGAGTGGCCTTATTCCTTTACTTAAAATAAAAGGATTAGGAAGTAAAAGAATAGCTAAGCTTTATCATGAATTAAATATCACAGATCAGGCTTCTTTTCAAAAGGCATGTGAAAATCATGAAATCAGTGCACTCAGTGGTTTTGGTAAAAAAACCGAAGAGAAATATTTAGAAGAAGTGAAAGCATTAGGTGCAAAAAAAGATCGTTATCCTATTGATACGATGATGGGTTTGAGTCGCACAATTGATGACTATTTACAAACAATTGACGAGATTGGGCGTTTTGAAGTTGCAGGTAGTTTTCGTCGTATGAAAGAAATGAGTAAGGATTTAGACTATATCATTAGTACGAATGCGCCTTTGAAAGTGCAAAAGCAACTGTTAGAGATGCCCAATAAAGTAGAAGATGTCGCGGTAGGTGAAACGAAAGTCTCATTGGAGTTGAGTTATGATGACGAGACGATTGCTGTGGATTTCCGTTTAATCGAGCCTAAAGCTTTCTATCATACACTACAACACTTCACAGGTTCTAAAGCCCATAATATTAGAATTCGTCAAATTGCTAAAGAAACACAGGAAAAAGTGAGTGAGTATGGGATTGAGCAACCAGATGGTCAGCTACTGCAATTGGATAGTGAAGCGGCGATTTATGAACATTTTGGTGTGCAATGGATAGAACCAAGTATGCGAGAAGATGGTTCAGAATTTGATAGAGACTTGTCAAAGATTATCAGATTAGAAGATATTAATGGTGACATTCATATGCATACGACCGCAAGTGATGGTGCACATCAATTGCGTGAGATGATTGAAGCGAATATTGAAAAAGGCTATGGTTTTATGTGTATCACTGACCATTCTCAAAGTTTACGAGTAGCTAATGGCTTGTCAGTCGAACGTTTATTAAAACAAAATGAAGAGATTAAAGCATTAAATGAAGAATATTCAGAGATAGATATTTATTCAGGGACAGAAATGGATATCCTTCCAGATGGACGATTAGATTATGATGATGACGTATTATCACAATTGGATTATGTCATTGCATCGATCCATCAAAGTTTTAATCAATCTGAAAAAGAAATTATGAAGCGTTTAGAAAGTGCGTGTCGAAATCCTTACGTTCGCCACATTGCTCACCCGACTGGACGCCTTATTGGGCGAAGAGACGGCTACAAACCAAATATTAGCCAGTTGGTGAAATTATGTCGAGAAACTGGCACAGTTTTAGAAATCAATGCTAATCCAAAACGGTTAGATTTAAGTGCCGAGGTGTTACGCCAAAATCCAGACTTAATGGTATCAATTAATACAGATGCGCATCATACAAGACATTTAGATTTTATGAAATTTGGTATCGCAACAGCCCAAAAAGGTTTTGTAAAAAAAGAAAGTGTAGTGAATGCTATGTCTCGTGAAGCATTTAAATCATTTCTTACGAACCCAAAGCAACCTAAATAGAAATTGAGGGATTGGATGAAACAAAAAACTTTAGAAATATTAGAGTTTGATAAGATTAAATCATTGATAGAACAAGAAGTGATGAGTGATTTAGCAGTTGAAAAGGTTAAGCAGCTGACACCCTCTTCTGACTATGATACGGTCGTTTATCAAATGAATGAAATGGACGAAATTGCTAGAATTTATAATCAATATCGTATCCCGAGTATGAGCGGATTATCACGTGTAGAGCCTTTCATTAAACGTGCAACAATTGGCGGTACTTTAAATGTACCGGAATTAAATGCGATAAAGATGCTGATTCAAGTTCAAAATCAGTTTAAGACATTTTACAATCAAATCGTTGAAGATGAAGAGACGATTAATTATGAAATTTTGGACACACAGATGCAACAATTACCGGTCTTAACAGATTTATATCAATCAATTCATCAAAAATGTGATAGTGATGATTTGTATGATTCTGCAAGTGTGCAGTTACAGTCGATTCGAAGTCGTATCTCTAAAACAAATCAAAATGTTAAAACACAGCTTGATCGCATTGTAAAATCTACCGGAAATCAAAAAAAGCTTTCTGATGCCATTGTGACAGTGAGAAATGAACGTAATGTTATTCCTGTTAAAGCTGAATATCGACAAGATTTTAATGGTATTGTTCATGACCAATCGGCTTCAGGTCAAACACTCTATATTGAGCCTGCATCAGTTGTAGAATTAAACAACCAAGTTAGCCGTCTACGCAGTGAAGAAGCAACAGAGCGTCAACGGATTTTAACTGAATTAACACAAGAAGTTGCAGAAGCAGCTGATGCTTGCTTGCTTTCTGAAAAGGTTATGGGACATTTAGACTTTTTGATTGGTAAAGCGAGATATGCCTCTAAAATCAAAGGGACTAAACCAGAATTTTTTAAAGAGCGACAAGTCTATTTGCCGAAAGCATTTCATCCACTCTTGGATCGTGAAACGGTTGTGGCGAATACTATAGAATTTGCTTCTTCTATTCAAACCGTAATCATTACCGGTCCGAATACGGGTGGTAAGACCGTAACGCTTAAAACATTGGGATTAATTATTATCATGGCACAATCTGGCTTACTGATTCCAACTTTAGATGGCAGTCAATTGAGCGTATTTGATCATGTATTTTGCGATATTGGTGACGAACAATCTATTGAGCAGTCGCTTTCAACGTTTTCTTCACATATGAAAACCATCGTTTCTATTTTAGACGAAGCGAATGCACAAAGCTTGATACTTTTTGACGAATTGGGTGCTGGAACTGATCCAAGTGAAGGTGCGGCATTAGCTATGAGCATTCTAGATGATGTTCATGAGTTAGGCGCGCTTGTGATGGCAACAACGCATTATCCTGAATTAAAGGCTTATAGTTATAATCGCGCAGGTGTGATGAATGCAAGTGTTGAATTTGATGTCAATACGTTAAGTCCGACTTACAAATTATTAATGGGTGTACCCGGACGTTCAAATGCGTTTGATATTTCTAAGCGTCTTGGATTAAAATCTAAAATTATTCATCACGCAAAATCAATGATCGGTCAAGATGAACAAGAAATTAATGAAATGATTGCAGCATTAGAAAACAATGCGAAGCGTGTAGATAATCAACGAATTGAATTAGATCGTCTTGTTCGTGAAGCTTCTCAAACGCATAAAGCATTATCAGCAGCATATGAGAAATATCAAAATTATGAAGCGCGGTTAATGGAAGAGGCTAAAGAAAAAGCGAACCAGCGTGTGAAATCGGCAATGGAAGAAGCAGATGATATTTTGAAATCGTTGCGAGAGATGCGCGATCAAAAAGGTGCAGAAGTTAAAGAACATGAACTTATCGAACAAAAGAAACGACTTGAAGACCAGTATGAAGCATCCTCAATCAAACAAAATGTTAAAAAGCAAAAATGGGATGATATTGTGGCTGGCGATGAAGTTAAAGTATTATCGTACGGTCAAAAAGGTGAAGTTTTAGAGCTATTGGATAATGAAGAAGCCGTTGTACAAATGGGGATTATTAAAATGAAAATCCCGTTAAAAGATTTAGAGAAAAAAGAAAAGACGAAAGAAAAAACGACAAAAATGGTCACAAGAACAAACCGTTCGCCAGTGAAAATGGAGTTAGATTTAAGAGGATATCGCTATGATGAAGCTATGATTGCTTTAGACCAATATCTTGATCAAGCGGTATTGAGCAATTACGAAGACGTTTATATTATTCACGGAAAAGGAACGGGTGCACTTCAAAAAGGTGTGCAACAACATTTGAAAAAACACAAAAGCGTCTCCACTTTTAGAACGGGAATGCCAAGTGAAGGTGGTTTTGGTGTGACGGTTGCTACAATTAAATAATGAGCAATTGTAGTGAAATGCTAAATACAATTTGTTATAATTTGACCATCACATGATAATTAAGGAGGCAACTTCCTATGGCATTAATAGAAGTAAAAGATTCAAATTTTGAAGAACAAATTAATGAAGGTGTTAAATTAGTAGACTTTTGGGCAACTTGGTGTGGTCCATGTAAAATGATTGCGCCTGTTTTAGAAGACTTAGCGCAAGATTATGACGGTAAAGTAGATATCTTAAAATTAGATGTCGACCAAAACCAAGCAACAGCTGCAAAATACGAAGTGATGAGTATTCCAACACTTATCGTATTTAAAGACGGTGAACCAGTTGATAAAGTTGTTGGTTTCCAACCAAAAGAAAATTTAGCTCAAGTTCTAGATAAACACATTTAATGTGAGTGCCTCTTTTTTAATTTAAACGAAAGACGTTATCGCATTATTATGGAAAATTAAAAGCGCAATAGGTGATGACATGATTGATGCGCTTAAAAGAAGCTAATATCTATAAAATCGCCATTGCGGGGGTGAGATAGATTATAATTGTAATTGATTATAATTCTGTTTCACTCCCTTTTCATTGTTAGAGCTGGGGAAATAAAGAAGGTGAATGAATGATGGAGGATACAAAGCAGCATATTAAGCAAAAATTGTCTGTGTTGCCTATGGAGCCGGGTTGTTACTTAATGAAAGATCGGCAAGACCAAGTGATTTATGTAGGCAAAGCGAAGAAATTAAGAAATCGTGTCCGTTCTTATTTTACAGGTGCACATGATACGAAAACAACGCGACTTGTAAGAGAAATAGTTGATTTCGAGTATATTGTCACATCGAGCGAGACAGAGTCATTGCTATTGGAACTAAATTTGATTAAAAAGTATCAACCTCGTTATAATGTATTATTAAAAGATGATAAAAGCTACCCCTTTATTAAAATAACAAAAGAGCGACATCCTAAACTAATCGTAACCCGAACAGTTCGTAAAGGAAGCGGAAAATATTTTGGGCCTTATCCTAATGCTTATTCTGCACATGAGACAAAAAAATTATTAGATCGTATCTATCCATTTCGTAAATGTGATAAAATGCCAGATCGTTTATGCCTCTATTATCATATTGGGCAATGTTTAGGACCTTGTGTGTATCCGGTAGACCAATCTGAATATGAAAGAATGACAAGGGAAATTACCGAATTTTTAAACGGGGAAGATAAAACGATTTTAAGAAATCTTGAAGAAAAAATGCAAAAAGCAAGTGAAAATCTAGAATTTGAACAAGCGAAAGAATATCGTGATTTAATTCAACACATTCATAATCTAACCAAAAAGCAAAAAATTATGTCAGCCGATCAAACGGTTAGAGACGTTTTCGGTTATAGCGTGAATAAAGGATGGATGTGTATCCAAGTCTTTTTCATTAGACAAGGTAATCTGATTGAAAGAGAAGCAACGATGTTTCCATTGCAACAAACCCCTGAAGAAGAATTCTATACATTTATTGGTCAGTTCTATCAATTAAATCAACATTTCTTACCTAGGGAAGTTCACGTTCCTTCAAATCTTGATACGACTATGATTGGTTCAGTAGTAGATACAAAAATCGTTTCGCCTCAGCGTGGTCAAAAAAAGCAACTTGTTGATATGGCAAATAAAAATGCACATATTGCATTAGACAATAAATTTGAACTCATTGCTAGAGATGAATCTCGAACAGTCAAAGCAATCGAACAATTGGGCGATGCGATGGGGATTCAAACTCCCATTCGTATTGAGGCTTTTGATAATTCGAACATACAAGGTGTTGATCCCGTTTCTGCAATGGTCAGTTTTGTCGATGGAAAGCCAGATAAAAAAGGTTATCGTAAATACAAAATAAAATCTGTTGAAGGTCCAGATGATTATAAGTCTATGCAAGAAGCAGTGCGTCGTCGCTATACACGTGTGTTAAATGAAGGTTTGCCTCTTCCAGACTTGATTATTGTTGACGGGGGGAAAGGACACATGTCAAGTGTCGCAAGTGTATTAGAAAATGAGTTAGGCTTAGACATTCCCATTGCAGGGCTCGCTAAAAATGACAAGCACCAAACTTCAGAATTATTGTATGGAGAGACCGCACAAGTTATTCCTTTGAAGAAAAATAGTCAAGCCTTCTATTTATTGCATCGTATTCAAGATGAAGTGCATCGTTTTGCGATTACTTTCCATCGTCAAACGAGACAAAAAACAGGAATGCAATCGGTACTAGATCAAGTCGAAGGTATCGGTCCAAAACGTAAAACAAAATTATTAAGAACATTTGGTTCGATTAGAAAAATGCGTGAAGCAAGTGTGGAGCAACTTCAAGAAGCAGGACTGCCTAAAAATACGGCCACTTTACTCTATGAAACACTAAAAGAGAAAAATGAATGAATTTGGTATGAGAATCATTCTCATACCCAAATTTGTCACATTTAGTGTTACAATGAAGGAGAGTTGATTTCTTTTTTTATATTCATATGCAAACGTTTTCTAAAATCCGACAGTTAAAAAGAAATCAAAAATTTAAAAGTATTGCAGGGGGGACTTCCTTTGGCACAATCGAAGAATCAATTCTACCTTCGACGTTTACATTCTTTACTTGGTGTGATTCCATTAGGCGCATTTTTACTTGTTCATTTAATGGTAAACCATCAAGCAACACAAGGGGTAGAAGCATTTAATAAAGCGGCGCACTTTATGGAGTCGCTACCATTTCTATACGCCTTAGAGATTATCATGATTTATATTCCAATTTTATATCATGCAGTCTACGGCGTACATATTGCATTTACGGCGAGTCAAAATATCGGGCATTACTCGTATATGCGAAACTGGTTATTCTTACTTCAACGTGCATCTGGATTATTAACATTTGTCTTTATTATGATTCACTTATGGCAAACACGTATTCAAAAATTCTTCGGGCAAGAAGTCAATTTTGATATGGTCCATCAAATTGTTTCTAATCCAGCTTGGCTCATTTTCTATATTGTATGTATTATTGCGGTAGTATTCCATTTTTCGAATGGTCTTTGGTCATTCTTAGTTACATGGGGTTTCCTACAATCACCAAAATCACAACGCGTATTTACTTGGATTTCACTTATTGTGTTCGTGATTGTTTCTTACATCGGTGTTAGCGCAATTTTAGCTTTCGTATAACGTTTAATCATTTCAGGGGAGTGACAATTCTATGACAGAGAAGAAAATTATTGTTGTCGGGGGCGGACTTGCCGGTCTCATGTCAACAATTAAAGCAGCGGAACAGGGAGCGCATGTAGATTTATTCTCAATTGTTCCAGTAAAACGCTCTCACTCTGTTTGTGCGCAGGGTGGTATTAATGGAGCAGTCAACACTAAAGGTGAAGGTGATTCTCCATGGATACACTTCGACGATACAGTTTATGGGGGCGACTTTTTAGCGGATCAACCTCCAGTTAAAGCCATGACTGAAGCAGCGCCGAAGATAATCCACTTATTAGATCGTATGGGCGTCATGTTTAACAGAACAAATGAAGGTTTATTAGACTTCCGACGTTTTGGTGGAACGCTACATCACAGAACTGCTTTCGCAGGTGCCACAACAGGTCAACAGTTGCTATATGCACTAGATGAACAAGTTCGTAGCTTTGAAGTTGATGGCTATGTAACAAAATATGAAGGTTGGGAATTTTTAGGTATCGTTAAAGACGAGGACAATGCCGCACGTGGTATTGTAGCTCAAAATATCACAACTTCAGAAATTCAATCTTTCGGTTCAGATGCTGTTATTATGGCAACAGGTGGCCCGGGTATTATCTTCGGTAAAACAACGAACTCTATGATCAATACAGGTTCTGCAGCTTCGATTGTTTATCAACAAGGGGTTAAATATGCTAATGGCGAGTTTATTCAAATCCATCCAACTGCAATTCCAGGCGACGATAAACTTCGTCTTATGAGTGAATCCGCACGTGGTGAAGGTGGACGTATTTGGACATACAAAGATGGTAAGCCATGGTATTTCTTGGAAGAAAAATATCCTGACTATGGTAACCTTGTACCGCGTGATATTGCGACACGTGAAATTTTTGATGTCTGTGTTAACCAAAAACTCGGTATCAATGGTGAAAACATGGTTTACCTCGATTTATCACATAAAGATCCACACGAGTTAGATGTTAAACTCGGTGGTATCATTGAAATTTATGAAAAATTTACTGGTGATGATCCGCGTAAAGTACCAATGAAAATTTTCCCAGCGGTTCACTATTCGATGGGTGGCCTTTATGTAGATTATGATCAAATGACAAATATAGATGGGTTATTTGCAGCAGGAGAGTGTGACTTTTCACAACATGGGGGTAACCGCTTAGGTGCCAACTCACTCTTATCCGCAATATATGGCGGAACAGTAGCTGGACCAAACGCAGTTAAATATGTTGAAAATGTTGAAAAATCATATGTCGACATGGATGAAAGTATGTATCAACGTCGTGTAGAAGAAGAGCAAGCACGTTTTGATAAGTTGTTGAATATGAAAGGAACAGAAAACGCATATAAACT
This sequence comes from Staphylococcus sp. 191, assembly GCF_011174885.1. Lineage (NCBI taxonomy): Bacteria > Bacillati > Bacillota > Bacilli > Caryophanales > Staphylococcaceae > Staphylococcus > Staphylococcus sp. 191. The sequence goes on along the minus strand of NZ_PNRJ01000006.1, from coordinate 12,113 downwards.
GCACCGTGAACTTGGTGAAATTATGACAGCGAATGTAACGGTAGTACGTCATAACGATAATCTTTTAGAGACGGATAAAAAGATTGTTGAATTAATGAAACGTTACCACGATATTGACATGGAAGATACATCACAATGGAGTAACCAAGCGGTCTTCTTTACACGTCAATTGTGGAATATGCTTGTACTAGCACGTGTAATTACAATTGGTGCATACAATCGTAACGAATCACGTGGTGCACATTATAAACCTGAATTCCCGAACAGAAATGACGATGAGTGGTTGAAACATACATTAGCTGAGTATAAAGGACCAGAAGAAAAACCAGCATTCACGTATAAACCAGTTGATGTAAGCTTAATTCCACCTCGTAAACGTGACTACACAAGTAAGTCAAAAGGGGGTAAAAAATAATGGCAGAAACGGCAGAAAAACAACCAACTGAAACAAAAACTTCTAACAAAACAGTTACGTTAATTATTAAACGTCAAAAAGATCAAAATTCAAAACCTTATGAAGAAACATTTGTTATTCCTTATCGAGAAAACATGAATGTGATTGCTGCATTAATGGAAATTCGACGTAATCCGATTAATGATAAAGGGGAAAAAACAACACCTGTCACATGGGATATGAGTTGCTTAGAAGAGGTTTGTGGTGCGTGTTCAATGGTGATTAACGGGCGTGCACGTCAATCATGTTCCGCTATTGTTGATCAACTAGAACAACCGATTCGACTTGAGCCTATGAATACTTTCCCTGTTATCCGTGATTTACAAGTAGACCGTACACGGATGTTTGATAACCTTAAACGTATGAAAGCATGGGTACCTATCGATGGAACATATGACTTAGGACCAGGACCTCGTATGCCAGAGAAAAAACGTCAAACAGCATATGAATTATCTAAATGTATGACTTGTGGGGTATGCTTAGAAGTATGTCCAAACGTGACAAGCACTAACAATTTTGTAGGCGCTCAAGCTATTTCGCAAGTACGTTTATTCAACTTGCATCCAACAGGCGCTATGACTAAAGATGAACGTTTAAATGCGCTTATGGATCAAGGTGGCTTACAAGCATGTGGTAATTCACAAAACTGTGTGCAAGCTTGTCCTAAAGGTATTCCATTAACAACATCAATTGCTGCACTTAATCGTGAAACATCATTCCATATGTTCAAATCGTTCTTTGGTTCAGACCATGAAGTTGAATAATTGAAATATAGGCGGTGAATGGACTCAAATGTGAGTCTGTTCACCGCTTTTTCTATTTCAAGATAAAAGAAAAAAGTACAGGAACGACTGGACGACACGTACGCTTTCAGTGTCCAATAATATAACAGATATGATAAAATAAAATACATAATGAAAATGAACAGGATGAATGTGATGGATAAACCGATTGGAGTTATGGATTCGGGCGTTGGGGGCCTTACTGTTGCGAAAGAGATTATGAGACAACTTCCTAATGAAACGATTTATTACTTAGGGGATGTTGGACGTTGTCCATATGGGCCGAGAAACCAAGAAGAAGTTAAACAGTTTACGATTGAAATGGCGATGTATTTAACACAGTTTGATATAAAAATGCTGGTAATAGCTTGTAATACAGCGACAGCCGTTGCTTTAGAACCTTTACAAAAGCAATTAAGAATTCCGGTTATCGGAGTGATTGAGCCCGGAGCCCGTACAGCGATTATGACAACTAAAAATCAAAACGTACTTGTTCTAGGGACAGAAGGAACAATTAAATCTGAAGCTTACAGAGAGCATATTAAGCGTATCAATCCTAAAGTAGATGTATACGGTGTGGCATGTCCAGGATTTGTCCCATTGGTAGAAGAAATGAAGTATAAAGATCCAACCATTACGAATATTATTATTCACCAAACGCTTAAGAGTTGGAGACAAACAGAGGCGGATACAGTGATTTTAGGTTGTACCCATTATCCACTGCTTTATCAACCGATATTTGACTACTTTGGTAAAACGAAAACAGTCATTTCATCCGGTCTAGAAACAGCGAGAGAAGTGAGTGCACTTTTAACATTTAGTCAAGAGCATGCAAACTATGATCCACATCCGAAACATCGTTTTTTCGCAAATGGAGAAGTGAGATACATGACTTATATTATTAAAGAATGGCTCAACATAGACACACAAGTAGAACGCATACATTTAGGTGAGGAGGAATAAAAATGACGGATATTGTTATTGCATCGTCAAACAAAGGTAAAATAAACGATTTTAAAGTTATTTTTTCAGATTATAATGTAATTGGAATCAATGAAATCATTGAAGACTTTGATGTAGAAGAAACAGGGACTACATTTGAAGAAAATGCACGTTTGAAATCTGAAGCGGCAGCTAAAGCTTTAAATAAGACCGTGATTGCTGATGATAGTGGTTTAGAAGTAACCGCATTGAATGGCGAACCTGGCGTTTATTCAGCACGATATGCAGGGCCAGAGAAAAATGATGAAGCTAACATTCAAAAAGTACTCGAAGGTTTAGAAGATAAAAGCGATCGCACGGCTCGTTTTGTTTGTGTCATCAGTATGACCACTGCAGAAGGCGTAACGAAAACATTTAGAGGTACGGTTGAAGGGGAAATTACGTTGAACAAAATTGGTGAAAATGGATTTGGATATGATCCTATTTTCTTAGTACCTGACCAACAAAAAACAATGGCGCAATTAACAGCTGAAGAGAAAGCGGATATCAGTCATCGACGAAAAGCAATTGATCAACTGCAAGCCTATATTGAAGGTGAGGCAAAATGAAAAAGCTAATAGTCGCTAGTGATAACCATTCAGAATCAGGTATCTTGTATCAAATTTATGAAGAACACCAAGATGCAGATGCATTTTATCATTTGGGCGATTCTGAATTTGCCTATCAAGATACGGAGTTAAGCTTATATCATCGCGTAAAAGGCAACATGGACTTTTATCCTGAATTTCCAGAATCACAAGCAGACAATTTTGAAGAAGCAAATGTTTTTTACACACATGGCCATTTATTTGGAGTCAATCGTTCACGTGTAGAATTGGCATATGTTGCAGCACAACATCAAGCAACGATTGTATTCTATGGACACACTCATGTGGCACGTTATGAAAAAATTAATGATGTACATGTGATTAATCCGGGAAGCATATCACAATCCAGAAGTGATGTTGAAGAAACTTATGCAGAAGTGATAATAGATGGTAAAGACAGTGAAGTTCGATTTAGAAATCGTGATCACAAGATAATCGAAACAATCCCTTTCGAGCTATAAAGTAGCATTTTTAAATCGCTTATTTTATAAAGCGAGGATATTGCGACAGAATTATATTAATTAATGTACCATCTGTATTTATAGATATTTGAAGAAAGTCTTGTTTTGGCTCAGTCAAAGTGAATTATCATTTAAAAAATAAAAAAGCCGCTTTTCCATACTATTTTATGGATGCGCGGCTTTTTAGGTACATACATCATACATACGAGCGGTTCGTGTTAAAAGCAAGATTATTTGTTGTCGCCACCAAATAAACCTTTGATGAATTCGATGGCTTTTTTGATTAGGTTGATGATAAACATTGTCTTCACCTCCTTTGTATTTCTTAACTGTAGTATAACGGTTAATTTCCGAGTCTAGTGCATTTTGACCTACTTGGTAACTTTAGTTTCTTAAATGTAGTTAATAAACATATGTCTTACAGTCATGATTGCGTAAGTGTAGTATTTTATTAAATAATAAATATAAATAAAAAGTAATTATTGTATTATTTGGTATTTCAGATTTGCAAATTTATAAAACAAATATTATAATGGTAAACTTTGAACTTAAAAGGCTCAAAAAAAAATAGACTTTAAAAGTAAGAGGGGCTATTATTTCGAAAATGGAATAGTAGTTGAAAAATGAACATGATTAAATCATTTAAATTAGATTGCAAACTACTGATTATTTATAAAATGATAAACTTTTTATTAAATCTAAACAAATAGATTGCTTGATTATATTTAACTCTATATAATACAGCTTAATGCAATTGAAACATTGTAGACATTTGATTATAAGGGAGAAAAAAATTAGTGAAAAAAACGCAAAAATTCGGTATTAGAAAGCATAAATTTGGTGCTGCCTCGGTTTTATTAGGGATTATGGTATTTATAGGAATCGGTCATCATCATGAAGCTGAAGCCGCAGAAGATGTTAGAAAGCAAAATACAATAGGGAATAGAAATGAAGATAATAGTGAAATAGATGAAAATACTACAGAACAAGTAAATATAGAGCAAGAGCAAAACCAAGATTTAAAACTACAAGCAGAAAATCAACAAAGACAAAGTGAAAATCAATCAGAAGTGAGTTCTGATTCATCACAACCTGTTAAAGCAGCAGTACAAGAGCATGTACCTTCGAATACAACAGTTGAAGCATCTGAGACAAAATCTGAAGAAACAGGTGAGGGGAAACCTGCAAATCATAATCAAACTGCACCTCAATCATTAACAGCACCCACTACAGCAAAGAGCGCAGAAACACAAACATCCACATCAACGCAAGTAAGGGCTACAACTTATAACAACACCCAACAAGGTCAAGACGTTACGAATAAAGTGAAAGTTACAAAGAGTTCAATTGAAGTACCAAACGGCAACAATACAATAAATCCACATAATGCCGAAAGAGCTACTCTTAGCTATGAATTGACATTTGAAAATGGTATCAAACTAAATGACTATTTTGATTTTACAATTTCTAATAATGTCAATACAAATGGTATTAATAATGTAAAAAAGTGCCGGATATCAAAAACGGCTCACTCACAATGGCTACTGGCCAAGTAATGGAAAATGGTAGAATTCGATATACATTCACTGATTACATGAACGATAAAATCAACGTCAAAGCGAATTTAAAATTAAATTTATTCATTGATCCATTTGTGGTTAAAGAGGAAGGTTCACAAAAAATAAACTCAAAAATTGGTGAGCATACAGTAACAAAAAATGTAAACATTAAATATCTCAATGGTGTAAATCACTATGGTATTGAAATCAATGGCGCAATAGAATCAATCAATAAAGAAAGTGGTATATTTACTCACATTGCATATATTAATCCTAACGGAAGTAATATTGGAACGGCGAGTGTGTATGGCTCAATAACAGAAGGATACAAAAATAATGAACAATTACCTAAAGTTGAAATATATGAGTATGTTGGTCAAAGTAAATTACCTAGCAGTGTTATTTTTGAAAAAAATAAAAATAATTCATATAAAAATGTAACAGAAAATTTAAAGAATAATTTACAAATTACGAATGGAAAGTATCAATTAAATCTAGATAAATTAGATAAAAAGTACGTCATTGTTTTTGAGGGGAATTACCAACCTAATGCTGAAAAATTTAATTTTCAAACGCAAGTAAGTGGATTTCCTTCTTTTTATAGTAACTATTATTATAGTAATTACTATGGCAGTGCAATTTGGAACAATGGAATTAAGTTTTATGATAATAACGCCAATGGCGCTGGGGATAACGCACCAAAAGTAGAGAGTAATCTTTTCGAATTTGAAAAACTAACTGCTGCTGAAGGCGCAAGTGGTTTTAATGAAGGTACTATTGAAATAGAAGATACGAAACCATTAGAATGGGATGAAACTTCAATACCAGATGGAATGAAAGGTGAAAATTCTGGTGATATCATTACCGAGGATTCTAATCCAATTGAGATTTCAGAATCAACACATGAAAAATCTGAACATCATTCAGATGTTGTAGAGTTTGAAGAAGAAACAAATCCAGGTGGTAGTGAAAGTCAACATGAGTCAAATGTTGTTGAATATGATGAAGATACGGCTAAAGGTATTGTGACAGGTGCTGTGACTGACCATACTACAGTTGAAGATACAAAAGAATATACAACTGAAAACAGTTTAGTTGAATTAGAAGATACGTTGAATCCTAACGTGAGCGGACAAGCTGAAGGGCCTATTGAAGAAATCACTGAAAATGACGACTACAATGAAATGAGTGGTCTGGGCTTAGAAGGTGGAGATAGTGGTTACACAGAAACTGAAGAAATTGACGAAAATCATTTTATTGATACAAATAGTCAATTAGGAACTGAAAATGGAACAAATTCAGATAATCAAACATTTGAAGAGGATACAGAAGATGATAAGCCTGTATACCAAATCGGCTCAAGTCAAGAAATAGTCGAAGATACAACGTTGCCAAATGAAGGTGGAATGAATCCAGGTAATCAGACATTTGAAGAAGATACAAATGAGGACAAACCTGTATACCAAATTGGCTCAAGTCAAGAAATAGTCGAAGATACAACATTACCAAATGAAAGTGGAATGAATTCAGACAATCAAACATTTGAAGAAGACACAGAAGAAGATAAAGATGTTATCCAACAAGGTGGTCACAGTCCGGTAGATATTACTGAAGACACACAACCACAAATCAGTGGTCAGCATCAAGGTGAACAAACGTTTGAAGAGGATACTGTAACACCAGATCAACCGCAACCACCTGTTGATCGTGAGTTCACGCCTCAAGATAACGTACCGCCTATGCCACCTACAGATGAGGAAATATCGCCGATGGATCCAGAAATGCCAACACCACCAGTGAATGAAGAAACTCAGCCAAATCAACCAGAATCACCGACACCACAAGAGGATAAAGAAATAAATCCAAATCAACCGCATCCTTCTTCACCACCAATGGAAAACATAACAGCTAATGATCCAAAAACACCAGTGGCGCCTAAAGATTCAGAGACAGTGCTATCTGTTTCAAAACAGACTACAATGACTAGTGGCCAGGCGAAGAAAACTAATCAATCTGAAGCCATGGTTCAAACAGAAAATCAACATAGTACTACTGACGAAAAAGCTTTACCGAATACTGGTCAAGGTCAAGCAAATCAAACTCCTGTTGTTTTAGGTACTATGATTGGCGTATTTGGACTGTTACTTCTACGTCGCAGAAAAAATAATCATCATACAAAATAGTATTGTATTTGTATGAAATAAATCTTTTGAATAAGGTTTTAAGCAAAAAGAGTTCGCTTTAAACGGGCTCTTTTTTGTTGTTTAATTTATGGAAAGTGATATGAATATAGAATTCTTAATTCGAAATTAATGTATAGAAAGTAAAGAGAGTTCATTATTATTTTATTGTTGCTATTGATAAAGCGAATTCATAAGCTAAAAGAAATGATGAATATTTCTCAAAATCATTAAATTCATTTAATAATGATGATAAATATTTATGAATAGTTAATTAATAGTTAATTACTAAATGGTAGAAAATCATGTATTGTATATATCTGTTAGTTATAAAAATTGGAGGAAAAAAATTATGAAAAATAAATTGATAACAAAATCATTATTAGCTATTGCTACAATTGGAATTACAGCAACAACATTTATTGGAACTGCTGATGCAAGTCAAGGATATGGTCCAAGAGAAAAAACACCAGTAAGTATTAAAAATAACATCGTGACATATAGTGATGGAACATTTAGCTATGGTGCACGTCCAGAAATCAACAAAGCTGAAAAGAAAAGTAACTTAACGATAAAAAGAGAGCAACAACTTGCGAATGCTAAACAATTAGTAACAGAATTCGAAAAAACACATACAGTTCAAGCGCATAGAAAAGCACAAAGAGCCGTAAACATTGTTTCTTTTGAGTATCAATCTCAAAAAAATGAATTACAACAAAGAATAGAAAATGTTTTAAAACAAGGATATGTAAAATAATCAAGTATTTAAGTACTGGTTTTAGATTTTAATTCATGACATTACACTTTTTAAAGCTAACATATCGGTTAATCTGACATATTGGGAGTTTGTCAGAATGAATTCAATAAACCTATACCAACCAATAACTGATATGTCTATGCGATAGGAAAGTTTAAAATTTAATTTAATCCAATGAAAAGCGCCATGATTTCTAATAATTGTTAGAAAACATGGCGCTTTTTATGACATTAGTCTGTGTAAAACCAAGTTGTTTTTAAGTTATATAACATGGATAAGTATACTGAGAAAAAACAAAGAAATCAAGTGTTTCAAAAATTTATAAAGCGACATGTAAAAGAAGGACAAATGGATTTGATAAAGGGGTGCAATACATTCTTGAGTTTTGTGGCAGATAGAACGTTAGAAAAACAAAAATTGCATAAATCTAATTTGTGTAAAAATCGATTTTGTCCTGTATGTGCATGGCGAAAAGCGAGAAAAGATGCATTAGGTTTATCGCTAATGATGCAATATATTAAGCAAACAGAAGATAAGCAATTTATATTTTTAACACTTACGACACCAAATGTAACGAGTGAGTATTTGGAAAATGAAATTAAAAATTATAATCATGCTTTTCAAAAGATGTTTAAACGTAAAAAAGTGATTTCTGCTACGAAAGGTTATGTAAGAAAATTAGAAATTACTTACAACGAAAAACGTGATGATTATAATCCACATTTTCATGTATTGATTGCAGTAAATAAATCATATTTTACAGATAAGCGATATAATATAAGCCAAAAAGAATGGCTTATATTATGGCGTGATGTGACAGGTATATCAGAAATCACACAAGTTCGTGTACAAAGGGTTAAGCAGAATAATAATAAAGAGCTTTATGAAATAGCGAAATATTCGGGTAAAGATAGTGATTACTTAGTTAATCAAAAAGTATTCGATGCATTTTATAAATCACTTAAAGGGAAACAAATTCTTGTTTATTCTGGATTGTTTAAAGACGCCAGAAAGAAATTAAAGAACGGAGATTTAGATTATCTAAAAGAAGTTGATCCGACTGAATATATTTATCAAATTTTTTATATTTGGAATAAAAAAGAATATCTAGAAAGTGAAATTTATGAATTAACTGAACAAGAAAGGCGAGAGATTAATCATCAAATGATTGATGAAATTGAAGAAGAAATCTAAAAGAAAATTTTAAGGTTTTTACTTAGAGCCTGGGACATATATTACAGTAATTGAAAAAGGGGCTGGGACATAATTCCTTGCCAAAAAAAGAGAATCGATTAGGTAAAATAATTTTTTACTTAATCGATTCTCTTTATATATTATTTCAAAAAAATAAAGTCCTCACGTATAATAATGAATAACCACAAACAAAATGATACGGAGGAACTTTATATGTATAAAAATTATAACATGTCTCAACTCACACTACCAATAGAAACGGAAATTACATTTCCAAAAAATGATGTTTCTACTATTATTAATCATCTTGTTGAGTCCATCCCTGATGCAGAATTCAATGACTATTACAATCATAGAGGGCCTTCTTCTTATCATCCAAAGATGATGTTAAAAATACTTCTTTATAGTTATTCTCAATCTGTTTTTTCAGGACGCAAAATAGAATTCCTTCTTAAAGATAGCTGTCGCCTCATGTGGCTTGCCCAAGGGCAAACACCTTCTTACAGAACTATAAATAGGTTCAGAGTGAATCCACATATGATGGGAATTTTACAAACCTTATTTGTTGGTTTTAGAGCTCAGTTGGTCGAAGATAAATTAATATCTGAAGATGTTGTTTACATCGATGGAACTAAGCTTGAAGCAAATGCCAATAAATATACGTTTCAATGGCTCGCAAATACCGAAAGATTCAGTCAATCGGTTGTTGAAAAGTCTAATACACTTTATGAAACTTTAGTAGCTGAGGAAATAATTCCTGAAATAAAAAAAGAATCCTCAGAAGAGTTGTCTAAAGAAGAGATGAATCAAATTGAAACTTATCTAGAGAACAAAGAAAAAAATTTAACTTCTCAAATCGAAAACATGGCCAATACTCAAGAACGTAAAATATTGAGAAAACAGCGAACCCAAATTAAAAAAAGCAATTAATGATTTTAGAGAGCGTAAAATTAAATATGAGAATCAAAAAGAAATTTATGGTGACAGACTGAAAAACTTCACATGGGAATTTCTAAAAAACTATACAAAACAATTGCTTTCAGATCCTAAAATGAATGGCAACTATAAAAAACGAAAAATAGATGTCGAATCAGCTTTTGGAAATCTGAAGGCTAATTTGGGTTTCAAAAGATTATCCGTACGCACCCAAACCAAAGTCGAATGTGAAATTGGAATTGCCCTTATGGCACTAAACATAAGAAAAATAGCACGGTAAGTGTTAATTTCAACTAGAATTCAAATGAAAAACACCACAAAAATCATTTCAAAAGATTTTTGTGGTGTTTTACTTGAAAGCTGAAACCCTATGTCCCAGCCCCTTAAATCTTAGTTAAATTTCGATGCAGTATTAATTTTTATATCTGCGCCACAACACCGATTACTTAAAACTAAGATAAAAAAATCGACAAAGGTCGATTATGGTTTTGCACGCGTACTTTTTAGAACGCATAAGTGCGCCCTTACGGGATTTAACTAGATTATAACGACGAAAAATAGACCTTTAAAGCGATAACTATTGTGATAAAGTTTGTTAAAAAGGGTGTCTGTTTATGATTGAATATGAATATTTTCATTTGGATTCCGAAAATCGTAAGAACGGAAATTTTTTAGAAATTCTTCATCCTGATTTTGAAGAATTTGGTCAATCAGGTAAGAAGTTTAAAAAAGGAGATTTTTGTAATACTGATTTAGATTCTAATATTTATGAAATTGAGGATTTTGTTGTTGTTGATTTATCTACTCAAACTAAGTTATGTAAATATATTTTATTAGATAAAACTTCTAATTCTAAAAGTGTTAGAAGTTCAATGTGGGTTTTTTATGAAAAAGATTGGAAATTATATTTTCATCAAGGTACAAAAGCATATTGTGATTAGGAAACGCATTTATGTCGAGAAAATTTATTGAAGTTGAGAAGAACCCTTAACTAAACTTGTAGACGAATGTCGGCATAGCGTGAGCTATTAAGCCGACCATTCGACAAGTTTTGGGATTGTTAAGGGTTCCGAGGCTCAACGTCAATAAAGCAATTGGAATAAATATTTATTTAAAAATGACTAGAGTAAAAATTAAGAAAACAATTATGTTAATTGGGACTATACTAAATAATAGTTTCCGTCCTTTTTCTTTTGTATTATTATGTTTATTCAGTTGTATCTCTACAGGAAATGTACTTAGTAATATTACAAATGACATTAGCATATACATATATTGGTTTTTGGTAAAAATTGAAGTGAAAGTGATAGAAAAAAATACTAGTAATGTTAAAAAGATTAGTGTGAAGTAGTAGTTATTAATGAATTTTTTCATATTAACACAACATTGAACCACCAGTATATGCAGCTGCCATTCCAGTACCTACAGCCCAGCCAACCGGGCCTGAAACTCCAAGTGCAGCAGCAGCTCCTGTAACTGCTGCTGTATGTACGAATCCTGTTGCAGCAATAGCATTAGAGCATTTAGATCTGAATGCTGTACTTTGCTGTGAGTTTTGTTTGCTTATCTGATTGTTGAAATTTTGTAAATCGTTTTTAGCTTTTTCTCCTTTCTTTCCTGATATGGTGTCGTTGTAATTTTTAACGTATTTTTTGATTTCTGAAATTGATAACTTAGTATTTGTCTGTTCTAATTCTTTAGTTAAATTCTTTTCGTTGATTATTATAAGATGGCCTTCGTTATTTTTTTCTAAGTTATTTGCTATTATGTTAGCTATTTGATTGTCTATTTCAACTTTGTCTTCTTTTGCTTCCACTTTTGAATGATTTTGATTTAATTCTGCTTCTAACGGAGTTAATATTATACCTCCTATGATTGTTAAACTGGTTGCTAGTTTTAAAGATTTTAATTTTGGCATAAGAATCCCCCTAATCATTCTTTTTTATTATTATTCTCTTTCTCTGTATATATTAAACAATGTTTTATGTTTTTGATATTTTATGTTTGTTTTGAAACGAGTGAAAACGAGTTTCTTCTTGTCTTGATAATATAGGTAACTATTCCCGTTTATCAAGAATTCATCAGAATACTTGCCATGACTGTGTTTAAGCATAAAAAAAGTTGCTTTTTCTTACGGTTATATATTTTTAACGGTTGGTGAAATAGTCACTGACCGTTATTTTAATTTTTGATATTAAAAA
>NZ_PNRJ01000051.1:0-207 GCF_011174885.1 Staphylococcus sp. 191 | reverse complement strand
GTATAGAGTTTCCCCCTCCCCCCCGCGTGACAAGCGAAAGCTTGAAACAAAATTATCGCTAGTCGTCGACAGACGACTCACATAATTAATAACTGGTGTATTGAGTGGAAGCTCAATCATAAAAGATTAAGTTATTAAGGGCGCACGGTGGATGCCTTGGCACTAGAAGCCGATGAAGGACTTTCCTCCCTCCTCTATTCTTTTGGG
>NZ_PNRJ01000050.1:0-246 GCF_011174885.1 Staphylococcus sp. 191 | reverse complement strand
CACTTGAAGAATTGTATGACATTTGTGAAAAAGTACGTGAATTAACAAAAGACCCGAAATATTTAGTCGGTCGCGTAATTGCACGTCCATATGTTGGTGAACCGGGGCATTTCACAAGAACAAGTAATCGTCATGACTATGCCTTAAAACCTTTTGGCCCAACAGTGATGAACACACTTAAAGATCATGACTATGATGTCATTGCCATCGGTAAAATCAATGATATTTTCGATGGAGAAGGTGTCA
>NZ_PNRJ01000049.1:0-373 GCF_011174885.1 Staphylococcus sp. 191 | reverse complement strand
CGGAAAAGGAGAATAGGTAATGACTAATACATTACAAATCAAATTATTATCAGATAACGCGACAATGCCAACGCGTAACCACAATACAGATGCAGGCTTTGACATCTACGCAGCTGAAACAGTGATACTTGAACCTCAAGAGAAAGCGTTAATTGCAACTGACATAGCTGTGAACATTCCTAAAGGGTACGTTGGACTGCTTACAAGCCGTAGTGGTGTGAGTAGTAAGACACATTTAGTGATTGAAACAGGCAAGATTGACGCAGGGTTTCATGGAAACATGAAGATTAATATTAAGAATGACTATGTGTACGAAGACCCGTATGATGATTTATTCGACCATGCAGATAGATTGTACAGTGGAGTTCATGGC
>NZ_PNRJ01000048.1:0-343 GCF_011174885.1 Staphylococcus sp. 191 | reverse complement strand
AAGCTTTCGCTTGTCACTCGGTTTTGCTTGGTAAAATCTATACTTACTTATCTAGTTTTCAATGTACAATCAAATTAATGGTGGAGACTAGCGGGATCGAACCGCTGACCTCCTGCGTGCAAAGCAGGCGCTCTCCCAGCTGAGCTAAGCCCCCAAATATTTAAAATTAATGCACCATTTGTTTTTTCAAATGGTGGGCCTAAGTGGACTCGAACCACCGACCTCACGCTTATCAGGCGTGCGCTCTAACCAGCTGAGCTATAGGCCCATTTGATTTTGAATCCTCAAATGAATGAGCATTCAAAACTGAATACAATATGTCATGTTAATTCCGTCTATCACC
>NZ_PNRJ01000005.1:0-186043 GCF_011174885.1 Staphylococcus sp. 191 | reverse complement strand
AGGTGAAGTTGTGGCAGAAACGCAAAGTGATGCACAAGGTCACTATCAATTCACGAATGTTAAAAAAGGCAAATATGAAGTGATATTCACAACGCCTGAAGGTTATGAAGCAACAAGTAAGCACACAACAGCGAATACAGAAAAAGATTCCGATGGCTTAGTGGCGAAGATCGAAGTGACTAAAGACGACAACAGTATTGATGCAGGATTTTTCCCATTGAAGAACTGGAATCCTGAGCCACCAATGCCAGAACAACCAACACCAGAGAAGCCGACACCACCAATGCCGAAACAACCAACACCAGAGAAGCCGACGCCACCAATGCCAGAACAACCAACACCAGAGAAGCCGACACCACCAATACCGAAACAACCAACACCAGAGAAGCCGACACCACCAATGCCGGAACAACCAACACCGGAGAAGCCGACACCACCGATGCCGGAACAACCAACACCAGAGAAACCGACACCACCGATGCCGAAACAACCAACACCAGAGAAGCCGACACCACCAATGGTACAAACGCCAGCGGATCAACAACAAGGTAAAGGTCAGATGAAATCATCAACGAACAAGAAAAACCAATCAATGTCTAAAGGTGAGCACGAGACTGCAAAACAATTGCCAAATACAGGGGCATCTAACACATCACAAGCTGGCTGGTTAATGGGTACATTATTACTTACATTAGGTACGGTGATGATAGGTCGAAAACGTAAAAAAGAGAAAACAATTTAATTAAAGATGAAATATCAATAAAACGCGTTTAATAAAAGATAGAATCCGAGGTCTTCATTCATCTGTTTGAAAACCTCGGATTTTATTATTTTGATTTATCTTTTTGCGTGTAGATAAAAGCACTATAGGCTGCAATAGAACAAAATATGGTGAATATAAGCATGCCAGATACTGCAAGAACACGAGCAATAGCGCTTTCTTTATAAATTACAACATAAAATCCTTGTAAGTAAAGGTAAGCAAGTAATGGTAAGATCGAAATAAAAATCGCTAAATTAGGTTGATTTTGCTTCATGTTTAAACCCCCAATAAATAATGCGACTTGTTCATAAAACGATACAACATGCTGTGTTCTTTAAATTGCCTCTATTAAGCAACATTTTACTCATCTGTCACAAGTACTTTAACCCCGCAATATAAATTATAAATAAGATAAAATACACTTCCTAAAGCTGTAAGAATACCCAGGATAAATAGAACGGCAGCTACAGTATGGTTGTATGATTGAGTTAAGCCAAAACAAATAACAGCAATGAGGATTAAGATCCAAGGTAAAATGTGATAAAGTAGCGCTTTTTTAGCATGTGTGGATACTGGTGGTCCTGCAGCAATCCATACGATAATTGGAAATAAAATAGGTGCGAAAAAAACACTAAAATAACTTAAAGAAGCCAATAATTTTTCTGTAGGCGTAGTCATACGCTTCACCTCCAATTGAGAAATAATTTACGCATTGAAATTTACGCATTAAAAATGAATCTATATTTACAAATCAGAGTGAATTTGTAGGGTCCTTCTTGATTTGTACTATAATTTTAAAATTCCACTATTTAAGTGCTTTAAAACGTAAAGTTCTTTTTTTATAAAAATAATACGAATCCCCAATCTCATTTCTCGCTGCTTCATGAAAATAATTTTAGATTTATATCATGCATGAGAGTTCGATTAAGACTATAATAGTATTATTAAGATTTATTCGGGGGGAGACGAATATGGAACATTGGCTCGTACAACAAGCCAAGCAACAGCCGAGAAAAATTGCGATAGAGACCCCAACAGAGTCGTTGACGTTTGAAGAATTATTACAGTTAGCGATTGAAAAAGGGGCTGCATTAAAAGCTTTAAATCGACAACGACTCGGGCTATATATTGATAATACAATTGAAAGCGTTGTGCTCTTACATGCAGCTTGGCTCTATCAAATAGAAATTTCATTGATTAATAATCGCTTAACTGCTTATGAAATTGACCAACAAATGAATGCAATAGGTATTGATTTAATCATCAGTACACAGAATATCCTATTTACAACAAAAACGAAAGTCATATATTCAAGTACATTATTCAGTGAAGAAGCACCTCATATCCATCATTCTGTATCTGAAAATCAAATTGCATCGATTATGTTTACATCGGGGACAACTGGACCTCAAAAGGCAGTTCCGCAAACTTTCGCAAATCATCAATTTAGTGCAGAATCTTGTATTGAAAGTTTAGGTTTTAGTCCATCGTCTAAGTGGCTTGCAGTGCTACCGTTATTTCATATTTCGGGTTTAAGTATTTTATTAAGAAGTGTGCAATACGGATTCACTGTGTACTTACTCGAAAAATTCGATGAAAAAATCATTTTAGAGGCTATTCAGCATAAAGGGATTACGCATATTTCTTTAGTTCCTGTAACGCTGATGCGTTTAATGCAAAACGGGCTCAATCAACCTTATCAGCTTGAAAAAATACTCTTAGGTGGTGCCAAATTAGATGAACAATTGATTCGTCAGGCGCTACAATATCAGTTGCCGATTTATAATTCGTTTGGTATGACTGAAACGTGTTCACAATTTTTAACTGCTTCACCTCAGTTATTGAAAAACAAACCGAATACTGTCGGCCATGCAAGTGAAAATATTGATCTCAAAGTAGTATCTCCGGATGAAAATGGGCACGGAGAACTTTATGTTAAAGCGCAAAATGTGATGAATGGTTATTTATATCCTTCGCATCTTGAGAACGCTTTTGATGCGGAAGGATATTTTAAAACAGGTGATATCGCGAGTATGGACGAAGATGGCGACGTCATCATTTATGATCGACGCAAAGATTTAATTATTAGCGGTGGCGAAAACATTTATCCTTTTGAAATCGAATCTGTAGCTAAAACACATCCTGAAGTTCAAGATGCGATGTGTACGGGCATTGATGATGATGTTTGGGGACAAAGACCGATTTTATATGTAGTTGCACAACAAGCGATTGAAAATATTGAGGGATATTTACAAGCGCGTTTAGCCAGATATAAGCAACCTGCATTTATTTATTTTGTAAAAGCACTTCCATACACAAGTACTGGTAAATTACAAAGACGTTTGTTAAATGAGGGATTTCAATGAAATTAATGGCCATTCATTTTTACCGTTTTAATCCACGATTTATACATCCGATTCAGACAGCAAAAATTAAGCTTACACATAGACGTACGTTGTTTGTTGCATTACAAGACGAACATGGAAAATTATGGTTTGGTGAATGTAATGCTTTTGAAACGGATTGGTATCATCATGAGACAATTGCGGATGTACAACACACCTTACAGAAATGGTTTGATAATGTAAAAGGGCAAGAAATTCGTAATTTTAGTGAAGGTCAAAAACTCGTTTCAACATTAGATGCATTTCCTACTGCACGTGCGACAATTATCATGGCGCTGTATCCGATGTTTTATCCATTGGAATGTTTTTCGATTCCAATGACGATTACAATCAATGGTGATTTTAATCAGCGGCTTATGAAATTAGATCAAGCGGGGAGAATTAAAGTTAAATGGAATACGGATATTTTGTCGCAAGTTAAGATGCTCACAACGATGTATCCGATGATTCCGATTTCTACAGACGCTAACCAAACACTAACTCAAAAAGATGAAGTTACTTTAAAACAATTAAAATTGTATCAACTTGCTTATATAGAAGAACCATTCCAATCTTTAGATGTCAATATAGATGATCAGTCCTTGCCTCCTATAGCGATAGATGAACATGCGACAAGTGAAGAGGCAATTATGGAATGGATACAAAGTAAAGCCGTTCGTATCGTAGTTTTGAAACCTTTTCGTTTAGGAGGGATTGACCGAGTGCTCTCCATCATTGAGAGACTAAAAAAAGAAGAGGTACAATTTGTGTTAGGCGGTATGTACGAATGTGGTTTGAGTCGCTATTATACTGCTTTATTAAGTCGTGAGGGGAATTATGCAGGAGATATTCCTGAAGAAGGTTTTTATTTTAATGAAGATATTGTAAAAGGTTCGGGCACTTTAAAAAATGGGCGGTTATATTTCAAACCGCCCGAAGTGAATCAATCTTTATTATTAGCATGGTGATGCGTATGAGATGTTTTTAAAGGGACAGGATCAAAGCCCCCTTTATGAAATGGATGGCATTTTAAAATTCGTTTTAAGCCGAGCCAGCTTCCTTTTAATGCACCGTGAACTTGAATCGCTTCTAACGTATAATTGGAGCACGTTGGATAGAAACGGCAGGAAGGTGGCGTCAATGGTGAGATAAAGCGCTGATAAAAACGAATCAGTTTGATAAACAAAGTTTTCAAGTTGTAACCTCCTTCAATTGGTTATATTGTAACATAGATAGAAAGGACGTATGGGGTGTGAAGTTTACCGATAGTCATCATCAAACGGTGGTGCTTGAATTTAAAAATCATCACGATGAACAAAATGGTGAACACGTTTTAGCGTTACCAATTTACAATCAAAATCTTGTGTTAACGCGACATAAAGATAGAGGGATTGAATTTCCAGGCGGTAAACGTGAAATTAATGAATCGAGTCAAGAGGCTGTGCAACGTGAATTATATGAAGAAACCGGGTCAACGATAGACACATTTTATTATATTGCACAATACGAGGTGCAAGGGCAATCACATTGTTTCAAAAAAGATGTTTATGTCGTATTTGTCGACCAGATTGAAGATAAAACTTATTATCATGAAACGTATGGACCTATTCTTACAAAGTCATTAGATACTATTCAAGATGATGAAAAAAGTTATTTATTAAATGATCCTGCGATATTAGCATGTGTAGAAAGGATGAAAGAACTTGGCTTTTATCAAAGCTAAACGAATGCCTGGCGAATTCATAACACATAAAGTTGAAGAATGGACGTATCGTGTTGATGACCTTAACGTTAAAGGGCTTTGCGTGGCGCCCCATTCTTATGTCAACAGAATCGTGATCTACTTACGTGGCGGTAAAGGACAAGTAGGGCGAGTTCGTTTAGCAAGATTACTTCAATTTATAAGCCCACATACTTTAGTATTTGCGCCGTATTATAGAGGAAGTAACGGAAGTCAAGGTTTTGATGAATTTGCGGGTAAAGATTTAAATGATGTTGTGGTTGCCGCAACGATGTTAAAAAATATGTATCCGCACGCGTCACTGCATCTAGTTGGATTTTCCAGAGGTGGGATTCAAGGTTTACTTACATTTCAAACTGTTAAAGCCAATAGCTATATTATTTGGGGTGGCGTTACGGATTTAAAGTTAATGTATGAAGAGCGTGTAGATTTAAGAGGTATGTTAAGAAGAATGGTAGGGCATCCTAAAAAAGACATACAAGCCTATCGTAATCGAAATCCACTTCCTGATATTGATGCTGAATCGCCTCCTATTTTAATTATTCACGGAGAACAAGACCGGCAAGTAGGCATTCATCAAGCATATGATTTGGCACAACATTTAGAACAGGTTGGCGCTCGGTATGAAACATTCTATCAACGTGATGAAGGTCACGTGCCTAGACCACAAGCCATGAAAAAAGTTTTAGCTTTCATACAGGATTGGATGCGCCGACATGACAGTCAATCATGAATGAAGCTTATCGATTAAAAAATAAATTTTTATCATTATTACAAATATAAAAGCGCGCCCGTTAAATGGAACTGAGCGCGCTTTTTGCTTACATAAGATTATGAAATTGCTTAAATAAATCAATCATATTCTTAATTCGATTTGAATCCACCGTTTAGTTCTAAATCTTGCGCATTAGCGCCAAATTTTTTGAAGTTATCTTTAAAGCGCTCTACAAGAAGTTGTGCTTGATCAGTATAGGCTTCTTTATCAGACCAAGCATTTTTAGGTTGTAGAATTGTGCTTGGTACGCCTTCAATTTCAGTAGGAATCGACAATCCAAAAACTTCATCTTTTTCGAATCCTGTATTTTTAAGCGCACCATTTATCGCATCATTGACCATTTTTCTTGTATATTTTAATTCAATACGATTACCTACACCATATTTTCCACCTGTCCAACCAGTGTTGACAAGGTAAACATCAACGGCATGTTTATCGATAAGGTCACCGAGTAAATTTGCATAAACTTCAGCTCTAAGAGGTAAGAATGGTGCACCGAAACAAGTTGAGAATGAAGGGACTGGTTCAGTAATGCCTCTTTCTGTACCCGCTAATTTTGAAGTAAAGCCACTCAAGAAGTGATACATCGCTTGATCTTTATTTAATTTAGAAATTGGTGGTAAAACACCAAATGCATCAGCTGTCAAAAAGATAATTGTATTTGGATGAGATGCTTTAGAAGGGAGCACAACATTATCGATATGGTCAATCGGGTAAGCCGCGCGTGTGTTTTCAGTATAATGATTATCATCAAAGTCAATATATCCATGTGCATCAACAACTAAATTTTCAAGTACAGTACCATATC
Organism: Staphylococcus sp. 191; assembly: GCF_011174885.1. Taxonomy (NCBI): domain Bacteria; kingdom Bacillati; phylum Bacillota; class Bacilli; order Caryophanales; family Staphylococcaceae; genus Staphylococcus; species Staphylococcus sp. 191. Next base: position 179,572 of record NZ_PNRJ01000005.1, on the reverse strand, counting down.
GGATTGCATTGAAAATTTGTGGCTCTTTTTCAGCTGATAAGTTAATCGCTTTAGCATAGCAGCCACCCTCAATATTGAAAACACCGTTCTCGTTCCAACCGTGCTCGTCATCACCAATGAGTTTACGATTTGGGTCTGCTGATAATGTTGTTTTACCTGTTCCAGAGAGTCCAAAGAAGAGTGCGACATCGCCTTTATCTCCAACATTCGCTGAACAATGCATGCTCATAATATTATGTTGTGGTAACAAATAGTTCATGAGAGAGAAGACAGATTTTTTCATTTCACCCGCATATTCTGTGCCACCAATTAAAATCGTTTTATGCTTGAAAGAGATGATAACAAAAGTTTCTGAGCGTGTACCATCAATTTTTGGATCTGCCTTAAAGTGGGGTGCAGAAATTAATGTAAAATCTGCTTTGATTTTTGAAGCTTCTTCTTTAGAAGTCGGTTTAATAAACATATTTTGCGCAAATAAATTATGCCATGCGAATTCATTAACCACTGTCAATTTAAGTTGCGAATTCGAATCACTTCCTGCGTAGCCATTAAAAACAAACAATTCTTCTTTGTCGTTTAAGTAATCAATAACTTTATGGTAGAGATTGAGAAATTTTTCTTCTGATATAGGTTGATTAATCGCCCCCCAATCGATATCGTCTTTCACCTGTGGATTGTCTACAATAAATTTATCTTTAGGTGAGCGCCCCGTGTATTCACCTGTTTTCGCATTGATGGCACCGAGTTCTGTTAACTCTGCTTCATCACGTTTTAAGATTTTGTTATAAAGTTCTGTTGTTGTAAGTTGAAAATGAGAACTTGGCTTATCGATTAATGCCTCTAACGCACTAGTATTAAATGACATGATCTAATCCCCTCCGAATTTTGTTGAATGTAAGCCTTTACAATTTAAGAGTATAACATATTAGAGAAATAATCCCTACTATATTTAAGAAAAAATAACAGCATTTAGATTAAATATTTATTTTTACGTATTCTGCTAGTGATTTCAGCTATAACTTAAACGGAAACTTAAATGCTTCACGTTCATATCCAATTTTTTAGTGGTTTTCTTCCATGAATATCGATGCATTTATCATAAATCTTTCTAGATAAGAAAGGTTTTAGAAATGATTTGTGCAGAAGTACGAAATTGACAGACTGATAAAAGTTATGTAATATAGTGCTAACGGATTCTCTTATCCTGAGTGGTGGAGGGACATGGACCCAATGAAACCCAGCAACCTCTTTTAACGAAGAAAGGTGCCAAACCGTTTGCAGACAAATATGGTCTGAACGATAAGAGCGAATGGACGTTAGAGCCTTCACTCTATTTTATAGTGTTGAAAGGCTCTTTTTTTATTGAGCTCAGAGAGAGAATGTTCGTAATCCATTATATAAAGGAGTTTATTATGACATACAACAGACGCTTATTTACTTCAGAATCAGTAACAGAAGGTCATCCTGATAAGATTGCAGACCAGATTTCTGATGCAATTTTGGATGAAATTTTGAAAGGAGATAAAAATGCACGTGTCGCTTGTGAGACGACAGTGACGACAGGTATGGCCTTAATCGCGGGTGAGATTTCTACTTCTACTTATGTCGATATTCCAAAAGTCGTACGCGAAACAGTTAGAGAGATTGGCTATACACGTGCGAAGTATGGTTACGACTATAAAACAATGTCTGTTTTAACAGCGATAGATGAACAATCACCTGATATTGCACAAGGTGTAGATCGCGCGTTGGAATATCGTGATGAAATGAATGACGAAGAGTTAAATACTGGTGCTGGCGATCAAGGCTTGATGTTCGGTTTTGCGACAAATGAAACAGATACACTCATGCCATTACCAATTGACCTGTCACATAAATTATCGAAACGTTTATCAGAAGTCCGTAAAAATGGAACTTTAGATTATTTACGACCTGATGGTAAAGTCCAAGTGACTGTTGAATATGATGAACAAAATCAACCAAAACGTATCGATACAATCGTTGTTTCTTCACAACATCACGAAGAAATTGAATTAGAAAAAATTCAAAATGATATTAAAGAGTATGTTATTTATCCAACAGTAGACCCAAGCTTATTAGATGAAGAGACTAAATTTTTCATTAATCCAACAGGGCGTTTTGTCATTGGTGGTCCACAAGGCGATGCAGGCTTAACTGGGCGTAAAATTATTGTTGATACTTACGGCGGTTATGCACGTCATGGTGGGGGCGCGTTTTCAGGAAAAGATCCTACAAAAGTAGACCGTTCCGCAGCCTATGCAGCGCGCTATGTCGCAAAAAACATTGTAGCTGCTCAACTTGCAGATAAATGTGAAGTGCAGCTTGCCTACGCCATTGGTGTCGCTCAGCCAGTTTCTATCGCCATCGATACATTTGGTACAGGAAGAGTCAGTGAGGATACTTTAATTCAAGCAGTACGTGATCACTTTGATTTACGGCCTGCTGGAATTATTAAAATGCTTGATTTACAACGTCCAATTTATAAACAAACGGCTGCATATGGCCACTTTGGTCGAAATGATGTGCAATTACCTTGGGAAAAAACAGATAAAATTGAATTATTAAAAGAAGCGGTTTCTGCTTTACAATAAATTTTATTGCTTTAACTATCGCTAATTTTATAGTTATTTAATATAATAGAAATAACTGTAGAAATGTAGATAAAAGGAAGGTATTGCAAATGACACAATTTGGTCCAATCGAAATAGGCCTCATTGCTGCTATTGTAATTGCAGCATTATTCTTTATTTTGTTTTTGGTAGCGCTCAAAAGTAAAAAGAAAGCTAAAGAAAGTTACGCAAGTCAATATCAATCGAAGCAAGATCAACTGACTCACGAACATGAAGAAGAGCTTGAAAAAGTTCGAATTGAAAAGAAAAAAGCGGACACGCAACATAAAGAAGAATATGAAACAATGCTTTCTTCAAAAAATAGAGAAATTGATGCTTTAAAATTATTTTCAAAAAATAGTAGTGAATATGTGACAGATATGCGTTTACTTGGAATACGTGAAAGATTAGTCAAAGAAAAACGTATTCGACCAGAAGATATGCATATCATGGCCAATATCTTTTTACCCACTAATGATTTAGAGGATATTACACGTATGAGTCATCTCGTTTTGACACGCACAGGTCTTTATATTATAGATTCTGAACTTTTAAAAGGTCATGTTTACCAAGGCGTTAGTCAAAATCAATTTTCAGAAAATCCAATGTTAGAGCAAGTTTTCAAAACATTAGATTTAGATCCATTAACACCACAGATGGTTGTGTTAGACCAACAAGATGGTGAACAAAATGCACTTTCAATCAAAGACTATACACAACAAATCAAACAAATTGAGCAAGTTGCAACACAATTGCAACGTCAATTGGATTTAAAATATACACCAACTACGATTTTATATTTTAATCCAAAACGTGAAGGCGATGTAACTATCTCAAGCTTTACAACACAAGGAACAACAAAAGTTTTAGTAGGCCCAGAGCAGTTGAATGAGTTCTTTAACAAATTTGTTTTCCATGGTCGTATTCAATATGATGTCAATGCGCTTCAAAGTATTATGGATGAAATTGAATCTTTTAATTAAGTTGTCTATTGTCATTTGATGAAGCATTTAATATTTAGAGGTTAAGACATATTGAAGTCTTGACCTCTTTTTTTGTTTTTTAGAGGATTAAATGATCAAAAGGGCGAGTTGAATTCGAATCAAAAATTCTTAGATATACCATATAGCTAAAAACGAGGTTTGTTTGAAGTAAGAAGTCGTATAGATGGGTCGAAATAAATATGAAATTGATTACCAAACGAGACGACGAAATCAAATAGATTTCTGTCTCGCATGATAGGAGTACGAAAAACAAGGAAAGCGCAGTAGCTGACTGGACTGTACTTCGCTTTATTAGCACGCCCAGTCCTAGTCATCCTTGCCAGGGCGAGACGACGAAATCAAATAGATTTCTGTCTCGCATGATAGGAGTACGAAAAACAAGGAAAGCGCAGCAGCTGACTGGACTGTACTTCGCTTTATTAGCACGCCCAGTCCTAGTCATCCTTGCCGGGGCGAGACGACGAAATCAAATAGATTTCTGTCTCGCTCCCAAGTTCAATGGCTTTAACATCGATTGAAAATGGTTTAGCATGTAAGGTGGATATTATAAAGGAGCGATGTTGTATGAATGAAAAGTCTTTTTATAATGGAAATCGTATGCCTCAAGTAGGCTTAGGTGTTTTCCGTGTAGAAAATGATGATTCTGCGAAGGATGCTGTTAAGCATGCGATTAAGCATGGTTATCGTAGTATTGATACGGCGATGATTTACAAAAATGAAGAAAAAGTGGGCGAAGGTATTCGTGAAGCTTTAGATGAAAATGGCTTAAAGCGTGAGGATTTATTTATCACGTCTAAGCTTTGGTTAAGTGATTATGGTCGTGACAGTGTAGAAAAAGCTTATCAAGCTTCATTATCGCGTTTAGGTTTAGACTACTTAGATTTATATCTTGTACATTGGCCAGGAACTGATGAAGATTTAATGATTGATACGTGGAAAGGGATGGAAGACCTTTACCAAGATCAAAAAGTTAAAAATATTGGTGTAAGTAATTTTAATGTTGAACATTTGGATCGCTTACTTGCCAATGCACGTATCAAACCTGTGATTAACCAAGTTGAATTCCATCCATATTTGACACAAAAAGCTTTACATGAGTATCTTGATGCACAAAATATTCTTATGGAATCTTGGTCACCTTTAATGAATGCACAAATTTTAGACGATGAGACGGTAAAAAGTGTTGCAGATGAAGTAAACCGCTCAGCTGCACAAGTCATTATTCGTTGGAATGTGCAGCATGGTGTAGTGACAATACCTAAATCAATCACACCAAGTCGTATTGAAGAAAACTTAAATGTTTTTGATTTTGAACTCTCTCAAGAACAAATGGATCGCTTAGATGCGCTCAATGAAAATCGTCGTATTGGACCAGATCCTCTACAATTTAATGGTCAATAAAACTATCAAAACCCGAGATTTCGCTAGCGTTAGGAAACCTCGGGTTTATGCTTTATATATGGATACATAGACAAGTGGTGACTCAGTTTCTTCTTATTAGCTTGTTGCTTTCAAACTTTTTATGTTGAATGGTTAATTTTACAAATGGAATTGCACACCTAACCAACAAGCGATAAAACAAGCACCATATTGCAGTACACTATATATGGCAAACAGCAGCCAATTTTTCGACTGTTGAAGCATTTGTAATAGCTCTAATGATAATGTGGAAAACGTTGTAAAACCGCCAAGTATACCGACAGCAAAAAATAATTGCGCTGCGTGTGTGGCAGTATAGATTTGAAAAAGGTAGCCGATTAGAAAAGAACCTAACAAATTAATGAATAAGGTAGCTATCGGTATTTTGAAAAAATCAAAGCTAGATAGGCGTGCTGTCGTCATTGCGCGCAGTACAGCCCCTAAACCGCCACCTACACATAATAGTAGGACATTCATTTGTGATAACCTCCTAATCGATAACCTAGAAAACAGCATAAAATACCACAACAATAACTGATGAGTGCATAACTCAGTAGTATAAGTAAATGACCATATTCAGCTAAATAAACGAGTTCAAATTGGAAGGTTGAAAAAGTGGTCAATGCCCCTAGAAAGCCAGTTGTTATGCCTTGTTTGATTTGAGGATGTTGGATAAACCACTTTGTAGAGAGACGGGTAAAATATCCCATACCCATTGCACCGATTAAATTAGCAAGAAGGGTGCCGATTGGAAACTGTGAGTCAACAGGAATGAAACTGACTTGCCATCTCAACAATGCACCTATCGCACCGCCTATAAAGATATAAATATATTTCATGCAATCACCTGAGTCCTAAATGGCTTCATGCGCCATTTAAATAATACCAAAGGTAAAAAGGGAACTCACTATATGAATACAAATCACCACTAAAAGAATCCAAGGTTGTATTCGTGACGCTTTATGTATCCAGCTGCGATGCTCTGGCAAATGTTTGATTGATTTGTCTGCAAAAACGATGGATGCAACTAAAATGACAAAGTTTACAATACTACATACAAAAATCAATTTCACAATTGAAGTAAAATGCTTTTCGAGCATAGGGTTTTGTGTATTAAAATAAAAACTAATAAGCATTAATAATACCGATAAGTAAAAGTATTTTTTTGATTTAGACATAGTGCGCCTCCTTTATTTATCGATAGTAATCATATCATATTTTATTTATGAATTGAACGAATGTTGTTCATATGTAAAGCGTTAAAATAGCGGAATAGGACTTAAAAATGGTATAACTATAAATAGGATTAACAGCAATAAGGAGGCTATTTAAAATGGCAGAATTGAAAGTACGCGTATTTGCAGATGGTGCAGATATTGAACAAATGAAAAAAGCTTATCAAAATAAAGAGGTTGACGGTTTTACTACAAATCCAAGTTTAATGGCAAAAGCTGGTGTTAAAGACTATGTGGAATTTGCTAAAGAAGCAGTAGAGGCAATTCCTGATGCATCGATTTCATTCGAAGTTTTTGCTGATGACATGGAAACAATGGAAAAAGAAGCAGAAATCATCCAACAATTTGGTGAAAACATTTTTGTTAAAATTCCAGTTGTAAATTCTAAAGGTGAATCAATGATTCCATTAATTGAAAAATTATCAGCTAAAGGCGTTAAATTGAATGTCACTGCTGTCTATACGATTGAACAAGTTAAAGCTATCACTGAAGCTGTGACTGAAGGTGTAGAAACATATGTGTCTGTTTTTGCAGGACGTATTGCAGATACAGGTGTGGACCCTATGCCATTAATGAAAGAATCAGTTGAAGTGACACATAGTAAAAAAGGCGTGCAATTATTATGGGCAAGCTGTCGCGAGTTATTCAATGTCATTCAAGCTGATGAAATTGGCGCAGATATCATTACATGTCCCTCAGACGTTGTGAAAAAAGTGCCTAACATTGGACGTGACATCAATGAATTATCTGTAGATACAGTTAAAGGATTTGAGAAAGATATTAAATCTTCTGGATTAAGTATCTTATAATTTTTAACTTGTGAGACAGATTTGAATTAATTTCAATGGCTTGTCCCGCTCTGGAAGTCAAGCTACGAAAAGGTTAATTACAAGTTTAAGCGTGAAAAAGTGACTGTGTCTGAAGCATGAGTTGATGCCTCAGACGCAGTCACTTTTTAATTTCTAATGAGTGAAACTCTTATTAGGATCTGCGCTTGTGATATGATAAAGTGAACATAAAAAATGCTGCAAAGATGAAAGGGGGCGCATGTTGCACATGCAGAATCAAGCATTTCAACATCAAATTGAAAAAGATTTATGGTATCTCAATCAACGTGAGAAAAAAGCACTGCACACATATTTAAAATCGCGCGAGATGGATGATATACAAAATAAATATCGTACACCTCAGCGATTTGTTTCCTATTATTTAAAAAATCACATATTTTCGAATGAATTAAAAACGGCCAGTTATTTAACAATGACTTTGATTGGTTTGTTTGTTGTCAATGTGATGCTATTAGGACTATTTATAGGTGCATTACTCTTATGTTTAAGTTCAGCCCATTATTTTATCCAACCGAGCATGAATTTATCAGTAGGATTAGTCATCACGATTATGTTGACTGCACTGATTTCTTTAGTTCTCATTGTCTATTTGATGAAAGTAGCGAATGGGTATTTTACAAAGCGACTCATCGATTATAAATTTAATAAAGCAAAATAAAACTATAATAACTTGGAAAGCATCATAGCATCTTTCCATTTTTTTATAAATTGTATGAGCGGTATAGGTACGATGAGGGTGATATTATGTTCGAAATGGACTTTCGTTTGTTCAAAATAAGAAGAGGCCGCAATGACTTGAACCATATTGATGTATATCTGTACAGGTGCACGTTGAGGTTGCATGGGGCATAAGATGAGTTTTGGATTCAAATAGAAGGGTGATAAATGATACGTATTTAAAAGTTGAATAGAGAGATTTTTCTGAGTACGGAGCTCTTTTTGTGACGTTAATGCCAAATCGTTTAAGAAGCGAGGAAGTGATTGCTTGCTATGGTGCGTATGAGATACATATTTAATTAAAAGTGGATACTCTATATTTTCAGAAGTTTTGAAGTAAAGCATAGTTTCGTGCGCATATTGTATCGTCATCGTTAAAATCCTTTCTTAATATCGTCATATGTGAGAACTTGTTTCAAGTGTTTCAAAGCATGCGTCTTGTATTTCCTTATTGTTGTCGGAGAACGTTGCATCAACTGTTGAATTTCTTTTTGTCGATAGCCTTGTAAATAGTAACGGAACCATTGCTGTTCTGGAGGTTTTAATGCTTTTGTTAAATCACTTAACAACAAATGAGTGGTATTTAGAGATGTTGTTCGTAGCTCTATTTGCTTCACTTCTAGAGGTAAGGGTGTGGGCTGTTGAGATGATTGACGTAATAAATCAATAAGATAGAATTGTAAGTGATAGGTGATATATTTTTTGAAGCATTGATTAAAGGAAGGATCATACTTTAAAGATAGAGACCATAATTTGATTAATAAAAGTTGAAAATACTCATCATAATTATAATCAATATGATACTTGTGCAGTAAAAAATGGATTAACTTATAATATTGGACATAAAGTGTATTAAATTGCATGGACATGACTCCTCAATAATGAATGAACTGACCGGTCATTTCCTTTGTAACACAGCTAAAAGATTGAGGCATTTCACGATTTGTGCTATTTTATGTTTAATACAAGTTTTATCAATGACAAATAGGTTTAGAATCTTTGTATATTTGTTGTTGAATGCATTTTAATGACATTTAATTTATAAGTTAACATTCGAGGAGGAAATTATGGACTACGATCATTTAAATTTAGAGCATTTTTTTGCACGCAATGATGATTTAGATGTTATTCGAGATCGTTCAGAATTTGTAATGATTAACAATATGACAAAACAAATGATGTATCGAGATGGCGAAGTAGAAGGTACGATTGATCTCGCACGTTATTATTATAAAAACCGCTCTCAAGCTGCAAGTTTCATTATGATGGATTATCATCGCGATGAATAGTAATGAAGAACTTTACATATTCATTACTATTTTTTTATGAATGTGTAACAACGAGGGTATCTCGTTGTATAGATGCATTGAAGGTGGTAAAATTTGAATTCAAGCGGATAAAATAAATATATGAATTAAAATGAAACATTCTGAAGAGGTGTGTTTATGAGAAAGCACAAAAATGGCTCGATAATTGCTGTAATAGCGTCTTTTATTATTTTTGTTATTGCAGGTTTTTTCTTTTTTAGCATGATTAAAGATCAAATCTTTTTTAAATATGTTAATCAAGTAGAGCAGGTTGAGAAACTAGATGTAACACTTGATAAGGCAGCGAAGAAACAAATTGATAACTATACTAGTCAACAAGTTTCAAATAAAAATCATACGAATTGGCGTGACGCATCTGATTCAGAAATTCGCGATGCGATGGATAGTTCGGTGTTTATGGACGACAAGAGACAGAAGTATCAATTTTTAAATTTGTCGAAATATCAAGGTATTGATAAAAATAGAATTAAAAGAATGTTGAGAAATCATCCAACATTATTGGCACATACGGATGATTTTTTAAATGCTGCTAAAGAAAAACAAGTGAATGAAGTTTACTTAATTTCACACGCATTGTTAGAGACTGGCTCGGTTATGTCAGAGCTGTCGAATGGTGTCGAAATTGACGGTAAAAAGTATTATAATTTTTACGGTGTTGGGGCACTCGATGAAGACCCGATTAAAACGGGCGCTAAATATGCGAAGAAAAAAGGCTGGGATACGCCAGAAAAAGCGATTTATGGTGGCGCAGAATTTATCCACGATCATTACTTATCAAACCCAAATCAGAATACGTTATACAGTATGAGATGGAATCCTAAAAATCCTGGAGAACATCAATATGCAACAGATATTAATTGGGCGAAAAGTAACGCCGTCATTATGGCAGATTTTTACAAAGATATGAAAACAGAAGGTAAATATTTTAACTGGTATGTTTATAAAGATGACAAAAAACATCAAGATGGTAAAAATTACTAGTTTATAGAGAATTACAGAATATACGATTATCAATACAATAAAGCGGAACAGAACGCGAACACTTATGTGTAGGTTTCTGTTCCGCTTTATTATGTGCTATCTCTAGGAAGAAAGTGTATGTGAGTTTCAAAGTTGCTTTATATATGTGTTTATATGGTCGATGTCCCATTATTCCGCTTTGTTACGACGCCCTAATAAAAAAAAGAATGCAATTGTTAAAATGAGCACTTTACCTATTTTTTTAATCAAAATCAATCACCTCACGCTATTATAAGTTTGTTCAATTTCATTTTCCGTTTAGTTATTAAACATTGGCGTAATTAATGTTCAAAATAATGATGGGCTTTTAAAAAATCTTCTGCGACGACAGCAGGCTCTTTTCCTTCTCCATCAGCCTCATAATTCAATTTTTGCATTTGTTTCGTATTGATTTTACCCGATAAATCTTTTAAAGACTTTTTCAGTTCAGGATGTGTTTTTAAAATTTGATCCGTTGCAACGACACTAGCGTCATAAGGCGGGAAGAAGTGTTTATCATCTTTCAAAACAACAAGATCATAGGCTGAAATTCGACCATCAGTAGTATATCCTAATGCAACATCCAATTTTTTATTTTTTAAAGCATCGTACACTAAACCAATTTGCATCGGCCGGATTGTATCAAAATCAAAGCCATATGCTTTTGTAAAAGCAGGGTATCCATCACCGGCACGTTTAATCCAAGTACTATCTGTCCCTAAACGCAGTTCATCGCTATGTTTTTTTAAATCTGATACATTTTTTAGATGATACTTACGCGCTGTTTCTTTAGTGACCATAAATGCAAATGTATTTTCAAATCCATAAGAGTCAAACCAAGTTTGATGGAAACGTTTTTCAAATTCTTTTTGTGTAATCGCCATTGCTTTTTTAGGGTTTTTGATTGGATCCATTTCTAATGCACCGACAAGATCCGTACCCGTATAACGAGTCGAAGAAATATTTCCATCTCCGTTGATTAAAGCATTATGTTGAATCGTACTAGAGCCCAAATTATTAATGATTGCGGGTTTGATTTTTCCTTTTGTATCATGCTCGATTTTAAGGCGGACCATGTGAGCCATAATTTGTGATTCACTTGTTGATAGAGCCGTAATTTTTACACTATCTTTTGAAGTTCCACCTAAACCGGGAAGTGAACAACCAGACAAAATAATCAAACTTAACATAAATAAAGCCAATTTTTTATACACGATGACAAAGCCTCCGAATATTAATATCATACTTCAATTAAACAAAAAGGGTAAAAATATCTTGTGAGATTATTATACCATAGTAATTTTTTTATTGTTCTTTATCACAATTGGATATAAAAATAACGTTTTTTCATTATTTCTTATTATTAAGGGTATAATGAATTTGAGTGAGATACTTAAAATAAGGATGATGCAAGATGAGAGTAGCCATTATAGGAATGGGCACAGCAGGTGTGAGTGTGCTCAGACAATTAGTTAAATATAAGCATTTTAAGAAAATTCAATTAGATATTTATGATAACGAGGAAAATATGGGACAAGGCAAGCCCTTTCAAAATGATAGTGAGGATTTGCTCATCAATGTACCAGTTGATATGTTGTCATTGAATATAGATAATATTTTAGAATTTAGAGAATGGTATAACGAACAAGATACTTTTAATTACGGTGATGCGGACTACTTACCGCGTTATGTATTTGGTCATTACATGAAAAGCTATTTAGAACAATTTGATCATGAATTCGACAATGTAAATGTAATTAAAAAAGAAGTTAAACATATGTATATTGAAGAGCAAGCCAATGAAATTATTCCTAAGCGAATCATTGTATGTACCGATGATGAAGTGGAATCTTGTAAAGACTATGACTATGTGTTTTTTACAATTGGTACGATGTCATATCACGATCCATACCAACTCAAAGGTCAAAAAGGGTATATTCAAGCGCCTTACCCGGCTAATCAAACACTGTCAGAAGTTAAAAAAGATGACACAATCGCCATAATCGGTACGGGTCTGGCAAGTTTAGACGTCATTCGATATACATTGTCTCATCATCAGAAAAAGCCTATTATTATGGCGAGTCGCGGTGGTAAGTTGCCAAGTGTCCGGGGTGAGATGCAAACGATTGAATTCAAATATCTTACACTTGAAAATTTTGACCAGTTAAAAGCAGAAAATATGGGTGTGGTTCCATTAGAAGATGCGGTGGAATTATTTAAAAAAGAATGTGAAGCGCGAGAGATTCCACTTCAAAAACTACTTAAACGTCGAAAGTATGATGCGATCCGTGATTTAAATTATGACTTGAATCACCCTGAAGAATTAGGGGCTTTGCAGAGTGTGTTTGAGGCATTAAAAGAAAATATGGATTGGATTTGGAACAGTTTGAGTCGTGAAGGTCAAACACAATTTATATCTAAGTACCATAGATATTTAAAAGAAAATACAAATCCGATGCCGAGAGAAACAGCTTTATTGTTGATTGACGCAATTAAAGCTGGTGATTTAGAAATATTATCCGGACTCGAAAATGTACGCCAATATTATGGTAAATACCGACTTGCCTTTAAAAATAAAGAGGATGAATTAAAAGTGGATATTGTCATCAATGCTACGGGTCCGAAAAAACATTTGAGTCAGTTAGATGATGATGATGCCTTATTGTTGGATGTTGCGAATCGAGAAATTATACAACCGCATCCAATGGGAGGAATTCAAATTGTACCGTCGACAAATGAAGTGATTAGTCCATTGTATGGTACATTGCGCAATTTAAGAGCAATTGGTCAAATTACCAATGGTGTCAATTTTGAGCGCAACGGTGTCACAATGATTGTTCAACAAGCAGTAAGAGCTGTCGACAATTTATATGACACCTATAAAGCTAAAAAAGCACTTGATAAAGAGAAAAAGAAAGCACAGAAAAAGGCGCAAAAAAAGAAAAAAGATAAAAAGAAGAAAAAGAAAAAGAAAAAATAAGTTGTCCAACTTAAAAGATGACAATATGATTCGTCTGTTTTGTAAAGAAGATTGTGTCTACTTTCTTCAAAGAGTCAATATGATTGTTATACATTGGCAGGGCATAGTTTTAAAAAGGCATATTATTATGTAATAATGATTTTTATAGAATAAGTTTAATTCCTGATTTTATATTCAAACAATTGTAAAATTTAAAAAGTTACGGTAATATAGACGCATGGGCTTTGACAGTCCATGCGTATCTTTTATACTCAATACAATTTCATATATTCTTTCGGGGCTGGGTGAAATTCCCAACCGGCAGTAAATTAAAGCCTGCGACCCATATTGCAAAGCGATATGGCTGATCTAGTGAGAATCTAGAGCCGACAGTTAAAGTCTGGATGGGAGGAAGAATAGGTATGGCAATTTCACAAAGTATTGTGAAGCTTATTTGTCGTACCAAATGATATATGAATCCGACTGTCTTTAAAGAGATAGCGATTTCTAATTCCCACTACTCGATTTTAAACGAGTGGTTTTTTTATTGAGGTGAAAGATTGGAAAATTATTTAGAACAAGCAATACAACTCGCACAAATGGTCAACGGCCAAACAGGAACGAATCCTCCTGTAGGCGCTGTTGTTGTTAAAAACGGTAGAATCATTGGATTAGGCGCACATTTGAGAAAAGGCGACAAACATGCTGAAATTCAAGCCATTGATATGGCTGGTGAAGCAAATGTAAAAGATGCATCGATTTATGTATCATTAGAGCCTTGTTCTCATTATGGAAGTACACCGCCTTGTGCCAAAAGAATCATCGACACAGGGATTAAAAAGGTGGTATACGCAGCTAAAGACATCACTTTAGATACAGCGGGTCACCAAATGATGGTGGAAGCGGGTATTGATGTAGAATACCGTCCGATGAAACAAGCCTTGGATTTATATGCTGACTTTTTCAAAAGTAAATCAGAGGGACGACCTATTGTAACTGTCAAAGTCAGTGCAAGTTTAGATGGCAAACAAGCTACAGATCTTGAAGAGAGTCAGTGGATTACTTCAAAAACTGTGAAGCAAGATGTTTTTAATTTGAGGCATAATCATGATGCTATTATTACTGGTAATGGGACGCTTCGCAAAGATAATCCAAGTTTGACAACGCGTATCGAAGATGGACATCATCCGGCAAAGGTCATTCTTTCGCGTTCTGGTGACGTAAATTGGAATGCGCAACTCTTTAAAGATGAAACGACACCGATTTATATTTATACCGAAAACCATAGTTTAACATCGACAGAAGACCATATTCATATTATTAAAGCGAATCAATTAAATGTTGATTTTATATTAAAAGATTTATTTCAAAAAGGTTTCGGTCGGATACTTGTTGAAGCCGGACCGAACGTGACATCACAATTTTTAGCGTCACTTGATGTGACAAACTTCATCCTATATTTAGCCCCGAAAATCATAGGTGGTCAAGGTAAATATCAATTTTATCAAACAAATGATGTAATGCCTTTAGACCAACTACCACAATTTGAAATTGTACACAGTGAAATAATAGATACCGACATGAAATTACGAATGAAGAGGAAGTGAATCCATGTTCACAGGTATCGTTGAAGAAATAGGTACAATTGAAAAAATTCAAAAGCAAAATCCCACAACTGAACTGACTATACAGTGTCAACATATATTAACGGATATGCATATTGGTGATTCTATAAGTGTCAACGGCACGTGCTTAACGGTAACAACTTTTAATGCACACAGTTTTTCAGTGGAAGTTATTTTAGGTACTGAAAATAAAACATATCTTGCTGAACTTAAGACAGGAGATAAAGTCAATCTTGAGCGCGCGTTATTAGCAACTGGCCGCTTAGGAGGTCACTTTGTGCAAGGCCATGTAGACGGGAAAGGTCGTATCAAACAAATTCAATCATCACAAAATGAATGGATTTATACGATTGAAGCACCTACTCATTTAATGGAACAAATGATTTCACAAGGCTCTATTGCTGTTGACGGTATCAGTTTAACGATTTTTAAAAAGCACCCTCATGCTTTTGACATTCATTTAATTCCAGAAACAAGAAAATCTACAACTTTATCTACGAAGAAACAAGGAGATCCTGTTCATTTAGAGACGGACATGTTATTTAAATATGTCCAATCGATAACAACACAAAAATCAGACTTATCAATGGAAGATTTGCTGAAAGCAGGATTTTAATGGAGGCGTAAGTAATGAAATTAGATACAATTGATGAAGCGCTCAGAGCTTTAAAAAATGGAGAAATGATTATTGTTGTAGACGATGAAGATCGTGAAAATGAAGGCGACCTCGTTGCTATAACGGAGTGGATGCACGATGACACCATTAATTTTATGACTAAACATGGAAGAGGACTTATATGTGCACCTATCACAAAAGAAATCGCTGAAAAAGCAGGATTGGATGGAATGGTTAAACACAATAATGATCCGCACGGCACTGCTTTTACACAAAGTATTGACCATATTCAATCGACCACTGGGATTAGCGCTTATGAAAGGATGCATACTGCGCGTGCTTTAATCGATGAACAAATGGACCAATATACCTTTAATCAACCGGGCCATTTATTTCCGTTGATTGCAAAAAAGCATGGTGTTTTAGAACGTCGTGGTCATACAGAAGCCACAACTGATTTAGCACGGTTAACAGGTGCCACACCTGCAGGATTAATTTGTGAAATTATGAATGAAGATGGAACAATGGCTAAAGGCCCGCAACTTGACCAGTTCAAAGAGATGCATCAATTGAAAATGATTTCTATTGAGGATCTTGTTGGATACATTAAAGTGAATCGCAAAATCATAACTGAGCAAGCGAAAGTTAAGTTACCTACGCGATTTGGTACTTTTGATATGTATGGATTTACTTCTAATATAGATGGTACCGAACATTTAGCTATTGTTAAGGGTGAAATTCACCCAACGATGAATGTACGTATTCATTCTGCTTGTGCTACAGGAGATATTTTTCATAGTGCACGCTGTGATTGTGGAGATCAACTTGAAGCAGCAATGGCCTATATTGAACAACATGGTGGTATGATTTTATACTTACCCCAAGAAGGTAGAGGCATTGGCTTAATGAATAAATTAAAAGCGTATGAACTGATTGAGCAAGGCTATAATACGGTTTCCGCTAATGAAGCGTTAGGTTTTGAACCAGATTTAAGGGAATACGATATCGCTGCACAGATGCTAAGACACTTTAATGTAGATCATGTGCATTTATTGAGTAATAATCCAGAAAAATTTCATGGATTAAAACGCTATGGGATTCAAATTGGTAAGAGAATTCCACTCATAGCTGAAGAAAATGAACACAATCATGATTATATGCATGTCAAAAAAACACAAATGGGGCATATGATTTAAATATAGGAGGTACAAAAAATGAAATTTGAAGGTCAACTTATAGGTAAAGGTTTAAAAATAGGAATTGTCGTAAGTCGCTTTAATGATTTTATCACTGGTCGCTTAGTTGAAGGTGCGCTTGATGCTTTAAAACGCCACCAAGTCGAAGCTGACGATATTGATATTGCTTATGTACCGGGGGCATTTGAACTTCCAATTGTGGCCAAAAAAATGGCACAAACTCAAAAATATGATGCGGTAATTACGCTTGGCTGCGTGATTCGCGGTGCAACATCTCATTATGATTATGTTTGTAATGAGGCTGCTAAAGGCATAGCTAAAGCGGGAGATGATACAGGTATTCCTGTAATATTTGGTGTTTTAACAACTGAAAATATTGAGCAAGCAATTGAACGTGCAGGTACAAAAGCAGGTAACAAAGGTGCAGAAGTTGCAGTAGGCGCAATAGAAATGGCTAACTTACTGAAACAGTTTTAATGAAATATAGTTCGCGTGTTTCAATTTCGTAGCGATTACAAATTTTTTATAATTGAAAATGATAATTTGGAGTGGTGCTAAGACACGATATCAATATAGGCGACCACACCGTTTTGTTAACGTGATATCAATAAATAGAAGCCACAACAGCTATGATTAAGGCATGTTGTGGCTTGTTAAAATTGACATGAGCGTCAAACAATTTTACTTATTTTTTAATAGCTTAAATAATGTTCCGACTGCGAGTCCAATTGCCCCTATAGAGAGTAGGGCTTTTGGTTTAACAAATTCTTTGAAGGCTAATGTTAGGTTTTGAGGTCTTTCTGCTAATCGTCGCATAAAGTAACCAAACCAATCATCACCATAAGGGACATAAATCGTAAAATTATATCCTTCCTTTGCAATCGCCTCTGCTAAATCGCTTCTAAATCCATACAACATTTGAAATTCGAATTGAGATTTATCAATATGATTGTCCTCAACAAATTTTTTAACATGGTTAATTATTTTGTGATCATGAGTAGCAATTGAAGTGAAACTTTTAGAATTTAACAATCTTTTTTCGATAAGTCGAATATAATTTTGATCAATTTCTTCCTTAGTTTGATAGGCGATATGTGGTGATTCTTTATAGGCACCTTTTACTAGGCGTAAGCGGAGTTCAGGATATTTATCGATGAGTACATCTGCTTTAAATAAGTAAGCTTGAATCACTGTTCCAATATTTGAATAATTAGATTTTAATCGATCTAAAGTTTGTGTAATATCGAAAAGGCTATCATACTTTTCTGTATCGATGTTAATATGCATATGATCATAGCTACTTGCTTTCGAAACAATTTCTTCAATGTTTTCAAAACATAAGGCACGATTAAATTCACTACCTAACTGGCTGAGCTTAACCGACATATGCGCGTTGAGTTGATTTTCGTGAATCGCATCCATAACTTTTAATATATTTTCTTTAGCTGCAATTGCATCTCGCTCATTATTTACAAACTCACCCAGATTATCGACTGTTGCTGCGATATTTTTGTCGTTTAATTTCTTAATCGTAGTGACAACCTCTTCTATCGTATTACCAGCAACAACTCTATTTGCACCTAATGAAGGTCCTACAGTTTTTGCTAATGAATTTAAATAAGCATTGTTTGATAGTGTAATAAAAAAGTTTTTGATTAAGCTCATTTTAATTCCTCCCATATCCTTTGTTCATTGTCATAATGATAGTGTATCATGAACAGATAATGGAAGAAAACGTTTTCATAATACATAATTACAATTTTAGCGCGTATTTTTCTTTTAGAACTATGAATATTTAAATTTTTTATTTGTTTCTTGTGGCTAAGATGGTAAATTTTGTGAAGCGGTGAGTGGTGGTTTCTGTAAATCAGTATCAATCGGTTCTTGTGCTAGTGCTAAAAAGAGGGGCATCATAAGCAAAAACAATAAACTAATCACACATTTAACGATGATTTTCATTAACGACACCTTCAATTTAAATTTATTTTCAACTAAAACGTATCATACGATTATCAAGTAGGTGTGAATATGTTGTAAAGATGTGCTTTAAAAAGTAAACAGCGTCAAATATTAACGTAATGTAAAGTCCACAATTGAAACTTTACGATATCTTAAAATTTCAATCGGTATGTGCATGTTAAAATAAGAGTGAAATCTTTTTAAGGGAGATTATGACATGTTTAGAGATATGGCATTTTATATATTTGGGACGCAGTTAGATACGTTTGTACAGTACTTTGTTTTTGAACTTATTATTTTAGTTCTGATTGGATTAATTGTGGGGGTGCTTACACACCGAATGTGGCTAGTAGCTGTTGTAATTATAGGATTAAATCTTATTGATGCTGGCATTATAGCGCATTTTAATGTTTCTCAAGGAGATGGCTCACTGGTTGGTCAATTTTTCTTAATGTTAGTCGCAAAATTTTTTCCAACTTTTTATGAATTACTTTTAGCAATTTTATTATTACGTTTACCATTCATACGTAAAACTTTTAAATTATCTTAACGATGGAAAGAGCGACATCATAGTAAATATTTAAAGTCACACGCGCTTTTTTTTATATTCATCAGTGACTCATATCAACAGGATAGAAAATTTACGTCTCATGTAGATTTCTATCCTGTTTTTATGATTTCCTTTTTATTCGCAAACACGAATAAAATCACGCTATAATAAAAAAAAGAACGTAAAGGAAGGGTAATGTTGTATGTGGAAATGGGAAACAGATAGTAAAGCTAAAGGCGTCATCGTTATTGTTCATAATATGTTAGAACATACAGGAAGATACGCCTATGTCATTACACATTTAAAGCGTAATGGTTATCATGTGATTATGGGCGATTTACCTGGGCAAGGACAAACGTCACGTATGAATAAGGGGCAAATCGAAAGCTTTGAAATCTATCAAGAACGGGTACTTGAGTGGATTGAAATTGCAGAAGCGTATCATCTTCCTACATTTATTATTGGGGTCGGATTAGGTGGACTCATTTGTGTCAATCTATTAGAAAAAGTGCAACTTGATATTGAAGGATTGATTTTAATTTCCCCATTAATGGCTTTTCATAATAGTAATAAGACACGTAAAAATTTCTTAACAGCGAACATAGGTGATGTCTCTAAAAGTGCAAAATTTGATCTCGGTTTTCAAGTAACTGATTTGACTCGAAATCCTGAAGTTCAAGAGGAAACATTAAATGATGCAATGATGTTAAAGAAAGTAAGCTACCATTGGTACAAAGAAGTTATCAGAACAATGAAAGAAACTGCGGATCATATGGATCAATTCATGCGCATTCCGATGTGCGTCATGTATGGTACAGAAGATGTGATTTCAGATACAAAAGTAACTTATCAATTTGTGAATAATCTCAGTTACGATGAACTTTATTTTAAAGCGTGGGAAGGTTTAGCGCATGAAATTCATAATGAGCCTGAACGCGAAGCCGTTATGCGTTATATCCTTAGCTTTTTAAATAATAAAGTTTTTACAGCAGGATATTTAATCGATGACGAAAATAGTATTAAGTAATTATTTTAAACATTTTACATACAATGGAAAATAATTTCTCTTTGCATTACTAAAAATTTTTATTGAAATATTGTGATAAACATGGTAGATTATATGTGAAAAGAATCACAAATATTGTGATGAATATAAATTTGCAAAATAGGAGCGTGTTTTTCAATGGGAAAAAACAGTAACAAAGTCGTATTAGTTGGTAATGGCGCAGTTGGCGCGAGTTATGCATTTACAATGGTAAGTCAAGGCGTCGCTGATGAATTAGTCATTATCGACATTAATAAAGACAAAGTACTTGGTGATGTACTTGATTTAAATCACGGCGCGCCTTATGCTGAATCACCTGTAAAAGTTAAAGCAGGTGAATATAGCGATTGTGGTGACGCTGATCTTATTGTGATTTGCGCAGGTGCTCCACAAAAAGTCGGTGAAACACGATTAGACCTTGTAGAGAAAAATGCTAAAATTTATAAAGATATTATCACTTCCATTATGGACAGTGGTTTCGATGGTATTTTCCTTATTGCTGCTAATCCTGTTGATATTTTAACTTATGTAACGCTTAGATATTCTGGTTTACCTAAGCATAGAGTCATCGGTTCAGGCACAATTTTAGATACTGCACGCTTTAAACATTTAATTAGTGAAGCTTTTGACGTAGCGCCAAGCAGTGTTCATGCGAATATTATTGGTGAGCACGGTGATTCTGAAGTTCCAGTATGGTCAAGTGCAACAATTGCAGGTGTTTCAATTTATGATGAATTGAAAAAGGATCCTTCAAAATCACATCTAATTGAAGATATTTACGTACAAACACGTGATGCTGCATACGATATTATCAAAGCAAAAGGTGCAACATATTATGGTGTAGCTATGGGATTAATGCACATTTCAAAAGCAATATTGAGAAATCAAAATACAGTCTTAACTGTATCAAGCTACCTAGAAGGTGAGTACGGACATAGTGGTGTGTATACAGGTGTGCCAACAGTGATTAACGGTGAAGGTGCAACACGCATCGTTGAAACACCTTTAAATGAAGAAGAAAAAGAAAAATTTGAAAAATCAGTTAATATCTTAAAAAATATGCAACAATCTATAGAACATCTTTTTGATTAATCAAGACTAAATATTAAACAGACTCGGACATGAGTTCTCAGTCTCCAAAGAAAGCACCCCAAAAATCATTTAAGCGATTTTTGAGGTGCTTTCTTATTTTGTATATCCAACACGTCATAGACACCGGGAAATTATTTATGCACATCTAAAAGCATGTTGGGCTATGACATATTTAATTTACATTTATATTCATCTATGATATTTTCGGTTTGATAGAAATCATAGAAAGTTAACCAGAAACCTAGAAATGTCAGTCGGTATTTTAAGATTTAAAATTAATTTATTACCAATAAATCAAACTTTTATACATTATGATTGAATTATAATAATTTGGGTAAAGATTCATGATAGGCAGTCTAATTGAATGGGGGCTTAATCATGGCTAAAAAGAAAAACTATCAAGTAAGTGATATTGTGTTATTAGATAATCTTCAAAAAGAGGTTGAATATATTTTTGAAGCGATTGAGGAAAAGTATCATTTATCAAAAGAAGAATTTTTGATTTTACTTACACTTTGGGATAAAGGGTCAATGACGTTAAAAGAAATGGATCACTATGTCAAAGTCAAAACGTACAGACGGACAAGAACTTTCAACAATCTTGTAGAGTTGAAATGGTTAGTAAAAGAACGACCATCTGATGATGAGAGAACAGTCATAATTCATTTTAATGAAGAAAAAGAACAAGATAAACAAGAACTGATTAACTTTGCGTGTAACGAAATTGAAAACCGAGAACAAAACTTAAAAGATTTACTGAATTCTATTATAAACGGTTGCGATATATAATAAAAAAACTGGATTTGAGTCCAAAGAATGACTTAAATCCAGTTTTTGTTTTATCTTTTTTCAATACCTATAATAAAAGGGGGACGATTTTGTTGATTGATGAATTCGTACTTCAAGATATGTGCTTTTTGCTGATCAAATGCTGTTAAATATTGCAATAGCGCTTGACTTTCTTCATAACCTTCATCGTGACCAGGGTACACTGCTAACACGATGATACCTTGAGGTTGTAAAAGTTCAAAAATATGTTCTATCGCTTGAATTGTCGTTGAAGGCCGTGTGACAATAGATTTATCTCCTTTAGGCAGATAACCTAAATTAAAAAGTGCAGCGTGAATACGATCACGATGTTTCTCTGAAATAAATTGTGTAATTTTTTCATGACCCGTTTGGTAAAGTGACACATTTTTAAAATCGGCAACTTTCTTTGCGGTGTTTTCAATTGCGGTTGATTGAATGTCGCATCCATATACATGACCAGAAGGGACGGCCTGTGCTAAAAAAAGCGTGTCATAACCATTTCCACAAGTTGCATCGATCACAACGCTTTCTGGTGAAATATGACTTTGGATAAGTGATTTTGCGAATGGGAGGATACGTTCAACTATCATAGTTGTACCTGTGCTTCATAGTATTGACCTTGCACTGTACCACGTCTTTCAAGTTCAGTATCAATATCATTCAATACTTCCCATTTATTCACACTCCACATTGGTCCAATCATTAAATCAATAGGGCCATCGCCTGTGATTCGATGAACGACCATTTCAGGTGGCAGTTGCTCAAGTTGATCACATACTAAACTAATGTATTCTGATTTAGACATAAAAGTTAGTAACCCTTTTTCATACTGTTTTACCATTGGTGTCCCTTTTAATAGATGGAGAAGGTGAATCTTAATACCTTGAACATCCATTTGTGCTACAGTTTTAGCAGTCTCCATCATCATGTCATAGTCTTCACCAGGTAGACCGTTAATAATGTGAGAGCAGACATTGATATCATGTTTTCTAAGTTTAGCGACACCTTCATAGTAGCAATTCATATCATGTGCACGATTGATTAAGTCTGACGTAGACTGGTGGACCGTTTGGAGACCCAGTTCGACCCATAAATATGTACGTTGATTTAACTCTGCTAAATATTCAACAACATCATCTGGTAAACAATCTGGACGTGTACCAATTGATAAACCAACGACGCCCGGTTGTTTTAGAGCACTTTCAAATTTTTCACGGAGCACATCTACAGGGGCGTGTGTATTAGTAAATGCTTGGAAATAGGCAATATACTGACCTTCACGCCACTTTTCATGCATGCGTGATTTTATTTCTTTGAATTGTACTTCTATTGGATCGACACGATTGCCCGCAAAGTCTCCGCTACCCGCAGCAGAACAAAATGTACAACCGCCATGTGCGACAGTTCCATCTCGGTTGGGACAATCAAAGCCGGCATCGAGTGCCACTTTAAATATTTTTTGATTAAATTTATTTTTTAGAAGATAGTTTAATGTATGATAGCGTTTTTGATCAAATGCATATGGAAAATAAACCCCCATGATTATCGTCCTTTCAAAATTCATAATTAAAACGGATTTTTTGATACTGTGTTAAAATTCTTATTAACTGTATTTCAAGATTTTAACATATTTTAGACTAATCGTGTTATAGTGTGATTTAGATAGAAAAGGAGTGTGTCATCAATGAAAATGCCAAAAGAAATATGGTGGCTTGTAATTGGTATGGCAATAAATATTACGGGAGCGAGTTTTTTATGGCCACTCAACACGATTTATATGAGTCAAGCTTTAGGTAAATCGTTAAGTACAGCCGGTGTTGTATTAATGGTGAATTCATTTGGTATGATAGCGGGTAATTTGTTAGGTGGAACTTTATTTGATAAGTTGGGTGGCTATCGAACGATTATGTTGGGTACGGTTATCAGCTTATGTGCAACCCTACTATTGAATTTATTTCACGGATGGCCATGGTATGCAGTTTGGCTCATTATGCTTGGATTTGGAGGCGGCATGATTATCCCGGCTATTTATGCAATGGCAGGTGCTGTTTGGCCACAAGGTGGGAGACAAACATTTAATGCCATTTATTTAGCCCAAAATATCGGTGTTGCTTTAGGGGCGGCTTTAGGCGGTGTCGTAGCAGAATTAAGCTTTAATTATATATTTATGGCAAACCTTGCGATGTATGTTGTATTTTTCTTCATCGCTCTATTTAATTTCAACATGGATTATCATGCGACGGTTAAGCAACACGATACGATTGAAGAAATTGCACATCTGCAGAATAAAAAACATTTTAATGCACTTCTTTTATTGTGTGTCATGTTTGCTTGTTGTTGGATTACGTATGTTCAATGGCAAACAACGATTGCTTCATTTACACAAAGTATCGGCATTTCTATGAGTCAATATAGTTTATTATGGACTATTAACGGTGTCTTGATACTCATTGGTCAACCTTTAATTACACCAATCGTTCAATTTTTCAAAGGACAGTTAAAAAAACAATTATATTTCGGATTGTTTGTCTTTATATTATCCTTTTTGGTGACGAGCTTTGCCAAATCATTTTCAATTTTTGTCGTAGGTATCGTCATTATGACGTTTGCAGAAATGTTTGTATGGCCAGCTGTACCAACGATAGCAAATGCGTTAGCACCTAAGGGTCGTCAAGGTGTCTATCAAGGTATCGTCAATTCAGCTTCTACTGTCGGCAAAGCTTTCGGACCGTTAATCGGTGGGATATTAGTAGACCTCTTTAATATGCAAGTGATGTTTTTATCTATGATAGGATTGTTAGTTATCGCAATGATATTTTTATCTATCTATGATAGAAAAGTGGATCCAAAGATTTTATATCATTAACGATGCTAAAATGAGGCTTGCATATTTGTGTTAATTTTTTTAATATAGATAATGATTAAAGTCATCGGAAGCATAGTTTTTAACGGTTTCATCTCAAAGTTTCTTTAATAACGAAGTATTGAGTGTAATTGTACTATTTTCAAGTGATTAAAATGGAGTAGTAACTTAACTGTATTTCTTAAGAGAGCTAGTGGTGGTGCGAACTAGTGAAAACATTAAGTGAACTTGCCAATGTAATTAAATAATAATTAACATCTCTAACTATTTTTATGAAGTGCACGTTTAGCGTGAATAAGGGTGGTACCGCGGCATGAGTCGTCCCTTACCATTGAAGAATAGTTCGAGATGTTTTTTTATGAATAGGAGGATTTAGTAGTGAATTATAATCATCAAGAAATTGAAAAAAAGTGGCAAACGTATTGGTTACAAAACAAAACTTTTAAAACGGAAGATCATTTAGGTCAAAAGAAATTTTATGCATTAGATATGTTTCCATATCCTTCAGGAGCAGGCTTACATGTAGGGCATCCAGAGGGCTATACTGCAACTGACATTTTGTCACGTTATAAAAGAATGCAAGGTTACAATGTGCTTCATCCAATGGGGTGGGATGCGTTTGGCTTACCTGCAGAGCAATATGCTTTAGATACGGGTAATGATCCAGCAGAATTTACGCGTACAAACATCCAAACTTTTAAAAGACAAATCCAAGAGCTTGGTTTTAGTTACGATTGGGATCGTGAGTTAAGTACAACAGATCCAGACTATTATAAATGGACGCAATGGATTTTTATTCAATTGTATAAAAAAGGTTTAGCTTATATCGATGAAATCCCAGTAAACTGGTGTGAAGCATTAGGTACGGTTCTATCAAACGAAGAAGTTGTAGATGGTGTATCTGAACGTGGCGGACATCCTGTTGTACGCCGCCCTATGAAACAATGGGTGCTTCGTATTACAGAATATGCGGATCGTTTATTGGAAGACTTAGATGATCTGGATTGGCCAGAGTCCCTTAAAGACATGCAACGAAATTGGATTGGTCGTTCAGAGGGTGCCAAAGTTATTTATAAAGAAGCGAAATCAGAAAAAGCGATTGAAGTGTTTACGACGCGACCTGATACTATTTACGGTGCTACTTTCCTAGTATTAAGTCCTGAACATGCATTAGTCAATGAAATAACAACGACTGAACAATCGCAAGCTGTCCAAAAATATCAAGACGAAGCGAGTAAAAAATCTGATTTAGAGCGAACGGATTTAGCAAAAGAAAAGACGGGTGTGTTTACAGGTGCTTATGCGATTCATCCGATGACAGGCGAACAAATTCCAATTTGGATTGCAGATTATGTGCTTGCTTCTTATGGTACCGGCGCGGTAATGGCTGTACCTGGACACGATGAACGTGACTATGAATTTGCTGAGACATTTAATTTACCAGTTAAAACAGTTATTGATAATGACGCTGATACACCTTACTACACGGGTAATGGTCCGCATATTCATTCTGAATCGTTAAGTGGTCTTGAAAATGAAGATGCGATTGCGAAAGCGATTCAACTCCTTGAAGAAAAAGGCGTCGGTGAAAAGAAAGTTAATTATAAACTTCGAGATTGGTTGTTTAGTCGTCAACGTTATTGGGGTGAACCGATTCCGATTATTCATTGGGAAGATGGTTCAATGTCAACTGTACCAGAAAATGAATTACCATTATTGCTTCCTAAAACAGATCAAATCAAACCTTCTGGTACAGGTGAATCTCCATTAGCTAATATAGACGCATTTGTGAATGTTACAGATCCTGAAACAGGGATGAAAGGGCGTCGAGAAACCAATACAATGCCACAATGGGCTGGAAGTTGCTGGTATTATTTACGCTATATTGATCCTAAAAATGATCAAATGTTAGCAGACCCTGAAAAATTGAAACATTGGTTGCCTGTTGATTTATATATTGGTGGCGTTGAACATGCGGTATTACACCTACTCTACGCGCGTTTTTGGCATAAAGTGCTTTATGATTTAGGTGTGGTCCCAACTAAAGAGCCATTCCAAAAATTATTTAACCAAGGTATGATTTTAGGTGAAGGTCATGAGAAAATGAGTAAATCGAAAGGAAACGTTGTAAATCCTGACGATATTATTGTTTCTCATGGTGCAGACACTTTACGACTTTATGAAATGTTCATGGGGCCTTTAGAAGCTTCAATCTCTTGGAGTGAGAAAGGTTTAGATGGTTCACGTCGCTTTTTAGATCGCGTTTGGCGTTTATTTGTAAATGAAGATGGTACATTAACAGATAAAGTCGTTGATGATGATACGCCGGCATTACAAAATGTTTATCATCAAACAGTTAAAAAAGTAACGGAAGACTTTGAATCCCTTAATTTTAATACAGCAATCAGTCAATTAATGGTCTTTATCAATGATTGTTATAAGGCTGAGACGATTTCTCGTGCTTATGTGGAAGGTTTTGTTAAAATGTTAGCACCGATTGCACCACATTTAGGGGAAGAATTGTGGTCAATTTTAGGACATGAGACAACGATTACTTATCAACCATGGCCAAGTTATGATGAATCCCTTCTTGAAGCAGCAGTTGTCGAGATTGTGTTACAAGTCAATGGCAAAGTGCGTGCGAAAGTGGAAATTCCTAAAGACCTGTCAAAAGAAGAAATGGAACAAATGGCATTGGCCAATGACAGTGTAAAAACAGCAATTGAGGGTAAAGAGATTAAGAAAGTGATTGCGGTTCCGCAAAAACTTGTTAATATTGTTGCGAAATAATTGAAAGGATGAGGAAGTGTGAGAGAGATCAGTGTCGATCAATTAAAAGAAATGATTATGAGCTCAGAACCTGTTCATGTCGTCGATGTTCGTGAAGATGAAGAGGTTGCGATGGGAATGATTCCTGAAGCGGAGCACATTCCAATGAATCAAATTCCTGAAAAGCTCGATGATTTTAATAAAAATACAACATATTATATCGTTTGCGCTGGGGGCGTTCGAAGTGCAAAAGTTGTAGATTATTTAAATCAACATGATATTGATGCGGTCAATATCGAAGGTGGTATGCACGCATGGGGCGATGGGGGCTTAGAATATAAACGCATCTAATGATGTATTAGATAGGTCGCTTCATGATGGAGAGGGATAACGAAGGATTTTCCAATGTTATCCTCATTCCTACCCCATATAACTCAATATGAGTATTAAAGAAGTTAGACAGACGAGGTTGGAATACTTTTCCCAGCCTCGTCTATATTTTTGATTATTTAACAATTTATCATTGGTTACTCTACAAATCCTGCGAAGTAGCCCGCAACATAGCCTGTTACTAATGCACTTGTAATATTATAACCCCCGGTGTAACCATGAATATCTAAAACTTCACCACACAAAAATAAACCAGGTGTAATCTTTGATTCCATGGTGCTCGGCACAATTTCTTTAATATCCACACCGCCACCTGTAACAAATGCTTTTTCAATAGGGAGGGTTCCATGTACCTCGAAAGTAAAGGCCTTGAACAAATGCGTGAGTTCAGTCAATTTTTGTTGACTTAAATGATGATAAGTCATTTGAGGTGCAATGTTCGCTTCATCTATTATAAAAGATAAGTAACGTTCTTCTATAAGACCTTTGAGCGCATTTTTGATATGTTTATCAGGTTGAGATTTTAATTTCTGTTCAATTTGTTGTTTTAATGTACTTTCTTTAATATCAGGAAAAGCATCAATTTGCATTTTGATATGTGTTTGTTGTTGTGCTTTTTGTTCATAATAGACGAATTGACTACATCTTAAAGCAGCAGGACCACTAATACCAAAATGAGTGAAGATCATATCCATTTGATGAGTGATTCTTTTTTTGCCATTTTTTCTTAAAACTGAAAGTCCAACATTACTCAAGCTAAGCCCTTTTAATTGTTGTTTTTTAATAAAAGGGGCATTTGATTTAATAGGGACTTCAGTTGGGAAAAGTGGTGTAATATGATGACCTAACACTGTAGCAAAACGGTAACCATCTCCAGTGGAACCTGTTTGTGGGACACTTGTGCCACCTGTTGCAATAATTATGGATTTACCTTGATACGTTGTGCCATCTTGCAACTTGACAATAAAATGGCCTTCGTTTTGCTTTTCAACGGATGTGACCACATGTTGTTCTTTAATAGTGACATTATGATCATGAAGTGTTTTGATGAGTGCATCTAAAACATCTTGTGATTGATTCGATACCGGAAACATGCGTCCATGATCTTCTTCTTTTAAAGGCACACCCCGTGTTTCAAAAAATTCTATAATGGATTGATTATCGAAAATAGAAAAGGGACTATATAAAAATTTACCGTTTCCTGGTATGTTTTTAATGATCTCAGCATAGGGGAGACGGTTAGTTACATTACAACGTCCTCCACCAGAGATTTTTAATTTGCGACCTAAACCTTTCTTTTTTTCTAGTAATAGGACGGACTTACCATGTTGGCTCGCTGATATTGCAGCCATAAGCCCACTCGGTCCACCGCCGATGACGATTGATTGATACATATTGTAAAAACCCCTTAAAGTTGATATTTTGATTTTAACATATCTTTATTCGGTGTATAATAACCATATTGTGTTATAATTTGAGTTTGAAAAATTGAAGAGTAGGTAGGTTGGCTATGAGTGAAAATAAGGAATTGGTAAGAGGGACTTTTTTACTCACATTAAGTATCCTCATTACTAAAGTTTTAGGCATCATTTATATTATTCCGTTTTATCGAATTATCGGTGGCGCCGATAATTTAGCGCCTTTTAACTATGCGTATGGGCCATACAATATCGCGATAGCGGTTGCGACAGCAGGTGTTCCGCTTGCAGCATCAAAATATGTAGCAAAGTATAACGCATTAGGCGCATATCGTGTCAGTCAAAAGTTATACAAATCGAGTTTTGTGGTGATGAGTATCACCGGTATTTTAGGCTTTTTAGCACTGTATTTGTTATCTCCAACAATTGCGTCAATAACAATTGCAAACAATACAGATCAAAAAGCAGGATGGACAGTTGATCAAATAACTTCCATCATTAGAACAATTAGTTTTGTGGTGATTTTTATACCTGTACTTGCAACTTGGCGAGGTGTGTTTCAAGGTTATAAATCCATGGGGCCTACTGCGCTTTCAGAAGTGACAGAACAAATTGCGCGTATTATTTTTATCCTTTTAGGAAGCTATCTTGTATTGAACGTTTTTGATGGTTCAGTCTTATTGGCGAATGGTATCGCAACTTTTGGTGCGGCAATTGGGGCGATTGCAGGTATTTTGACACTATGGTGGTACTGGATTAAACGTCGTAAAGGAATACATGAAATGGTTGAATCCGATACGACAGGAATCGATGTTTCGTATAAACATATGTACAAAGAAATTATATCTTACAGTATTCCTTTCGTTATTGTGAGTTTGAATTTCCCATTATTTATGATTGTTGACCAATTAACACACAATCACGCTTTAGCGATTGCCGGTGTTGAAACACGTTTACAAGATATGTTCTTTACAATGTTAAACATGACGACTAACAAGATTGTCATGATTCCTACGTCTTTAGCGGCAGGTTTTGCGATTAGTTTGATTCCTTTTATTACGAAAACGTATGAAAAAGGTGATTTTGAAGAGATGCATCACCAAATTCAAACGGCTTTAGGTGTCTTAATGTATATTACTGTACCTGCCAGTTTAGGGATTATGTCTCTAGCTGTGCCATTATATACTGTTTTTTATGAATATAGTATTGATGGTAGTCGTTTATTGTTTTATTATGCACCAGTCGCAATTTTAATTTCTTTATTAAGCGTGACTGCTTCAATGCTTCAAGGTATTGATAAACAGAAACTTACTGTTTTCATTATTTTAGGTTCTGTCGTATTGAAATTCCTATTAAACATGCCGCTTATTATTATGTTTGAAACAGCTGGAGCGATTTTAAGTACTGCAATTGCATTACTCTTTGCGATTTTATGTAATTTTGTTGTATTAAAAAAATATGCACGTTTTAAATTCTATGACACGCTACTGGATACATGTAAAATTTTATTCTATGGCTTTTTAATGATGATTATCGTAGAAGCTATCTATTACGTGTTACAACTCTTTATTTCTCCAGCGAGTCACGTAGGTGCATTCATTATAACTATGATTTGTGCAGTCATTGGTGCATTAATCTACGGTGGCATTACAATAAAAACGAGACTTGCAGATAAGTTTTTAGGTAATATTCCAAATAAAATTCGTCAAAAAGTTGTTTTCTTATAATGAGAATTGATAAGTTTCTCTCTCAAATGGGATTCGGTACACGTTCTGAGGTCAAAGTATTAATTAAAAAAGGTGTTGTAACTTGTAATCAAGACCGTATTAAAAGTCCAAAATTTCAAATCGATGCGGATACCGATTTAATAGAAGTTAATGGTGAAAAAGTTCAATATGAGCCTTTTCAATATTTAATGATGAATAAACCTAAAGGCGTTATCTCAGCAACCGAAGACCCAGTCCATGAAACGGTTATTGATTTAGTAAAGGACAATTCACATTTAGACTTATTTCCTGTAGGTCGATTAGATAAAGATACTGAAGGCTTATTATTCATTACTAACGATGGGAAATTTAATCATGAATTAATGAGTCCGAACAAGCATGTTGCAAAAACTTATTGGGTTGAAGCTAAAAACCAACTTGAAATGTCGAATATTACCGCATTTGAAAAAGGGATTACTTTAAAAGAAGGATTACTCAAACCTGCGCAATTAGAAATATTAGAACCTCAAAACACTGCGCTTGTTACGATACAAGAAGGGAAATATCATCAAGTTAAGCGGATGTTTCATGCGATTGATAATGAAGTGTTGGCATTGAAACGGATAGCCATTGGTGATGTACAATTGGATGAGACGCTTAAGCCAGGTGAATGTCGGGCGTTAACTGCAGAAGAACTAACTGCTCTTTATCCCACTTTGAATTCAAAAAATTAATGTTTAAATCTTTGTTAGCCGGGTAACCTTACACTAAACAAATTGAGGTGATATCATGGCTAAATCTGGAAAATTTTTAAGAGCGGCTATCGGTATTGGAAGCGCTGTTGCTGCAGTTGTACTTTCTAATAAAGATAACCGTGACAAATTAAAAAAAGAATATAACAAATATAAAGAAAACCCAGAAGATTATAAAAAACGCGCACAAGAAAAAGCTTCGCAACTTGGTGAAGCTGCCACACAAGAATTTAATAAAGTGAAAGAGGATCCAAAAGCTTACGTGAATGAAGCTAAGCAATACCCAAAAAGTTTTATTAATAATAAAAAAGAACAGTTGTTAAATAATGATACTACAGACACAACGGATAAAAGAGCAGCCAAATTCGATGATGAAGGTGGCGGTAATCCAGCAAATAATTTGCGCATTGTGACTGAAGAGGAATTGAATAATAAGAATCAATCATAAAGTAAAGGATTTGTGAAACGATAAATCATTTTGATCTACTTTCATTTATTTAACTGGAAGTTGAGTGACATATACGTCTGAACAACCAATAGTGATTGCGTCATTTAATCGTTTTACAATGACTTTCTAGGGTTGGGGGATTATTACAAATTTGACTACAAATGGCTTTGTATTAATAATTCTGCAACCCTAGTTCATTCAAATTGAAGACATATCAATTTGAAATTGTCGACGAATCAGTATTTGGTGTATATCAAGTGAGCTGGTTCGTTTTTTTATTCAATAAAACCAAAAAAGAATGTACGCGTGCTGATGAGGGCAGATTGCGCTTCGTCTGTCGCAAACGATTGATTATGTTTGAAAAATAAAATGTGAGCCCATCAGTTTTACTGTTGTTTATTGAATAATTCATGTAGAATAGAAAGTACAATTATTAAAAAGGAAGAGATGATCAGCATGTGGAGAGAAAAAGTACAAGAATATGAAGCGCAAATGATCGAAGACTTAAAAGGACTTTTATCTATTAAATCCGTACGTGATGATGCAGCAGCTACCGCAGAGGCACCAGTTGGACCTGGTCCAAGAGCGGCATTAGATTATATGTATCAACTCGCTGAAAGAGATGGGTTTAACACATTTGATACAGATCACTTAGCAGGTCGTATTGAGATTGGAAAAGGCGCGGAGTTGTTCGGAATTTTGGGTCATGTCGACGTTGTACCTGCTGGAGACGGATGGGATACAGATCCATTTGACCCGGTTGAAACAGAAGACCGCATTATTGCACGTGGTACATTAGATGACAAAGGCCCAACTATTGCCGCATATTACGCAGTTAAAATTCTTAATGATATGAATGTGGATTGGAAAAAAAGAATACATATTATCATTGGAAGTGATGAGGAATCTGATTGGAAATGTACAGAGCGCTATTTTAAAACAGAGGAAATGCCGTCAATCGGTATTGCACCAGATGCAGAGTTCCCGTTAATTCATGGTGAAAAAGGAATTACAACTTTTGATATTAAACAACAAACATTGGCGCAAGATGAAGATGAACCTGAAATTGAGTTGCAACAATTTGAATCTGGTGAACGTTACAACATGGTGCCTGATAAAGCACATGCACACATTTTAGTTAAAGAAAATATGACGGATACGATTCAACGGTTTGAGGCATTTCTAGCAGCGCATCAATTGACAGGAGAACATGAAGTTGACAGCGGAATTTTAAAATTAAGTGTGTACGGTAAGGCTGTACATGCAATGGATCCATCTATCGGTGTCAATGCAGGATTATATTTGATTCATTTCCTAAATACATTAAATTTAAATCAATCTGCGAAAGCATGGGCCACATTGAGTGATCAATACTTATTCGAGTCACATTTCGGAGAGAAAATGAATATGCAATTTCATTCTGAGGAAATGGGTGATGTCACTACAAACCCTGGTGTGATTCATTATGATCGTGAAAATGGAGGTACTTTCGGCATTAACCTCCGTTATCCAGAAGGCTTTGATTTTGACGCTGCGATTGCAGCATTTGAAAAAGAATTAGTATCGAAAGGTTTTGAACTTGAATTGCATAAAGTTCAAACACCACACTTTGTTAATCCGGATGATCCATTCATTCAAAAACTGTTAACAGCATATCGTAACCAAACAGGCGATATGAAACCGTCATTTACAATTGGTGGCGGAACATATGCCCGTAATTTAGATAAAGGTGTGGCATTTGGAGCAATGTTTGATGACTCTGAAGATTTAATGCACCAAAAAAATGAATATATTACTAAGAAGCAGTTATTTAACGCAACGAGCATTTATTTAGAGGCTATTTATTCGGTTTGTGTGGAGGGATAAGTATGACAAAAATATTATTGAATCAAAGTTTTGTCGATGAAAGTGAAGCAAAAGTACCTTTTAATGATAGAGGTTACAATTTTGGCGACGGCATTTATGAATATATCCGTGTTTATGATGGTAAATTATTTACTTCAAAAGAACACTTCGAGCGTTTGCTAAGAAGTGCAGCTGAAATTGGTCTTGATTTAAATCATACTGTTGAATCTTTAACAGAGCTTGTGCGTGAATTAGCTGAAGTGAATCAAGTTGTCAATGGTGGAATCTATATACAAGTGACACGTGGTGTTGCAGCTCGTGATCACGCGTTTCCTACGCCACCTGTTGAACCTGTTATCACAGGCTTTGCTAAACACTATGATCGTCCCTATGAAGCACTTGATGAAGGTGTCTCTGCAGTCACTACAGAAGATATTCGTTGGTTAAGATGTGATATTAAGAGCTTAAATCTTTTAGGTAATGTGTTAGCTAAGGAATATGCTTCGAAATATAATGCAACTGAAGCCATTCAACATCGTGATGGCGTTGTAACAGAAGGTGCATCAAGTAACGTGTATGCGATTAAAGATAACGTTGTTTATACACATCCAGTAAGCCATCTTATTTTGAATGGTATTACACGACAAGTGATTAAATGGGTTTGTGAGGACGAAAACATTACAATGAAAGAGGAACCTTTCACAGTCGCATTTTTGAAAGAGGCAGATGAAGTCATCATTTCAAGTACCTCTGTAGAAGTAATGCCGATTGTCACTTTAGATGGTGAATCTGTAAACGATGGGAAGGTCGGCCCAATCACACGCCAATTGCAAAAAGGTTTCGAACGTTATATCCGTTCTCATTCACATTAAAAAATAAATCTAATTTAACTTATGATATTTTTATGAAATTTTGTGTTGCACAAAGGTAAAAAGTCACATTTTGTGTTCCATTTTTGGTTGAAAAAAAAGGCCAATAATTATAAAATTTAACTTGAGTGCAAAACGTGAACAGAAATAAAATCATTGAAAATTGATGATGTAAATATGGCTCTTGAATAATTTTTCATGAGCCTTTTCTAATTGGAAAGTGAGGTGAGTGAGTTGTGGAGCAGTTTTATCAGTTAGGATGGACGCTTGACTCTGCTGGCGGGGCATCAGGGGAAGCTTATATGGCTGAGCAAGATGGACAAAAACTGTTTTTGAAACGGAATTCAAATCCATTTATTGCGGCATTATCAGCTGAAGGTATTGTTCCAAAATTGGTTTGGACGAAGCGGATTGAAACAGGTGAAGTAGTCACTGCGCAACATTGGAAAAATGGGCGTGAATTAACTTCAGACGAAATGGCTCAAGATAGAGTCGCCTATTTATTAAGAAAAATCCATCAATCAAAACCACTATTAACAATGCTAAAACGCATGG
The DNA here is from genome assembly GCF_011174885.1 of Staphylococcus sp. 191. NCBI lineage: Bacteria > Bacillati > Bacillota > Bacilli > Caryophanales > Staphylococcaceae > Staphylococcus > Staphylococcus sp. 191. Next base: position 143,925 of record NZ_PNRJ01000005.1, on the reverse strand, counting down.
AAATGGCACCCATCACGCCTGAAATCATGCTGAATAAAATTAATGCTTCTTTATCGAGAGAAGTATTGACACATCATGTGATTCGTAAAGCTTTGACTTATTTAGAAGAGCATATGCCTGAATATGATCCGCGTTTTTATACAGTGGTCCATGGTGATGTTAACCACAATAACTGGTTATTATCAGATACAGATGAACTTTTCTTAGTTGACTGGGAAGGTGCGATGATTGCTGATCCAGCGATTGACATCGGTATGTTGCTCTACAACTACGTACCTGAAACCCAATGGTCTGAATGGTTTGATATATACGAGGTTAAAGAGACCTTAAATTTGAAAAAGCGAATGAAATGGTATACTGTCATTCAATCTATCGGTATGGTACAGTGGAATGAAGAACATAAACGTTATAAAGATATGAACACGTGGCTTAAATTTTTAAATCAAGTGATGGAAAGTAACGTTTTTATATAAGGAGAACGAATCATGAGAATGAGAAATAAACCGTGGGCTGAGTCCTATCTGATTGAGCATAGTGATATTGTCGATTTGGACGGTTCACATGCGCAAGAAGTCAGTAACTGGTTTGAGAAGTCACAGCCTATTCATATCGAAGTGGGCTCGGGTATGGGTAAATTCATCACGACACTTGCAAGTCAAAATCCGAATATTAATTATGTAGCAATTGAACGAGATAAAAATGTGATGATTCGCGTGTTAGATAAAGTCAATGCGTTGAAACTGACAAATATCAAATTATTATGCAATGATGCGATAAAGCTAACAGATTATTTTAAAAATGATGAAGTTGATAGAATCTATCTTAACTTTTCTGACCCATGGCCAAAAAAACGTCATACTAAACGACGTTTAACTTACCATACATTTTTAAAAATATACGAGCAAATCTTGAAAAATGATGGTGAGCTTCATTTCAAAACCGATAACCGTGGATTATTTGCATATAGTTTAGAAAGTATGTCGCAATATGGCATGTATTTTACAAAAATCAATTTAAACCTACATCAAGAAGATGAAGGTAACAATATACCTACAGAATACGAACATAAATTTGCTGAAAAAGGCTCTAGAATTTATCGTATGGAAGCCAAGTTTCACAATAAAAACCAATAGATGAAGGATCGGGCTGATAAGCATGTCAATGTTTATCAATCCGATTTTTGCTTTTTACTGGTTTTTTGTAGAGGTAACCAATTGAGGTTGCGTATGATGATACTAACTACAAATATTATATCTAAACGGAGCGAGATAGATTTGTCAGTTGGTATCGGGATTAATTCTATCATCTGGTTTGTTTATAAATGTTGTAATTTATCTTGCAATTCGTTGCATTGAACTGTTTGAGCGTCTTACAATTAATATATTAAGGAGTGGTAACATGGAAATTGGTAAATTTAAAGTTGATGCATTAGATGGTGGCTTTACTCAAATGGATGGTGGGGCTATTTTTGGTGTTGTACCTAAACCATTATGGGAAAAACAATATGCAGTGAATGATAAAAATCAAGTTCCGTTAGTCACGCATCCTATTCTAATTCGAACAGGCGATTGTAATATTCTAATTGATGCAGGTATTGGCAATCAAAAATTAACTGAGAAACAATTACGTAATTATGGTGTGATCAATGAGTCTCGTATTAAGGAAGGATTAGCACATTTTTCATTAACGCCTGAAGATATAGATCTTGTCTTAATGACACATATGCACTTTGATCATGCGACAGGGCTTACTGACGCTGAGGGGAACGCACAGTTTCCAAATGCACGCCATTATATACAACAAGACGAGTGGCATGAATTTATAGCACCTAATATTAGAAGCCAAGCAACATATTGGCCAAGTAATAGAGGCACGTATGAAGATCGAATGATTTTGTTTGAAGATACGATTGAACCCTATCCGGGTATAAAGATGAAACATACAGGTGGACATAGCTATGGGCATGTTTTAATTGAAATAGAAAGTGAAAATGAAAAAGCTGTACACATGGCAGATATTTTTAGCACAGCGGCACATCGTAATCCGCTTTGGGTGACTGCCTATGATGATTATCCGATGCAATCGATAAGAGAAAAAGAGCGCTTAACACGCTATTATGTGGCAAACCATTATTGGTTTTTGTTTTATCATGATGTTGAATATTTTGCGATACAATTAAGTGATGACTTAAAAAACATTCAAGCGCAAATCTTGAGATAACAAAAAAGGGTGGACATTAAATTGTGTCCAATCCCCTCTGCTATATTTCTATAATGTCAATGATTTGGCCATCATATGCGTCAGCGATAAATTCATAGTGGTAAATTTTACCATTGCGCTCAGCACTGATGCCCCCTTTGTATACCTCATATTCGATACCAAATTTACGATATGTTGTCGGTTCATAAAGGATATAAGACCCTGTGACATGCTTAAAATAGCTTTTAACAGAATCTATCACTTTATTGGCTGGGATATATTTCTGTTTATTCATATTCAGCACATAAAAATAACTTCCTGCAAGAACCACGCCGATTGTGATTGGTATCAATAAAGGCCAGTTTTTTTTCGATAACATAATTCACATCTCCTTGTTGAAGACTTAATTCTAGTTTACCACAGTAGAGATGATATACTAAATAAAGAGATTAAAAAAATAAGGAGTGTGCGATATGACAACAAGTACGATTGAAAAAATTAAGACTTTAACGGAACTACACGGTGCTCCTAATTTTGAACATCGCGTACGTGAATATATGAAATCAAGTATGACCCCTTACGTTGACACATTTGTATATGACCGAATGGGCGGATTTTACGGTGTAAAGAAAAGTAAAAATAAAAATGCGAAACGTATAATGGTCGCAGCTCATATGGATGAGATTGGGTTTATGATAACAGAAGTAACAACACAAGGCTTGATTAAATTTACGGCACTAGGTGGAGTGGCAAACGATATTTGGCAAGGGCAGCGTCTTAAAATTTTGACACAACAAAATGAAGAAATCATAGGGGTTGTGGCGAATATACCAAGTCACTTTAGAACAGGGCAAGAAGGCGCACCACGTATTGAAGATTTACTTTTAGATATTGGAGAAAGTTCTAAAGAGGATGTTTTAAAGCGAGGGGTACAATTAGGAGACCCTATTGTGCCACATACAGAATTATTGCAGTTATCCGAACATCGATATGCAGCGAAAGCTTGGGATAATCGTTATGGCTGTGTCATCGGTCTAGAATTACTCGAACAACTTAAAGACGTTGATTTAGATTTTGATTTATATGTTGGCGCGAATGTACAAGAAGAAGTAGGTTTACGGGGCGCTGAAGCCGCTGCTCGGCTGATCAATCCAGATGTAGCTTTTGTCGTTGATTGCTCACCTGCAAACGATATGAAAGGGCGTCAAGGTCTTTCGGGTGTACTAGGAGAAGGTGCGTTGTTAAGAATTAAAGATGGTACGATGCTACTCAAACCAGCCTTTAAATCTTATTTACAACAAGTTGCAGCTGAACACCACATCCAATATCAACATTATATCTCACCCGGAGGTACAGACGGCGGCGTCATTCATAAATCGAATATTGGTGTACCAACTGCTGTTATAGGTGTGTGTGCAAGATACATTCATAGTGTTGATGCTGTTTTTGATATTCGTGATTATCAAGCAGCAAAAGCGTGGTTAACGGCGTCTATTCGTCAATTAGATGATGAGACGATAGAACAATTACAATATCAATAGGAGTGATAGTGATGATTCAATTAGAAAGTGAACAACAATTTAATGTATTTGCTCAAAAAAATACCGTTTTCTTATTTAGTGCAGATTGGTGTCCAGATTGTCATGTCATTGAGCCGGGTTTACCTGGACTGGAAGAAAAGTATCAACAATTTGACTTTGTAAAAGTGGACCGAGATCAATTTATTGATTTAGCAATTGAACACGGTATTATGGGCATTCCGAGTTTCTTATTTTATCAAAATGGTAAACAAGTGGGTTCTTATATTGGAAAAGAACGAAAAACAGTAGAACAAATCGATCAATTTTTGAGTCAATTTTAAATAGATTTTAACCCTTGGGACATAGTTTTTCTCTAGTCCTAAGGGTATATTTATTGTAAACTAATAAAAGGCATTAAATTAGGAGTGAAAAAATGAATGTCTTTAAAATGAGAGATTTGATTAAGTCACGATTAGAAGATTTAGAGGTTCATTATCAATTTAATCGTAAAGAAGAATCTTTGAGAATTTATCGAACTGATAACCATAAAGGCTTAACAGTTAAACTTTCCCCAATTGTTGCTAAATTCAACAAAGGGCAAGAAAATATTATTGATGAAATTATTTATTACATTGAAGAAACCATTCATCAAATGAAAGATGAATCCTATAAAGCATTAGATGAGATACGTGTGATGCCTGTCATACGTTCGACAAGTTTTAATGAGAAAACAGATGATGGTAAAGTGTTTATTACTGAACCCCATACTGCTGAAACACGTATTTATTTTGCACTAGATTTAGGAAAATCGTATCGTCTCATTGATGAAACACTTATGACATCATTAAAGTTGTCCAAACAACAAATTAAAGAAATGGCGATGTTTAACGTACGTAAACTTGATAATACGTTTACGACGGATGAAGTAAAAGGGAATATCTTTTATTTTATTAATCAAAATGACGGCTATGATGCAAGTCGCATCATGAACGCAAAGCTATTAAGTGAATTTGAAGAACGATGCCAAGGTGAAATGTTAGTCGCCGTTCCACATCAAGATGTGCTCATTATTGCAGATATACGGAACAAAACAGGTTATGACGTGATGGCACATATTACTATGGACTTTTTTGCTAAAGGATTAGTTCCGATAACCTCACTTTCGTTTGCTTATCAAGAGGGGCACTTCGAACCTATTTTCATTTTAGGTAAAAATAATAAGCCTAAAAATCAAGCGCAGCCTAATGTCGTACATCACTTACGCGCAACTAAAGATAATGATAATCAAAATGAGGAGTAATGAATATGAATTTATTTTATAATCCAACAGGAGTTGGAAACGTTGCATTTTTACAAATTGACCAAGTGGAAGGACCATTTGAATATGAAAATTATGGAGATGTTGTTGCAATAAAAAAAGAAGGTGAAATCGTCGGCTTCAACCTTTTTAATGCGACGAATCACTTGAGCCTTTCAGGAGAAGGACATATTAAATTGACGGCTTCACATATTGATGACATTCAAAAAATGATTGATGAAACAGATTTGAATTATCAACTTGAAGCAGATTTATCACCGAAATTTGTAGTAGGTTATGTGCAATCAAAAGAAAAGCACCCAGATGCTGATAAATTGAGCGTTTGTCAAATTGATGTAGGTTCTGAGACGTTACAAATCGTCTGCGGTGCACCAAACATTGAGCAAGGTCAAAAAGTTGTTGTTGCTAAAGTTGGAGCTGTAATGCCAAGTGGTATGATTATTAAAGACGCTGAACTAAGAGGTGTCGCTTCAAGTGGTATGGTTTGTTCAATGAAAGAACTGAACTTACCTAATGCACCACAAGAGAAGGGAATCATGGTTTTAGAAGATAGTTATAAAGTAGGTCAACCATTTTTCGATGAATAAAGGAAGGTTGTGAAATCAATGAGCTGGTTTGATCAATTATTTGGTGAAGATGATAAAAGCTATTCATCACAACGTTCAAAACGAAGAAAAAAAGAGCAACAGAAAAGTCAATTTAAAAGTAATCTTGTACCGCAAAGTAACGATATTTACCAAAGACCAAGAGGTAAGTTCCGCTTTCCAATTCATATGTATGAGCAGCAGAAAGAGACAACACAAGATTATACTGCAACGGCTGAACAACATAAAGAAAACGTGTCACAATATACGCCACACACTTTAATTACGGATCGTAAACAGCGTCGTCATCGCGGTATGCAACAGCAACCGTCGCAAGCCTCTGAACAAGTATCTAAACAAGATAACATACAATATTCCAACAATCAGCGTTATCAAAAAAGTCATCAAGTCGGATCACAATATACACGCCATGCTAAAAATCATTTTCCTGAAAAACCAAATTATCAGCAAAAGGAATTTAGAGCAAGTGAGGTGCCTTCAGCGATATTTGGAACAAAACAACATAAGAAAATTGAAAATAGTGGATTAAAGCAACCACCTGGCACGCGTCATGCTGAAGATAGCCATGAAGAATCAAAGGTAAAACCAACAAGTTCAAGCTATAAAAACGAATCCCAATCAAATAGCAAAGCAAAAAGTTCTCAAAAAGGCACACCTTCTGGTCCAAGAAGTAATACCGTTAACATTGAAAATATTTATGCTTCTCAAATTGTCGAAGAAATTCGTCGTGAACGCGAGAAAAAAGTACTACAAAAGAAACGTTTTCAAGAGGAACTTAAGAAAAAACGCGAACATCAAGCAAATGATACGCAAAATGAGTTACAAAAAGCGATTGACGACATGCATACGGCACAAGCACGTCAGTTATTAGGTAAGCAGTATGGTACGTCTATAGAGGATGAGGACGCGGGTGATGACGCACCTTCAACGGCTGAAGATGCACCACAATCAAATGTTGAAGAAACCGAATCACGAGATCATAATCATGATTATACGTATGAAGAAGTTGATTTGGCACAATTTGATGAGCCATCTCCTGCAAGTGAAGAGACAGCTAAGGACTCGTCAGTACATCAACCGCCAAAATTGCAAGTATCTGAGAGAACGACTGTGGATACGGCATTAGAAGAGCATGAAAACAATTTAGCACATGAATGGCATCAAGAAAATGAGAATAATGCAATTGATAGTGATGCGACCCATATGAGTTATGCCTCTGAAGTTGAGGATGTTGAAGAAAAAGACACTGTGGCGAGCTTGGATGATAAAGATATAAAAGCTAAAGATACCGTCCAGTTAGAACCTGTGCTAAAACCAGAGCTTCATCGTGATAAAACTGATGAATTCAATCGTAAAGAGGTCCAAAAATCGATGGATTCTAATGATGACGAAAGCCAATCAAATGACGATAAAGTCAACTCGACTACTGATAAAAAGCAAGCGAAAACGACCATCACTCCGATACGTAAAGGAAGTAAGCCTTTTAATGTCGTTATGACACCCTCAGATAAAAAAAGAATTATGGATCGACAAAAGAAAATCCAACAGTTCAATACAAGTCATAACGAAGTAAAAGATGATAGGCGTCAACAACCATCACAAGCGGAAGATGCAACTTCAAATGAAAATACACATGGTGCGTTGATTGCTGATAATCCATCGCAACAAACCCCTGTTAAGGACGATATGTCTATTACGTCAGAGCAACGAGAAACAGAGTCAAATATGACGAGGCTACATCATCAAAATTTTGTTGAAGATACACAGTCTACAGTATCAAAACAAGAAGAAAAGGTTGTTCGCCGTGGGCCTAATTTGAATTTGCCAAGTATTGAATTACTGGATGAGCCTGAAATTCAAGAACGTGATGAAGCATGGATTTCTGAGAAAAAACAGGAGTTAAATGATGCCTTTTATTATTTCAATGTTCCAGCAGAAGTTGTCAATGTCATTGAAGGGCCAAGTGTGACACGTTTTGAATTATCTGTCGAAAAAGGGGTCAAGGTTTCAAGAATCACTGCTTTGCAAGATGATATTAAAATGGCGCTTGCAGCGAAAGATATACGTATTGAAGCCCCTATACCGGGTACAAGTTTAGTAGGTATAGAAGTCCCTAATCAAAATGCAACGAAAGTTAATTTAAGATCGATTATCGATACACAAGCATTTAAAAATGCGGAATCAAAATTAACAGTTGCAATGGGAAATCGAATCAATAATGAACCGTTACTTATGGATATTGCTAAAACACCACATGCTTTAATAGCAGGTGCGACTGGATCGGGTAAATCTGTCTCTATTAACAGTATTTTAATTTCGCTATTATATAGAAACCATCCAGAAGAATTAAAACTACTTTTAATTGACCCTAAAATGGTTGAACTAGCACCTTATAATGACTTACCACATTTAGTTGCACCAGTGATTACAGATGTCAAAGCTGCGACGCAAAGTTTGAAGTGGGCTGTGGATGAAATGGAAAGACGCTATAAGCTTTTTGCACAAGCACATGTCCGTAACATATCAGCATTCAACAAAAAAGTATCCTATGACCAGCGTATTCCTAAAATTGTGATTGTCATAGATGAGCTTGCAGACCTAATGATGATGGCGCCTCAAGATGTAGAGCAATCTATTGCGCGTTTGGCGCAAAAAGCGCGTGCATGTGGTATCCATATGTTAGTGGCAACACAAAGACCTTCAGTCAATGTCATTACGGGATTGATTAAAGCAAATATTCCAACTCGAATTGCATTTATGGTATCATCGAGTGTGGATTCTAGAACCATTTTAGATAGTGGTGGCGCCGAACGCCTTCTTGGTTATGGAGACATGTTGTATCTTGGTGGTGGTATGAATAAGCCAATACGTGTTCAAGGCACTTTTGTGTCAGATGATGAAATTGATGCTGTGGTTGATTTTATTAAATCACAACGAGAGCCTGAATATTTATTCCAAGAGCAAGAGTTATTACAAAAAACGGAAGCACCTGTTAAGGATGAATTGTTTGATGACGTATGCGCATTTATGGTGCGAGAAAACCATATTTCAACTTCCTTAATACAACGCCATTTTCAAATCGGTTATAATCGAGCAGCGCGTATCATTGATCAATTAGAACAACTGGGTTTCATCTCTGGCGCAAATGGATCAAAACCGCGTGATGTATATCTTACAGAGTCTGAATTAAATGAGCTTTAGTGTGGAAAAAGAGAAAGGAGCGATGAAACAATGACGAAATACCATTTTGTTGGTATTAAAGGTGCTGGGATGAGCTCATTAGCGCAAATCATTTATGATTTGGGCTATGATGTTCAAGGATCAGATATAGACCAGTACGTTTTTACTGAAATTGCATTAAAAAATAAGGGGATTAAAATTTTACCATTTACTGCGGATAATATTACTGAGGGGTTAACTATTATTCAAGGTAATGCATTTAATGATTCACATGAAGAAATCGCTCGTGCACATGAACTCGGTTTAAAAGTGATTCGTTATCACGATTTTTTAAGCGAAGTCATCAACCAGTACATATCCGTTGCAGTGACAGGTGCGCACGGCAAAACTTCAACGACTGGTTTGTTGTCTCATGTAATGAATGGTGATAAAAAGACATCATTTTTAATTGGTGATGGTACAGGTATGGGACTGCCTCAAAGTGAGTATTTCGCTTTTGAAGCTTGTGAATACCGACGTCATTTTCTAAGTTATCAACCAGACTATGCAATTATCACGAATATCGATTTTGATCATCCAGATTATTTCAAAGATGTTGATGATGTCATAAATGCTTTCCAAGGTATGGCAAACAACGTTAAAAAAGCGATTATCGCTTGGGGTGATGACCCTTACGTAAAAGAGATTAATGTGGATATTCCAGTTTATTATTATGGTTTCGATCCATCAATGGATGTTTCTGCTCAAAATATCGAAGTTACAGATAAAGGAACAGCGTTCGATGTCTATATTAAAGGCGAATATTATGATCATTTTGTCTCACCACAATATGGTGATCACAATATTTTAAATGCTTTGGCTGTATTAACTATAAGTTATCTTGAAAAATTAGATGTAGACAATATTAAAGAAGCGCTGATTACTTTTGGCGGTGTAAAACGACGCTTTAATGAAACATTTGTACAAAATCAAGTATTAGTAGACGATTATGCCCACCATCCAAGAGAAATTAGTGCTACAATTGAGACAGCTAGAAAAAAATATCCAAATAAAGAAGTGGTTGCGATCTTTCAACCACATACTTTCTCTCGAACAAAAGCATTTTTACAAGAGTTTGCAGACGTGTTAAGTGATGCAGATCAAACTTATTTGTGTGATATTTTTGGTTCCATTCGTGAAAATCAAGGTGAATTATCAATTGAGGACTTATTAAAGCGGATTGATGGGGCACACTTGATTTCAGAAGATAATGTTGACCAATTAGAGAAACATGACGACGCTGTACTTCTTTTTATGGGTGCAGGAGACATTCAAAAGATTCTCAAAGCATATATGGAAAAAGTTAGTGTTGAACATGGGTTTTAATGTTTGAGTTTCAAGAGGTTGGGTATTAAAGTAAAATAAATAGCATATTATTTAATGTCATTAGGAGGCGTTTACGAATGGAATGGATTTTACCTATTGCAGGAATCATAGCAGCAATTGCATTTTTAATCTTGTGTATTGGTATCGTAGCTGTATTGGTTTCTGTTAAAAAGAACTTGGACCATGTGGCTAAAACACTTGATGGTGTTGAAGGTCAAATTCAAGGGATTACACGTGAATCAACTGACTTGCTACACAAAGCAAATCGTTTAACTGAAGATATCCAAGACAAAGCAAATCGCTTAAACTCTGTGGTTGACGCAGTAAAAGGTATTGGTGATTCAGTGCAAACATTAAACGGTTCAGTGGATCGTGTAACTCACTCAATTACACATAACATTTCACAGAACGAAGACAAAATTTCTCAAGTTGTTCAATGGTCTAATGTTGCAATGGAAATTGCTGATAAATGGCAAAATAGAAAAAGCCGCCGTGGAAGTGCAGCTTACAAAACGAACAACGTAGCAGATGATGCAAATCGTGGCCAAGGTCATCAACATTCACATTCTTTATCTAACGATGAATTAGTGAATAATGAATATAAAAATAAAGACTTAAACGATTTCTCAACTGACCCAGAATCAGTAAATACAAAGTATACAACTTTAAATGACTCTGATTCTAAACACAAATAATAAGTTCAGATTTTGAATAGGCTTTAAACAGAATGCACTTAAATGAGTTTAATACTTGATTTAAGTGCATTTATTAATAGGAGGGGACGATTGGATGGAAAAATATAATCGAGACTTATACACTAAAGGTTTAGAAAGTTATGAAGTACCTCATTATGAAGAAGGAAACAAAGGTTTAGATTTCGTATTCGGTTTTGTAGCAGGAGCTATTTTAGGTAGTGCGTTAGGTATTGTTTTAAAACCAGGATCAGCACAAAGAAAGAATAAAAATCGCAATCAAACTGTGAACGTCAACGATCAATCTACACAATTGAGAGAAGAAGCACAACGTAAAGCAGAAGCACTTAAAGCACAAGCAAGACAAATTAGAGATGAAAAAGCAAGTGCTACACAAAAAACTGAAAATAAAGAGAAAGTAACGTCTTCAGAACTAGAAGCGCAACGTCGTGCGATTCGAAGCGAAGTCGATTCAGATCGTTTACAACAACCCACTCGCAATCATGATCAATCAACAAAGTCTCCTGACAAAAAAGAGCATAAAAAAGACAGTGTAGCAACAGCGGCTGCTACACCTGTTCAACAAGAAAATTCTCAATCATCAACAGGTAAAACAACGCAAAACAAACAATCTGTACAAGATGATACCGTTGCTGCACAACAACGTGCGATTCGTAAAGAAGTGGATTCAGATCGATTAGCGGGTCAAGTTGCTGATCAAAACAATGGTAAAGCACAAGTAGATGATAAAGGTCAAAAATCAGATAGTCAGGCACATGCTACAGCACAATCATCAAATAAACCTCAACCGCATAGTGAAGCACAATTTGAAAATGGTGTGATTACGCATGATACCTCTCATAAAGAGAACAATCAAAAAGATGATTTTAAACTTTCATCTGAACATAATCAAGCAGTATCTGAAGAAGCTAAAAAAACAAATAGTAAAGTAGACAAACATACTTTCAACAATAAATAACATCAATTTAATAGAACGAAAATGGGATATTAATCTCAAAAATAATAGCGCTAAGATGATTTTTAATAGTAAAATCGTTTTAGCGCTTTCTTTTATGATATAACTACGTATGATATGTCTTTCTTTTATGATATAACTACGTATGATATGTCTTTGTTTTCTGATGTAACGGCCTCAATTTGTCGTTTTCGGTTAATCCTATTTTAATTTAGGCTTATTTCCCATTGTTTTTAACCCGTTCAATCTCCTCAACGCAGCTCTACTAAAATGTAATCACAGATTCGATTCGTTTTCTCTTACGCAAGAAAAGTTTATAATAAAACTAGAAAATGGTTTAATTGATATTAAATTTAAAATTTTCTGTCAAAATACATTGACTTAATGCGCAATATATTCTAAAGTTTTAATAATCAGTAGTTGATGTTTATATATAATTATGGATAATGGGTTGAAATTGAAGGATATTATTGATAATATACTCAATATCCACTTAAAGTTTTATTGCTTTAAAGCAAGTTAGAAAATGATTGGTTGAGGTGAAAGATATGACAAGTAAATTAGAAGCATACAGAAAGCAGATTGAAGATATCAATGGACAAATTTTAGATTTATTATCAAAACGTGGAGAGCTCGCTCAAAAAATTGGTGAGGAAAAACGTAAACAAAGTACAGTAGTTTATGATCCGCAACGTGAAAAAGAAATGCTCAATACATTAATTGATAAAAACCAAGGTCCATTTAACGATAATGTGATTAAACAACTGTTTAAAGAAATATTTAAAGCCTCAACAGATTTACAAAAGTCAGATAATGAAAAGCACCTCTATGTTTCTCGTAAACTGAAACCTGAAGATACCATTGTTCATTTTGATAATGGTGGCATTATAGGAGAAGGTGTAAAATCATTTGTTTTTGGACCTTGTTCTGTAGAATCATATGAACAAGTTGAAGCTGTTGCTAAGAATTTACACGCCAAAGGTGAAAAATTCATTCGTGGTGGTGCTTTTAAGCCACGTACGTCTCCATATGACTTCCAAGGATTAGGAGAGGAAGGCCTTAAAATATTAAAACAAATTAAAGATAAATATGATTTAAATGTTGTCAGTGAAATTGTACATCCAAACGATTTTGAAATTGCAGATCAATATTTAGATGTATTTCAAATAGGTGCACGAAATATGCAAAACTTCGAACTGTTGAAAGAAGCAGGGCGTACGAAAAAACCAATTTTGTTAAAACGAGGATTGTCCGCAACAATCGAAGAATTTGTATATGCAGCTGAATACATTGCTTCAGAAGGTAACCAAAATATTATTTTATGTGAACGTGGTATTCGTACATACGAAAAAGCAACGCGTAACACTTTAGATATTTCTGCTGTTCCAATTTTGAAGCAAGGTACACATTTACCCGTTATGGTTGACGTGACACATAGCACAGGAAGAAAAGATATTATGCTACCAACTGCCAAGGCAGCATTAGCTGTAGGTGCGGATGGTGTTATGGCTGAGGTACACCCTGAACCTTCTGTTGCGTTAAGTGATAGTGGTCAGCAAATGGATTTAAATGAATTTGATGCATTCTACAATGTACTCAAACCACTGTCAGATTTATATAATCAACAAAAAATTAAATAATTTTTGTGTAACAACCTTTAAAATAAACCAAAACAAACCAAGCTAAAATTCAATATGATTTTTCCTAAGCGGCGGAGCTATTTTTAATGAATAGTTTCGTCGCTTTTGGTGCTTCATATTTAAAATAATTATTTCCATTATATATATTGATAGAAAAGTAAATAAGATATCAATAAAACAATGAGTATATCTATCATTTTGACAATAATTACGTTATAATATTATTTTTAAATATGACAAAAATTTGACAAGAAAGCGTTTTAGATTTCTAAATTTGTCAAATTATGATAAACTTTGAAAATGACATGAAAACGTATTAAAATAAACAATAAAGCGTTTTCGAGGAGGGACTTTCAATATGACTGTAACCATTTATGATGTTGCTCGAGAAGCACGTGTCTCGATGGCAACAGTGTCAAGAGTTGTGAATGGGAATCAAAATGTAAAACCTGAAACAAGAGATAAAGTAAATGAAGTTATTAAACGTTTAAACTATAGACCTAATGCCGTTGCGAGAGGTTTAGCGAGTAAGCGTACGACGACAGTTGGCGTTATTATCCCTGATATTTCTAATATTTATTACTCTCAATTAGCACGAGGTCTAGAAGATATTGCAACGATGTATAAATATCATACAATCATATCAAACTCTGATAACGATCCTGATAAGGAAAAAGAGATTTTTAATAATTTATTAAGTAAACAAGTGGACGGTATTATCTTTCTTGGGGGCACTTTAACGGAAGATATTAAAGAACAAATTAGTCGCGCTTCAATACCAGTGGTGGTTTCTGGTACGAATGGTAAAGACGACGGTATTGCTTCAGTTAATATTGATTTTGTTAAAGCAAGTGAAGAAGTCACTGAAAAGCTTGTTCAATCAGGTGCAACGAAATTTGCTTTTGTTGGTGGAGGCTATTCAAAAAAAGCACAAGAAGATGCATATGATGGACTTAAAAAAGTGTTAGAAAAGCATAATTTAACAGTGGATCAACATCTGTTATATGTAGGGAATGAAACTTATAAAGATGGGTTACGTGCATTTGAGAAATTAAGTGAATATCGACCAGATGTTGTATTGTCTATTAGTGATGAACAAGCAATTGGCGTTGTTCACGCCGCTTTAGATCATGGACTAGAAGTACCTAAAGATATTCAAGTTGTTAGTTTTAACAATACACGCTTAGTTGAAATGGTACGACCACAATTATCAAGTGTCATTCAACCTTTATATGACATTGGTGCTGTTGGTATGCGTTTACTTACAAAATATATGAATAACGAAGAAATTGAAGATCATAACGTTATTTTGCCACATAAAATTCAATATCGTGGCACGACACGCTAATATTCAATTCAAACTCAAATAAGCTGTGAAGAAATTTATGAAAATAGATTTCTTCACAGCTATTTTTTAAAAATTTAGACTATTAAAACCAACTTAAAATGTTAGAAGCAACTTGTTCGTTCTGTTTTGTGATGGCTTCTCTTCTTGGAATTTCTTGATAATCTTCAAACTGTTCCTCCCAGTATTCAGGAATTGGAACAGGGCTATAATGACGCCACTTGTTCAGCCAAACTTCTGGTAATCTTCCTGATAACGGTGGCTGGTGTATTAAACTTAAATAAATATGACTCCAAGCTCTAGGTACGACACGCCAAATATTATAACCACCACCGCCTAGCATGATTTGCTTTCCATTACAATATTTTTCTGCTAACTCTGTAATAATATAGGGGATTTCATAAAGTGTATTTAAGTTGCAACTCATATGTGTCAGTGGATCTAAATAATGAATATCTGAACCATTGACACTCACAATAAAATCAGGTTGAAATGCTTCTGCGACCTTTTCTACTGTTTTTTTAAAGACATCGATAAAAGAATCATGCTCTGTATAAGGTTCTAAAGGTACGTTGATACAATAGCCAAAACCTTGATCGGTGCCTCTCTCAGTGTAGTGTCCTGATCCGGGAAATAAAAATTTCCCTGTTTCATGAATTGAATAATTCATAATTTGGTTTGAAGTAAAAAAACGCCATTGCACACCATCCCCATGGTGCGCATCAGTATCAATGTACAATACACGTTGATGGTATCGCTCATTGAGATATTTCATGTAAATGGCTGCATCGTTATAAACACAAAAACCACTCGCTCGACCTTCGTGTGCGTGATGAAGCCCTCCAGCAAGATGACAACCATTTCTAAACTGACCTGTCATGATGGCATCAACCAGATTTAATCCCCCTCCGATAATGGTAGCTGTGCTACGGTGAATGGTTGAAAATACATGTGTATCCTCATCCCCTAAACCATATTTTTGTTGTTCATCAATAGTTAAAATATTCTTTTCCCCACGTTTTACGGCTTCAATATAGTCATAATTATGAACGGTTGCAATCTCGTTTGTTGTGGCTTGTCTTGGCTTAATAATCTGTGAATCTGACAAGTAACCCGTTGCTTTTAATAATTCGGTGGTTAACTTAACACGCATTTGATTAAACGGATGTTTATTATGGAAGCGATACCGTAAAAGTGCGTCTGAATAGACATAACCTGTTTGTTGTGACTGTTCTTTCATGCCACACACCCCCTAGAAAAAGAAACGATTCATAAACCGTATATTGTCGAATTCTGTCATTTGATCGACAGTTATATTTTTGCCAATTCGAGCCATTAAGCAGTTTGCGGGATGACTCGTAATTTCAGGGTCATCTGTTGCAAATACTTCTAATCCGCCATGTGACATCATTGCTTGCATCAGTTTTTTATATTCAAAAACATCTAAACCAGAATTTTTCAAATCCCAATGCCAATAATATTCGGTTGTAATGACAATATAATTCTCAAATTCAGGGCTGCGTGTACTGACTTTTAACAACGCGTTTCCTAATCCCAGACCACGATAGGGTAGGCTGATTTCTATAGCACCTAATTCAAGTAAATAAGGGAGATTTCCTGTTGACCATCTTTCCATTGGATCAGGATATAAATAAGTGACGTAACCAATAATATGCTTAGCTTTTCGAATGATATAAATGCGACCTTCGTCTAAAGAACTTATATCTTGGATCGCTTCGAATTGTGCAATGGGTATACGAAACGCATCAAGTCCTTCGTCAAATGTCATTGTTTGTAAATATTCTTTTGAAACAGGACCTTCAATCACAAAGGTTTGACCAGCTTTTTCGTAACTTTCGTATTCGTATGTTTTTATATGAGACATGACGGTAGCTCCTTTCTTACGTATTACACTACATTTATTATAATGTAACTTTTGTGAATTTTCATCTTGTAGTCAGAATAAGTATAATATTTTGAAAACAATAGTCGAGTACGCTATAATACTTTTGAAAGCGATTACAAAAGGGGGTACTCGTGATGAAAGTCGAAGTATACAAAGGGGAACAAGGAGATTTCAATCTAACGAATTATCAAGAAACATATCAAAATTTCGATTGGAAAGAAGTTGAAAAAGCTTTTTCGTGGTATGAAACTGGAAAGGTCAATATGGCATATGAATGTATCGATCGCCATGTGAATGAAGGTAAAGCAGATAAAATTGCTTTAAATTATAAAGATGAGAATCGGAAAGAAAGTTACACATTTAAAGAAATGCAAGATAAAACAAATCAAGCTGCAAATGTGCTCAAAGAACAAGCGCATGTTCAAAAAGGAGATCGCGTTTTTATTTTTATGCCAAGAACGCCTGAACTCTATTTCGCTTTCTTCGGTATTCTTAAAATAGGTGCAATTGTTGGTCCGTTATTTGAAGCATTTATGGAAAAAGCAGTGAAGGATCGTCTAGAAAATAGTGATGCTAAGGTCGTTATTACTACGAATCAACTATTACCGCGAATTCCTAAAGAACAACTACCGCATTTAGAAACAATTGTGGTTGTAGATGACCACGTTGAAGCTGATTATGTCGATTTTAATCAAGCATTAGCTGAAGCGGATACATCATTCGACATCGAATGGTTAAACCGTGAAGATGGTTTAATATTACATTATACATCGGGATCGACAGGCCAACCGAAAGGCGTATTGCATGTTCAGAATGCAATGTTGTTACATTATATTTCAGGTCGCTATGTTTTAGACTTTCATGAAGATGATATTTATTGGTGTACTGCTGATCCCGGTTGGGTTACTGGTACATCTTACGGTATTTTTGCACCGTGGTTAAATGGGGTAACAAACTGTATTGCTGGTGGCCGCTTTTCACCTGACGGTTGGTACAGCATGATCGAGGATTTCAATGTGACCATTTGGTATACAGCACCGACTGCTTTAAGAATGTTGATGAGTGCTGGGGATGATTTGGTGGCAAAATATGATCTTTCCTCTGTTAAAAGTATTCTATCAGTAGGCGAGCCTTTGAATCCAGAGGTCATTAAATGGGCTAAAAAAGTTTATCATAAACGTGTTTTAGATACATGGTGGATGACAGAGACTGGCGGGCACATGATCGTTAATTATCGCAATATGGATATTAAATTAGGTTCAATGGGTAAACCATTGCCAGGTATTGAAGCTGCAATTATCGATAACGAAGGTCATATCTTACAGCCAAATCGCATGGGGAATTTAGCGATAAGAAAAGGTTGGCCGTCAATGATGCGTGAAATTTGGAAAAATCCTGAGAAATATCGATCTTACTTTATAGGTGATTGGTATGTTTCGGGTGACTCCGCATACCGAGATGAAGATGGTTATTTCTGGTTCCAAGGTCGTGTGGATGATGTCATCATGACAGCTGGTGAAAGAGTAGGTCCATTTGAAGTTGAATCTAAGTTAGTCGAGCATGAAGCTGTTGCTGAAGCGGGCGTGATTGGGAAGCCGGACCCTGTACGTGGAGAGATTATCAAAGCTTTTGTAGCACTTCGTCAAGGATATGAACCTTCTGACGCACTGAAAGAGGACATTCGAAAATTTGTTAAAGAAGGGCTTGCTGCACATGCTGCGCCGAGAGAAATCGAATTCAAGGAGAAATTGCCTAAAACGCGTTCAGGTAAAATTATGCGTCGTGTGCTTAAAGCGTGGGAATTAGATTTGCCAACTGGTGATTTAAGCACAATGGAAGATTAAAGTGTTTATTGAAAAGAATTCATCAAGCTTTATAAATTTAAATAAATGACAACATGAAATTAATAAAGATGCCTAGTTTGTTCAGGGTCTGTATGGTTAATGCTCTGCTCAATTCTAGTCATCTTTATTTTGGGGAGGACGATAAAATGATAATGCCGTTAGTCCTGCCCATTTATGATGTGATAGATGCCACTTGATTTAGTCTTGTTCCTTGTTATTTTTAAATAATAATATTAAAGATAAGACATTTATGTTTATTAATCAGTGTTGTTAACTCACTCGTTATCAAGACACTTTTTAAATATTTTCATTTTTTAAAGACGATTTATTTTATTTTTATATTTTATGGGACTCACTGATTAAGCTTAGCAATAAAAGGGATTAAAAAACATTATTGTCAGATAAAAATACAGAAATTCAGGGATAAGTTTTTCCGAAATATGTTTCATATTTTGTTCGACATTGCCATCATTGTTCGTTATGATGAGTGGTAAAGGGCGGGTAATATAAACACACTCTTTTTCTTGCAGTTAAGTGATTTAGATTGAATAGCGTGTTGACTTCAATTTTTCACGTGCTGTTCTGTTTCTAAACATTGATTTACATACTAACACTAAATTTTTAAAGGGGTTGACTATGGTGAGTCATTTATCAGATTTGGAAATTGCGAACCAATCGACATTAAGACCAATTCAAGAGATTGCTGAACGTGCAGGTATTTCTGAGGATGCCTTGGAGCAATACGGGCATTATAAAGCAAAAATAGACATTTCTAAAATAACAACGAAGGGGGCAAAAGGTAAAGTGGTCTTAGTGACTGCGATGAGTCCTACACCAGCTGGTGAAGGCAAATCAACTGTAACGGTTGGTCTTGCGGATGCATTTAAGCAAATCAATCAAAATGTCATGGTTGCTTTACGTGAACCTGCCTTAGGTCCAACATTTGGTATTAAAGGTGGCGCAACAGGCGGCGGATACGCACAGGTGTTGCCGATGGAAGACATTAACCTTCATTTTAATGGCGATTTTCATGCGATTACTACAGCCAATAATGCTTTATCTGCATTTATTGATAATCACATTTATCAAGGAAACGCATTAGGTATTGACCAACGACGTATTGAATGGAAACGTGTGTTAGACATGAACGATAGAGCGTTACGTCAGGTCATTGTTGGTCTTGGCGGTCCAACGCAAGGGGTGCCACGTGAAGATGGTTTTAATATTACGGTGGCTTCTGAAATTATGGCAATATTATGCTTAAGTACAGGAATTAAAGATTTAAAAGAAAATATTGCTAAGATTACAATCGGCTATACTCGTGATCGTCAACCTGTCACTGTTAGAGATTTAGAAGTTGAAGGTGCTTTAGCGATGATTTTAAAAGATGCGATTAAGCCAAACCTTGTTCAAACAATAGAAGGGACACCTGCATTGGTACATGGTGGACCATTTGCGAATATTGCACATGGTTGTAACTCTATTATCGCAACTGAAACAGCACGTGACTTAGCTGATATCGTAGTAACAGAAGCAGGTTTCGGTTCAGACTTGGGTGCTGAAAAATTTATTAACATTAAATCAAGAAAAGCTGGATTTGAACCCGATGCAGTTGTCGTTGTTGCGACAATACGTGCATTAAAAATGCATGGTGGTGTAGCGAAAGATCAACTAAAAGAAGAAAATGTAGATGCAGTTAAAGCAGGTATTCAAAATTTAGAGCGCCATGTTAACAATATTCGAAAATTTGGTGTAGAACCAGTCGTAGCTTTAAACGCATTTATTCACGACACCGAAGCCGAATTTGAGTATGTTGAGCAGTGGGCTAAATCGAACAATGTTCGTCTTTCTCTTACTGAAGTGTGGGAAAAAGGCGGTAAAGGTGGCGTTGATTTAGCAGAAAAAGTGTTAGAAGTCGTCAATACACCAAATGATTTCATACGACTTTATGAATTGGAGTCACCGCTTGAAGAAAAAATCGAAAAAATCGTCAAAGAAATTTATGGTGGTTCTAAAGTGACATTTTCTTCAAAAGCGCAAAAACAATTACAACAATTTAAAGAAAATGGTTGGGATCATTATCCAGTTTGTATGGCAAAGACACAATATTCTTTCTCAGATGATCAAACACAATTAGGTGCACCGACTGGATTTGAAATTACAATTCGTGAATTAGAGGCGAAAACAGGTGCTGGTTTCATTGTTGCATTAACAGGTGCGATTATGACGATGCCGGGATTACCTAAAAAACCTGCCGCATTAAATATGGATGTGACAGATGACGGCCATGCCATTGGCTTGTTCTAAATGGATGTGCAAAAGTAATAGTTTAATTAAATAAAAAATAAGGCAGGAATCAGAAGAGTTAGACTTCGATTGCTGCCTTTTACTGTGTTTGATAGAGGTGGTCGTATATATCATATGATAGGGCGCGTTGATATTGTTGAGGTGAAATCATTTTTTCAACACGCATGCGTTTTAGTACATAGTGTTGTCTGTTAATAGAAAGATTGAGTGCTTGCTTATCTTTCAACTGGCCGTCTTTAGTGAAAGGGGTATATACATAAGGACTTTGTAGTAACCCTGTAATATAAGCTGACTCAGCGATGTTAAGGTCATGAGGTGGTTTGCCAAAAATACCGTATGAAGCAGATGTAATTCCTGTAATATTTTGACCGTGTGTATCTAAGCCAAAGGGAACAAGGTTTAAATAAGTATAAATGATTTCTTGTTTAGTCATGATATGCTCAATGCGCATCGCAAACATTATTTCTTTTGCTTTTCTATCGTAGGTGCGTTCATTCGTAAGCACTTGATTTTTTACAAGTTGCTGGGTAATTGTGCTCCCACCTGTTGCAAATTTAGTATCAAAAATATCTTGATACATTGCACGTAATATTGCTTTTGGTAGAATACCGTTATGTGTATAAAAATCTGCATCTTCAGAAGCGACTAATGCTTTTGTCACATAAGGGGACACCTCGGCTGGACCTGCAATTAGAGGCGGCTCTTGTTGATTATAGACTGCAATTAAATTCTCTTTTTCGGGGTGCGCCAAGTTCAGTTCTGGAAGGTGTGTAATTTGACTCATTAATTCATGGTTATTAATTGACTTTGCCTCTGAGACAATACTCGCAAAGTAACCTAAAGTGAGACCGGATAGAAAAATCATCCCTAATAATAAAAATATAATAAAAGAGAAGATGGTCTGTTTAATTCTTTTAAAATAATAGTCATACCGTTCTAGAAATGAAGTCGCTTGATTTTGATGATTTGTTGTTAACTTCATACACCATGACCTCCATATATTAATCAAAGTATAGCATATTTTAAAAAAGGTGTCCGAGGTCATTTTAAAGTTGTATTTGACATCGATTTTGGAAGGTTATATAATAAAATGAAATTACATAACGTATTGAAATTGAGGACAAGTAATTTTTGTGATTATATTAAGAGAGTCAGTGGGTGGTGTGAACTGATTATAATACATTAATGAATACACCTCTTAATTGAATTTCATCGTTTGACAATGAACGTATCATTGTAAGAGTTCCAAGTATGGTGGTAACGTGTTTCAAAGCGCCCTTACATTTTGCATGTAAGTGGTGCTTTTTATTTTTGATAATTTTAATTAGGGAGGTAATATTTATGACAAATGCATTATTAGAAGAATTAAGCTGGAGAGGTTTAATTTATCAACAAACAGATGAAGAAGGCATAGAAGCGCTTTTAAATAAAGAGAAAGTCAAATTATATTGTGGTGCAGATCCAACTGCTGATAGTTTGCATATCGGGCATCTCTTACCTTATCTTACTTTACGTCGATTTCAAGATGCGGGTCATAGACCGATTGTCCTTGTCGGTGGTGCTACTGGTATGGTAGGCGACCCATCTGGTAAATCTGAAGAACGTTTATTACAAACTGAAGAACAAGTTGAACGAAATGTTCAAGGAATAAAGAAACAAATGGAGCAATTGTTTGATTTCAATACTGAAAATGGTCCCATTTTAGTTAATAATAAAGATTGGTTAGGACAAATTTCATTGTTAACATTTTTACGTGATTACGGTAAACATGTGGGTGTTAATTACATGCTTGCTAAAGATTCTATCCAATCACGACTCGAATGTGGTATTTCATATACTGAATTCACATATACGATTCTTCAAGCAATTGATTTTGGTCATTTAAACCGTGAATATGACTGTCGAATTCAAATTGGTGGTTCTGATCAATGGGGTAACATTACAAGTGGTATTGAATTAATGCGTCGTATGTTTGGTGTGAATGATGCATATGGCCTTACAATCCCATTAGTCACTAAAGCAGATGGGAAAAAATTTGGTAAATCTGAATCAGGAACTGTATGGTTGGATAAAGAAAAAACAAGCCCATATGAATTTTATCAATTTTGGATTAACACTACTGATGAAGATGTCATCAAGTTCCTGAAGTATTTTACATTTTTATCTCAAGATGAAATTGCTGACTTAGAAGTTGCTGTTCAAACAGAACCTCATTTAAGAAAAGCACAAACAACATTAGCTGAAAGTGTAACACGTTTTATTCATGGTGAGGATGCATTAAAGGAAGCGAAGCGCATTTCTCAAGCCCTATTTAAAGGTGACCTTAAAGCATTAACTTCACAAGAAATCAAAGCCGGGTTTAAAGATGTGCCTCAAGTGACTTTATCTCGTGAAACAACAAACATTGTGGACGCTCTTGTAGAAACTAAAATTTCACCATCTAAGCGTCAAGCACGTGAAGATGTTAATAATGGTGCAATTTACATTAATGGCGAAAGACAGCAATCTTTAGATTATACATTATCTGAATCAGATCGTTACGAGGATACATTTACAATCATTCGCCGTGGTAAGAAAAAATACTTTATGGTAAATTTTGAATAATTGAGATCAAATAAATAGGCTAATTATTCACTAATGACTACCGTTATTAATTGCCTTTTATGTGATGCATTATAAATAAGCGTTTGGATATAAAATCCAAATTCAATAGCTCTAAGATGATTGTTAATAAAAACCGTCTTAGAGCTTTTTTGATTTCTACTGGGTTGAATGGGATGATTGGTCTTCTTAGAGAGACAACTTCAATGCTTGTATCATTTCAATCCTCTGGGTAGGAAGTTTGATTAAACTTAAAAATCAATAGAGAAGTATTCAAGAAAAAATCCGAGATTTACGTGATGTTTTACGAAAACCTCGGATGAAGCCGATGATTAAGCTATTTTTACACCAAGCCCTTTTGTTAAGACTGGGTATTGCTCATTTATGAAGTTTTATTTGACTCAGATAATTTAACATCCACATCTTTTGTTTTGCCGTCACGATTGATTTTTAATGTGATATGTTCGCCTGGTTTTTTGTTTTTATACAGATAGGATCTTAAATCTGTATCACTATCTACCTTTTTGCCATCAATTCCTGTAATGATATCGCCTTTTTTGACGTCAATATCACGACGTTGAACTTCAGCAACATAAATACCAGAATCAGAGTGGATACCATTGCGATATTGTTGAGGTATTTCTGAAATATTAATCATACCAATACCAATAGATGGTCGTTTCACTTCGCCATGCTTAACCAATTCTTCAATCACAAGTTTCACTTCATTACTTGGGATTGCAAAGCCAATGCCTTCAACTTGAGGTGCAGAAATTTTCATCGAATTAATGCCGACTAAGTTTCCGTTAATATCGACCAGTGCACCACCAGAGTTACCAGGATTTATCGCCGCATCTGTTTGAAGCACTGTAACTTTATTGGGTCCTGCCGAAGTGTTAGCTTCAATTGTTCGTTCATTTGCAGAAATAATACCTGAAGTGACTGTGTTTGAAAATTCTAAGCCTAATGGGTTACCCATTGCAAACACGCTATCCCCAGTTTTAACTTTTGATGAATCAGCGAAAGTGATTGCCTTAATATCATCTCGGTCTTTAATTTTAAGCACAGCAATGTCAGTTAATGGGTCTGTTCCAACTAATTTAGCATCTACTTGTTTAGAATTATGTAATTGCACTTTAATTGAAGAAGCACCCTCAATCACGTGATTATTAGTGACAATAAATGCATCCCCATTATTTTTTTGATAAATGACACCTGAACCAATTCCTGTCGGTTCGGCCTTAGTCGATTTACCTCTTAACAGATCTTCAAGACTTTGTGCTTGCTGTTCATTGATCACACCTACAATTGCAGGTGATTGATCTTTTATCATTTCATTCACAGATTTGTATTTGTTGCTCTTTCCATCTAACATATTGCCACCATTATCGTTTTTGGCCACATTCACTTGCGATCCATTATGTCCTTCAAATAGTGAACCGTTTGAAAAAAGTCCTGCCACGCCTAATACTATTAAACCACCTAACAATCCTGCGATTAAAGAAATCAAAACGATTTTGAGCCAAGGCAGTTTCGGTTTTCGTGGAGGAGGTGGATTATAACTGTGAGTTGAAGAGAAGCGTTGATCACTGCTTCTTTGATTTAGATTGTCGTTTTCATGTGGTGTCCCATGAGTTTGTTGTTCATTATCAAAATCTCGCATAAAATTCCTCCTTTAATTCATATTATGATTGTTTTCAATCTATATTACCAGTATGATGTTATCAGACTTTAGATGTATCTTATGGAATGGTTGTTGAATCACAATCGAAATGATAGAATTTAAAGGGTTAAAAAATGATAAAGCAGGTGTGAGAATGTTATATAAAATTATAGGTAATGTGATTGATTTCATTATTGTAAAAGTATTGAGAAATTTAGAGGTGTTAGGAAAAGAAAATCAACCCGCAAACAATCAATATGTGGTGACGTGTAATCATGAAAGTTACAATGAAATCATTTTACTTGGTGTAGCTTTATTACCAAATCAGATTCACTTTATGGCTAAGCAAGAACTGTTTAAAAATAAATGGTTTGGTAAGTTTTTAACACAGTTAAATGCATTTCCAGTTAATCGTGAAAATCCTGGACCGAGCACGTTAAAAATCCCGGTAAAATTATTAAAAGAGAATAAAACGGTTGGAATTTTTCCATCTGGTCGCCGCACTAGTGAAGAAGTGCCTTTAAAACGTGGGGCTTCTACAATTGCGATGCTTGCTAAACAGCCTATATTACCTGCAGCATATGTAGGACCTACTCAAATTAGAGGGTTATTTACTAAAAAAGCTTATATCAAATTTGGTGAACCGATTAGTACTACGGATATTCCTAAAGAATTAAATCGCCAAGAAAAGGTTGATTATATTACACAGCAAATCAGCGCTCGTACGAAACAATTGCAAGATGAATTAAACGCATATGTTAATCAAAAATAGGTTTCAAATTCAACAGAAAAGTATAAAGAGATGCTTTTCTGTTGTTTCTATTTAAAGTAGCGTATATTAACAGGTTTAATTATAGTCAGATTAAGATACGGGGATTTTCCTAAAAGAAAATCATGTTATAATATTTTTGTCAGAATTTTCAGTTAGAGGAGGGGTAGGATTGGTAAAAGCTGTATTATTTGATGTCGATGGTGTATTCTTAGATGAATCTCGCTGTTTTGATGTTTCGGCATTGACAGTCTATGAATTACTTTACCATTCTTCATATTTAGGATTAAATGAACACAACACAGATTTGAGTCAATTGACGGATGAAACAATATCGAGCATTCGATCTCACATATTTAGGAATGATCAAATTCTTAATCAATTAAAATCACTTGGTATTAATTCGAACTGGGATATGTTGTTTGTTGTTTTTTCAATTCATCTTATCGACTATCTTAAACAAATAGCTCCAAAAGAAAGGGAAGCATTTTTGGAGATTGAGACTTGGAGTGCTGAGACATTAAGTGCTATTGGGAAAATAAAGACAGATTTCCACGTCTCTTTTAAACAACCATTAGAATTTATTGAAAATGTTGAGCCTGGTAAAAATCATATTTATGAAGCTTTACAAGGTCATGCGAAAAAACAACTCAATACTAATCAAGTGTCTCTTTTTGATATGAAAAGTCCATTGTGGCATTTGGCGCAAGAGCTTTATCAAGAATGGTACTTAGGTCATGAGTTATACGAAAAAGTCGAGTATAAAGTGCCTAAAACTCAATATAAAAAAGGATACATATACCACGAAATTGCACTAGCACCTATTGAGCCGATTAAAACATTATTAACAGATTTGAAACAAGCAGGTTATCTCATTGCAATTGCAACGGGACGACCACGTACAGAAACGATTGTTCCTTTTGAGGCACTTGGCTTGTTAGATTTATTTGATGCAGAACATATTGTTTCCGCAAGCGAAGTATTAGAAGCGGAAAAAATGTTCCCTGATTTAAAACCACTTGGAAAGCCTAACCCTTTCAGTTATATCACTACATATGAAGGGAATCAGCTTGAAAATTATTTTGACTATGCAACACAACAAGAAGGGCGTATGCATCCAGACTATGTCACAATCGTAGGTGATTCCTTAGCGGATTTATTGAGTGCCAAAGTGCTCAACGCAAGATTTATAGGGACGTTAACCGGCTTAAAAGGCAAAAAGGCAGCAGATGAACTCAAACAACATGGGGCAGAGATACTCGTTGACAATGTCCTTGATATACGGCCATATTTATTAACATCATCACATTAATAATCATTGCTTAAAATACGATATAAGTCGATTGAAGATACAATAACAAAGATTAATTAGATAATCACAAGAATCAAGAACGAGTCAGGTTAACTTCTCCTGACTCGTTTTAAATTTTATAAAATTTTTTGGCTTATGACTATCGAGATAATAGAGGAAGTTATAGCGCATATGAAAGGGCAGGTTGCGTCATTGATTTCAAAATAAAAAGCGCTAAGATGACTTTCAACAGAAAATCGTCTTAACACTTCTTTTTATAAGACGTCGTATTGTATGACTTCGCTTAGTAATGCCTTATTCTTTGCATAGTGGTTGTCTGACTTCGTATGCGCTCAAGTTCGCATTTGTAACATCGAGGCAACATTGAGTTGAGACTATACCTAATGCATGTATGTGCATTTAGGCAAGGCTATCAAAGATTTTATGTCCCGAAC
Organism: Staphylococcus sp. 191; assembly: GCF_011174885.1. Taxonomy (NCBI): domain Bacteria; kingdom Bacillati; phylum Bacillota; class Bacilli; order Caryophanales; family Staphylococcaceae; genus Staphylococcus; species Staphylococcus sp. 191. The sequence goes on along the minus strand of NZ_PNRJ01000005.1, from coordinate 116,249 downwards.
GCTCCAAAATTTTATTTATAAGGATATTATCAATTGTAAGGATCTAAAATAACTTGAACCACACTTTGAAAGCCGTCAATCTCTAGTAAGGCTTTTCGCACATCATCATTGATCGGATGGTCAATAGAGAGAATCATCATTGCGTCACCACCGAGTTGAGTACGTCCTAAATGCATAGAAGCAATATTGACACCGTGTTCGCCTAGCATTTGACCTGTTTTTCCAACGATGCCTGGACGGTCAAAGTGATTAATAATTAATTGATACTGTTCAGGTTTAAAGTCAACAGGATAATCATTAATACGAACAATTCTTGGACCAAAGCCATTTAAAACTGTGGCACCAATCTTTAAACTATCCGCTTTATTAATTAATTCAAGCTCAATATAATTGCTAAAACCTTTTTTCTTTTTCGTCTTTTCAATCGTATAAGTGACGTTTTGTTCATTAAGTAAAACTAAAGCGTTTATCAAGTTGACATGATCCCCCATATCTTGTTGTAAAACGCCAGTGACAAGATTTCGAGTAATGAGACTCGTATCGTCTAATGCGATATCGCCAGCGTATGTTATTTTAAGTGTTCTTGGCGCTTTAGGCAATATTTGAATACCGACTTGACCTGTAATTTTGGCAAGTTCTACAAAAGGTTTTAACTCTTCATCTTCATTAAAGACGCCTTTAGGTGCATTAACTGCATGTTTGACATTCCCATTTTTCAAAATATCGATAATTTCTTCTGCTACTGAGACAGCAACTTTTTCTTGTGCCTCGATTGTAGAAGCGCCTAAATGAGGGGTCACAATAATTTTTGGATGTTTCACAACTTCGGATTGATGCGCAGGTTCATTTTCAAAAACATCAAGCGCTGCTGCCATAATTTTATTGTCATCCAATGCTTCAATCAAAGCTTTTTCATCAATGATTCCACCACGCGCAACATTAATAATTTGAAGGTTCGGTTTTGCTTGATCAAAAAAAGATTGATTGATAATACCCTTTGTTTTTTCTGTTAGCGGCGTATGTACGGTAATAAAGTCAGCTTGCTGTGCGATTTCGTCTATTGATGCGCGTGTAAATTCAAGCTCTTTTGCTTTTTCTTCACTTAAATAAGGATCATAAGCCAAAACTTTCATACCGAAGCTTTGCAATCGTTTCGCAACACCTGTTCCAATGCGACCTGTTCCAATGACACCAAGTGTTTTTCGATACAATTCTGTTCCTCTGAATGTTTTTCTATCCCACGTCCCATGACTTAATGATTGATGTGCTTGTGGGATATTTCGCGCCATACTTAACAACATTGCGACTGAATGTTCAGTAGCGGATATCGTGTTACCGTCAGGGGCATTGATAATGATAATACCTTCTTTTGTTGCGGTATCGATATCAATATTATCAACACCTACACCAGCACGAGCGACCACTTTTAATCTTGATCCAGCTTTTAATACCTTATCTGTTACTGTTGTTTGACTACGCACGATTAAAGCATCGTAATCTTTGATTTTATTAATCAATGCCTCTTCAGACAATGCGGTATGATGTATCACTTCAAAATCTGGATTTTCATTTAAACTTTTAAGACCTTCTTCTGCGATTGGATCTGCAACTAAAACTTTATATTTCATTATGAACAACCTCCAAAAATGCTTGTGTTGCTATACCGATATAAGATTGGTTTCGGTATTTTGTTAAAATCAATTCTAGGCCTGCAATAAAAGGTAATAAATCAAAAGGCGAGATGAAGCCCATATGACCGACGCGTAAAATCTTTCCTTTTAGATGGCCTTGACCTCCAGCAATCGTAATATTAAACTGTGATGCTAATTGTGCCTTAATGTGCTTTACTTCTGCTTCATCTTTAGGTACAAAAGCGGTAACGGTTGGTGATGCATATTGATCTTCAACCAAAAGGGACAAGTCTAATTTTTTCAATGCTGCGCGTACAGCATTTCTAATAATAGAATGACGACGAATGACGTTGTCAAAGCCCTCTTCTGATATCATTTTTTGAAATTCGATGACCCCTCTAAATGTCGAAACATTAGGCGTAAAAGGTGTGGAATGTTTTTCGAGAGCATTGTGATGCTTGGCTAAATCCAAATAAAAGCGTGGCGTTTCTACTGATTTGAAGCGTGCTAATGCGCGATCGTTATAAGCAACAAAAGCAATGCCTGGTGGCAACATTAACGCTTTTTGGCTTCCTGAAACGAGGACATCAATATCATCTCGCGCTAAATCAACATCGACTGCACCGATACAACTTACACCATCAACAACATAGTATAAATTTGGATTGTGTGCTTTAAGGGCATGGCCGAGTTCAGCAACAGGGTGTAATACAGTGGTAGAGGTTTCACAATATTGTGTAAAAACGGCAGTCACAGGCGTCTCTATATTTTTAATAAATTCGATGACACCATCAACTTCAAATGATTTTCCCCATTTGACTTCATAGACGTGAACATGATTAAAATAAGTTTCGGCAATTTGTTTGTAACGGTTACCAAATGCGCCTGAAACAATGACAACTACTGTATCATCTGGATTTACAATATTTAACATGCTTGCTTCAAGTGCACTTGTACCACTTGAAGTTAGGATCATAATGTCATTTGTGCTTCCGAACACTTGCTTAAGTGACGAAAATGCCGCTTCAGCGATGGATTCAAATTCAGTTGACCGGTGACCGACCATAGGTAAGTTCATTTTTGCTTGGATGCGATGAGGTACTGGGGTAGGGCCGGGTGTTAATAGTAAAGAATGATGTGTATACATAGAGAACCTCCCTTAATAATATTTTCTAATTTTATCAAATTTTCCGACATATTAACAGGTATCAATACAAAATTTTGGAATTGTTGGTAATAAAAGGGGATGTGAGATGAGATCAAATGGAAGCTCTTGCCACATCCCCACAAGGATAAATGAGGTTTTGAAAAATATAGTTTTAATAGTTGTAATACATTATCTAATCATACCGTTGTATAACTTATTTACTATTTTAATTTCTTAAATAGACGTTTTAGAATCTGAAGATGACTTAGAAGGTTGGATTTTAATCGTTGGTTCAGTCATAACCGCGACGTTATCTCTCACACTATTTGAAATCATACAATTTTGATCTGCAATTTTAATCAATTGAGACAACCGTTTTTTTATTTGCTCTTTTTTAGATAGTTGGTCAACAATTATTTCGGGTTTATGTACGATTTTGACCATTTTAAATCGTTGTTGTTCAAATTGTGCTTCACCGTAACTCTGCATATTAATTGCTATCGGTGATAGATGCGCACGTTCTAAAGTTGCGGCTAAAGAAATTGTCATACAACTTGCTGCTGCACTGACTAAAAGTTCATCAGGGTTTGTGCCAACACCGACGCCTCCAAGTTCGCTTGGTATAGAAATCTTATGTTGGATATAATCCCCTGTAACTTCTCCAACACTATCGCGTCCACCAGTCCATCTCACTTGTACTGGAAATTGATGATGTGCCAAATGTCTCACTCCTTATAAAAATATGTTAAGTTAAGTGTAGTAGAATATAGATAGAATTGAAAGGAAGACTCATTGTATGAAATTGATTCAACCACCCAAACATTTTCAAATCGTAGCGCACAGAGGTTTTTCAAAAATGTACCCTGAAAATACGAAATCAGCATATCAAGCGGCACTTGGTAGACATATTCAAATGTTAGAAATTGATTTGCATATGACAAAAGACGATGTGCTTGTCTCTATTCATGATGATACGATTGATCGTACATCGAATCATACGGGTGAAATTAAATCCTATACTTTAGATGCATTACGAGAATTTGACTTTGGAAGTTGGAAAGAGGGGAGTAAGAAAGAAGAAATCATGACGTTTGATGAAGTCTTGACACTTGCTAAAAATTTTTCTAAAACGTTGTTGATTGAAATTAAAAAGCCTCATCTGTACCCAGGTATTGAAGAAGCAACCATACAAACCATTAAAAATCATAATTTTCCTTTTAATCGTATTATCATACAGTCTTTCGACCAGAAAAGTATTCAAAAATTGCATGACTTAGCGCCTTACATTCAATTAGGCGTGTTATTAAGTAAGCGGAAGTATTGGTTAAAACAACCATCATTTCAAGAGCTTGCTCAATTTGCAGATTTTGCGAATCCTAACTTCAAACTGGTAAATAAAAAATTTATTTCAAAAGCACATCAACATCACTTAAAGGTTATACCCTACACTGTTAATCGTATGGAAGATGCAAAAAGACTGATACAGCTTGGAGTTGATGGGATGATTTCTGATGCGCCTAATGAGTTATTTAAAGTATGAGTATGCTTATAGATAAATAGTAACAGGAGAGTGACAGAGGTCGAGTTGACTTTTGTTGCTCTCCTGTACTTTTAATCATGGATAAAATGAAAATGTCGGTAGTTATTGATTTTTTGTTAGACGTTCATATGCGCCTAAAGCAACCGCAAGGTCAAAGTACGCGGCACCGACACATTTAAAAACAGTGATACTCTCATCATTTGAGCGTTGCAATGTACCATTAAGTGACAATGATTTTAGATCGCCATCATAATCTTCAAATTTAAAAATACCTTTTTCATTTGCTTCGATGATTTCACCTGCTTCTTTTTTAACGCCTTCGACATCATCAAAGATGACTTTATCTGCTTTAGGTAAGATGCGATTATCAATTTCTTTCATATCTGGACGATAGGAGCCAATTCCGTTAATATGTGTTCCTGGTTTAACAGTATCCGCATCAAAAACAGGCTCAGCTGAAGAGGTTTGACAATTGATAATATCTGATTGTGTTACTAACGTTTCCACGTCATCAACGATTTCAACTTCATAATCTGAATACGTTTTCAAAATGCGCGCTTTTAAATCTTCTGCTTTATCTTTGGTTTGATTATAAAGCAAAATACGTTGAATGGGTCTTACCTCAAGATTTGCAATTAATTGTTCAAACGCCATGCCACCTGTACCAATCATGCCAATCGTCTGTGCATTTTCTCGGCTTAAATATTTCGTAGCAATACCGCTTAACGCTCCAGTTCTTAAACGTGTTAAATAACTTCCATCGATACTCGCTACATGTTCACCCGTTTTTAAATCCGTTACAATGATTGTCCCTTGCGTCGTTGGACGATGATGGTCTGGATTTTCGGGGGTGATAGAAGTGATTTTGATAATACCTAGTTGCTTGTTCAAGTGGATACAAGGCATATAAAGCATTGATTTGGCACCTTCACCAGTAGAAATTACAATTCTTTGTGCTTGGCGAACGCCCTCCATATCTTTAAATAACGCTTCAATATCTTGAATCGCATCTCCAATATGATAAGCATTTTTAACTGCTTCCTCATTAAAAACTTGCATAAATCGTACCTCCTCAGTTTATGTTTCTATCTCAAAGTATAAATTAAAGAAGGAACGATGTGAAATAATAAAAGAGCATCAATTGACGAGGACGTGTATGAGTAAACAACAAATTTATCTCTCTTTTATGAAAATTTGAATTGCCCAAGATTGTGGAACAGAAGAGGGGAATAAACCATACTTTTAAAATGAGGTGCCACTTAAAGAAGTATTGATGAAGAGATGTTTGAGGGGGCAGGATGAGCTGAAGTTTATAGGCTAGGGCTTGCACCTTGGGAAGTGGAGTCATAATTGTCGTCTCAAGCTCTGAATAAAAAAACACCAAGTATGGATTCATACTTGGTGTGATATAAGCTAACGATTAACGTGAGTAGTACTCAACGATTAATTGTTCGTTGATTTCTGCAGGTAATTCACTACGCTCTGGAAGACGAACGAAAGTACCTTTTAAGCTATCAGCATCGAAGTCTAAGTAATCAGGAACGAAATTGTTAATTTCAACTGATTCTTCGATGATAGCGAGTTTTTGTGATTTTTCACGTACTGAAATCACTTGACCAGGTTTTAAAGTATATGATGGAATATCTACACGTTTACCATCTACTTCAACATGACCGTGACCAACTAATTGACGTGCTTGACGACGTGTACGTGCTAAACCTAAAGCATATACAACTGCATCTAAACGGCTAGCAAGTAAGATCATGAAGTTTTCACCATGGATACCGCCTTGTTTACCAGCAGTTTCAAAAGTGTTACGGAATTGACGTTCAGTCATTCCATATAAATAACGTAATTTTTGTTTTTCACGTAATTGTAATCCATACTCAGATAATTTTTTACGTTGAGTTGGACCGTGTTGTCCTGGTGCGTAAGGACGTTTTTCTAATTCTTTACCAGTACCTGATAATGAGATACCTAAACGACGAGATTTTTTCCAGCTAGAACCTCTGAATCGAGCCATAATGTGACTCCTCCTTTTTCTTTTTTGTTGTTATGAAAAAACAAAAAAGAGTGTTGAATGCTCAATAGGATATAATGTTTTATGTGTCCTCGCCTCATAGCTCCGGTTACACGGCACGTCCGCTTCGGGAACATTATAGTGCCTATTAATATTCAACTGCTATTTTCGTTAATTCACACAAAATTCATTGTACCATTTTGATACGAAATGTCAAACATAAAATTTAATCAATTTACAAGTGTGATTCTAAGACGCGGACGATGTTTTCGAGTCCTGTTTCATCATCTGCACTAAAACGATTTCGAATAGGGGCATCAATATCTAAAACGCCGACAACCTCACCATTTTTATGCAATGGAATAACAATTTCTGACTGGCTATTGGCATCACATGCAATGTGTCCTGGAAAAGCATGGACATCTTCAACGCGTTGTGTTTTATCTTCTTGTACAGCTGTGCCACAAACCCCTTGTCCCACTTTTATATGGACGCATGCCGTTTTCCCTTGAAATGGTCCGAGAATCAGTGCGCCTTCTTTCATTAAATAAAAACCAATCCAATTGATTTGGTCTAAATTTTCATTGAGCAATGCCGAAGTATTACTTAAGTTTGCAATTAAATCCGTTTCTCCTTCTAGAAGCGCATCCAATTGTCTAGATAACAATTGATAATCAGTAGACTGTGTCATTTTTTTCACTCGCTTTCAATCAAATTTTATCAATATTATAGCTATCTCAATGCGAGTGCGCAATTTTCTAATACGAATAAAATAAAAATTTGGAAAATGTCTATATATTTTGAGATTTTATTTTAATGCGTCATGAAATTACGTTATAATGGTTTTATGTATTTAGGAGGAGACGAGTGGACATGGCACTATATATTATACTAGCGATTATCATCATTATTTTGATTGCAATCGGAATCTTATTTTATATGCGTTCAAATAAAAGGTCGATTATTCAGTCTGCTGAAGAGCGACGCGAAAAATTGAACGCATTGTCTTACGATGAAAGTTTAGAAAAATTACAGACATTACATTTATCTGGGGAGACTAAAACACAGTTTGATGCTTTAAATCAAAATTGGACAGAAAGTTCGACTGAATTTTTAGTTCCTGTAGATGAAAAGATTCATGAAGCGGAAGTTAATCTTGATAAATTCAAATTTTCATTGGCTCAAACTGATATCGATGATGCCCATGCATTAATGGATCAATATGAAGCGAGACATCAGGAGTTGATTGGAAAAGCAGACAAAGTTTTTCAAACTCATCAAGAAAGCGATACTATTTATGAGAAAGCGAAAGATGAGCATCGCAAATTAAAAAGAGATGTTTTAGCCAATCGTCATCAATATGGTGAAGCAGCAGGGCTTTTGGAAAAAGAAATTGAAGCTTTTGAACCTGAATTTGAAGTTTATGAATCGCTTAAAGAAGAAGGCAATTATCAAGAAGCCCATTCACATATTAAAGCATTAGATCAAGATATTTCTTATTTAAAAGAAGATATGGCTGAAATTCCTGATTTAATCAGAGAAGCACAAAAAGAGTTGCCAGGACAATTTCAAGATCTTAAATATGGTGTACGTGATTTAAAAGTAGAAGGTTATGACTTAGATCATGTGAAGGTGGACAGCACACTCCAAAGTTTGAAAACTGAGCTGAGCTTTGTCGAACCTATGATAAGCCGACTAGAACTTGATGAAGCCAATGATAAACTCGTTGAAATCAACGACCAGCTTGATGAAATGTATGATTTAATCGAGCATGAAGTTAAATCAAAAAATGCAGTCGAAGAATCAAAAGAACGTATTACAAGCGATTTATTTCATGCTAAAGATATGAACTATACATTACAGACTGAAATAGAATATGTGCGCGAAAACTATTACATAAATGAGAGCGATGTTCAAAGTGTTCGCCAGTTTGAAAATGAAATTCAAAATCTAATTTCAGTTTATGATGAGATTTTATCAGAAATGGCTAAATCGGCAGTGAGATATAGCGAAGTACAAGATAACTTGAAATATATCGAAGACCACGTTGAAGTTATTAATGAAAAACAAGAAAAGTTACAAAATCACTTAGTTTCATTACGTGAAGATGAAGCGGAAGCAGAGGAACATATTTTACGTGTCCAAGGTAAAAAGGAAGAAATCTATCGACGACTACTTGCTTCTAACCTCACAAGTGTTCCAGAACGCTTTATCATTTTGAAAAATGAAATTGATTACGAAGTGAGAGATGTTAACAAACGCTTTAGTGAGCGCCCAATTAATGTTCAACAGTTAAAAGACAAAGTGAATAAAGTCGTTCTTCAAATGAATAAATTTGAAGATGAGGCGAATGATGTATTAATCAATGCTGTCTATGCTGAACGTTTAATTCAATATGGCAACCGCTACCGAAAAGATAATCACGATTTAGATAAAAGTCTTAACGAAGCAGAAAGGCTCTTTAAAAATAATCGTTATAAACGTTCAAGTGAGATTTCAGAACAAGCTCTTGAATTGTTAGAGCCAGGTATCGCGCAACATATTGAAAGAGAAGTTTTAGAGCAACAACCATAAAATGCAATTAAACAACAGGATTTAAAACCGAGTGAACGATTTAAAATAGCGTCACTCGGTTTTTTGTGTGCAGGACTTGACCTTAATCAATAAATTTTAGAAAATAGCGATTGTATTTTACATGTAACGGTTGAGTTGTAGTACAATGAAACATGATATTTAAAGAGAGGGAGTTTATAACATGTTATATTTTGATAACGCAGCAACGACGAAACCCGATGCTTCTGTGTTGTCGAGCTTTGTTAAGGTCAATGAACAATTTTACTTTAATCCCAATAGTCCTCATGATAAAGGTTTAGAGGCCGGTCGTTTATTAGAAAATGCGAGAGAACAAATTAAAGCGTCTTTACAGTTAAAAGATGAGGCACTCATTTTTACAAGTGGTGCGACTGAATCTAATAATATGGCACTCAAAGGCGCAGCTTACCAAAAAAGAGCGTTTGGCAATACGATTATTACTTCAGTGCTTGAACATCCTTCTGTTTTAGAAGTGATGCGCGAACTTGAAAAAGAAGGGTTTAATTTAAAGTATGTCAAAGTGACTGAGGAAGGTAAAATCAATATTGAACATTTGAAATCTTTACTTTCCAGTGACGTCATTTTGGTAACATGTATGCAAGTCAATAACATCATGGGCCAAGTGCAACCTATTAAAGAAATGATAGAAGTTTTAACAGATTACCCAAAAGTTCATTTTCACGTCGATGCTGTTCAAGCGGTAGGAAAATATCCTATTCAAATGGAAGGGATTGATAGCCTCTCTATTAGTGGTCACAAGTTTAATGGACTTAAAGGACAAGGGCTACTTGTATTAAAGAATGTTCATCACATTCATCCAACAATACAAGGTGGTGGACAAGAATTTGGTTTGAGAAGCGGTACTGTCAATGTAGCGAATAATGTTGCTTTAGCTAAGGCTATTCGATTAGCTATTGAAAAACAACAAGACACAATGCAAGGACTTGAAAGCGTGAATCAATCATTAAAAGATTGGTTAAAAGATTATGAGGGTGTCTATATTAATTCACCTCATGATGCATCTCCTCATATATTGAATTTAGCTTTTCCAGGTGTACGTGGAGAAGTACTCGTGAACGCATTTTCTAAACATGGTGTCATGATTTCAACGACAAGTGCTTGCTCTTCTAAACATTCAAATATCAACGAAGTATTACAAGCGATGAATATTTCTGTTGATCGCATTTTAGGAAGTATTCGTCTGTCATTTGATCAATATACACGTGATGAAGACATTGAGCAATTTAAATATATTTTTGATTTGGTATATCGGGAAGTTAAGGAGTTGTTAAAATGATTTATGATCATATTTTAGTTAGATATGGTGAGCTAACATTAAAAGGAGGAAACCGAAAAACATTTGTAAGTCAATTACGTTCAAATGTGAAACGTGCACTCATGCCGTTACAAGGGTATGATGTTACAGCGAATCGTGACCGGATGTATATACAATTAGAGCCGAATGCAGATATTGAAGAGATGATGTCAAGAATATCTAAAGTGTTCGGTGTACATTCAATCAGCCCTGTTTTAAAAATCGAAAAATCAATGGATGCGGTTTATCAGCATGCGAAGCTTTTTGCAGAAAGTTATCAAGAAGGCGACACATTCAAAATTGATGTTAAACGCTCTGATAAAACGTTTGAACATGAAACGTTTGCAATTCAACGCATGGTCGGCGGTGAAGTACTCAAAAGTACACCGCAATTAAAAGTGGATGTAAAAAACCCGAAACATGAAATTAAAATAGAAGTCAGGAAAGATGCTATCTATATGTATGATCGCATTATCCCCGCTATTGGAGGACTTCCTGTAGGCACAGGTGGCAAAACCTTACTGATGTTATCGGGAGGGATTGATTCTCCAGTTGCAGGTATGGAAGTGATGCGTCGCGGTGTCACAATTGAAGCTATCCATTTCCATAGTCCGCCTTTTACAAGTGAAAAAGCGAAAGAAAAAGTAATTGAATTGACAAGAATTATGGCTGAAAGGGTAGGTACCATTAAATTGCATATCGTGCCATTTACAGAGGTACAAAAACAAATTCATAAAGTCGTCAATGAACGCTATACGATGACTTCTACACGCAGAATGATGTTAAGAATTGCAGATAAAGTTGTTCATAACATTGGTGCAGATGCGATAGTCAATGGTGAAAATTTAGGTCAAGTGGCGAGCCAAACACTCAAAAGTATGTATGCCATTAACGCGGTAACAAGCACACCGATATTGAGACCTTTGCTCACTTTAGACAAAGAAGAAATTATTAAAAAAGCGAAAGTGATTGGTACTTTTGAAACTTCAATTCAACCTTACGAAGATTGTTGTACGATTTTCACGCCTAAAAATCCAATTACAGAGCCACAATTTGATAAGGTGGTTCAATACGAATCAGGATTTGATTTTGAAGATATGATTAACAAAGCTGTTGAAAACATTGAGACAATCGTTGTCGATAAAAATTACAATGCATATCAAGCAGAACAAGAAGCATGGGATGGCGATTTGTTCTAGTAACTAGGGGGGCTTGACGATGATATTCGAAGTGGATGGGACACTGATATTAATTGTGATTTTATTAGGGTTTTTGGCTGCATTTATTGATGCGGTCGTCGGTGGCGGGGGCTTGATTTCAATCCCCGCCTTGTTAGCAATTGGTATGCCACCAGCTATGGCCCTTGGAACGAACAAGCTGGCGAGCGCATTTGGTTCTTTGACCAGTGCGATTCGCTTTATTCGATCTGGAAAAGTAGATTTAAACATTGTACTTAAATTATTTCCTCTTTCATTTATTGCCGCCATTATTGGCGCATACCTCGCTGTATTTTTACCAGCAAATTTACTTAAACCTTTAGTTATTTTCATTTTAACGATTGTTTTATTGTACACACTATTAAAAAAAGATTGGGGCAGTATTCGTACATACGAAAAGCTAACGCTCTTCAAAATTCTGCTACTGATTGGTTTCATTACAATCATTGGTTTTTATGACGGATTTTTAGGAGGCGGAACAGGGTCCTTCTTATTGTTTGTATTTTTATTATTTGGTTTTGATTTCTTAAGTGCAGCAGGCAATGCTAAAGTGTTAAATTTTGCATCCAATTTAGGTGCATTATTGCTCTTTATATTTTTTGACCATGTAGATTATGTTTATGGTTTGATTATGGCGATAAGTATGATTGCGGGTTCATATTGTGGTGCGTGTTTTGCAATTAAAAAAGGTGTAGGCTATGTCAAAGTCTTATTTATTGTTATTACACTCGTCTTAATCTTAAAAAATACATTTGATTACTTTCAGAGTTTTTTATAAAAGAGAACACGTTCATGAATAAAGTGAAAATTGTGAAGAGAAAGTAAAGGTCTTACAAATATTTAGCATTGCAAATAAACATTTTGAGAAATATCGCGAAAAAATTTTATATTTGTTATGATGAACGTAACCTAAAGGAAAGGACGTCAAAAATGTCGAAAAGAATTGTTGCAATTATTTTAGCGAGTGTCATCATTATAGGAGGAATTCTTACCAGTGCATTGACCTCAATTGTTTCCTCTTTTTTTAATGGAGAGGTAAATATTAATGCTGAAGCACCAAGTACAGTTGTACAAGAAGGCGACAAGTCAAATCAAATTGCAGAGATTACAGTCAATGGTGCAATACAAGATACAGGTGCCCCCGGCTTATTTGGTGGTGGCAGTGAGTATAATCATCAAGTGGCGTTAAATCAACTTGAAACAATTAAAAATGATGATTCAATAAAAGGTGTATTGTTAAACGTTAACAGCCCAGGTGGCGGTACATACGAAAGTGATGAGTTTTATCATAAATTGAAAGCAGTTAAAGATGCTGGTAAAAAGATTTACGTACAAATGGAAACTTTAGCGGCTTCTGGTGGTTATTATATTTCGGCACCAGCAGATAAAATTTATGCAGGGCCTCAAACATTGACAGGATCTATTGGTGTGATTTCTGAGTCAAAAGATTATTCTAAATTATTGGATGACTTAGGTATTAAGACCAATACGATTAAATCAGGTGCGCATAAAGATATTTTAAGTGGTTCACGTAAAATGACGGAAGAAGAGAGACAAATTCTTCAGTCAATTAATAAAGACAGTTTTGATCAATTTGTTGATGTTGTTAAAAAAGGGCGTCACATGTCAGAATCAAAAGTGAGAAAGCTTGCTGATGGTCGAATTTATAGTGCTCAACAAGCAAAAGCAAATGGTCTAATTGATCAAATTGCATATAAAGATCAAGCGTTAAAAGATTTAGAGAAAGCCATTAAAGTGGATGACCCGCAAATCATTACTTTTAATCAAGAATCAAGTGATTTAACAAGTTTCCTAGGTATGAAATCATTTGTAAATGGTTTACGCTCAGATGTTCAAAATATCAAACAAATCTTGAACAATGAAGCCCAAACGAGACCGATGTATAAATATGAAGGGTAGGTCGTATGATGGACAGATCAATACAGCAAAACTATAATCCTTCGCAACCAAACTATCATGATATGAATGGTCGGCAGTTTCAACACGCCAATCAACGTGCTAAAAAAACGATAGAACAATATCAATACGAATTAAACGCCTTCTTTTATGCAGGGTTTTGGAGACGTTTCATCAGTTATTTGATAGATTTAGGAATATTATGGGGGATAACACAAATCGTCCTTAATCCACTCTATGCCCTGACGGGTATTGATGAATGGAAATTATGGATTGATTATTTTAGTATAGGCCATATTTTGGATGCATTAATATACTTTGGTTACTTCATATTAATGACCTATTTCTTTCAACAAACAGTAGGAAAAATGATTATGGGGTTAAAAGTATATACGGTCGATATTCATAAACCTAATTGGACGGACATTCTATTTAGAGAATGGATTGGCAGACTAATATCAAATGTCTTGTTTGGTTTACCTTATTTTGCGGTGATATTCACACCGAAGCATATTGGTATACATGATTATTTTGCGAATACGGTAGTTGTAAAGAATAAATATCTTCAGTACATTAAAGAAAATGAAGGTGTCTGACGTGATAACATCATAGTAAGACGATATAATAAAAGAGTAATCTTTTAAGGAGGCACAATAAATGACACAAATTACATTTAAACAAAATCCTATTCAATTATTAGGTAAAGAGGTTAACGTTGGCGATCAGGCACCAGATTTTACTGTCGTTGATAACAGTTTACAAGGTGTGTCTCTCTCTCAATATGATGGGAAGAAAAAAATGATTAATGTCGTACCTTCTCTTGACACAGGTGTTTGTGATCAACAAACGCGTAAATTTAACGAAGAAGCAAGTACAGAAGACGGTTATGTTTTAACAATTTCTGTTGACCTGCCGTTTGCACAACAAAGATGGTGTGCATCGACGGGTTTAGATAATGTGATTACATTAAGTGATTACCAAAACCATTCATTTGGTGAAAATTATGGTTTAATCATGGAAGGCTTACAGTTACTAGCTCGCTCTGTGTTTGTTTTAGATGAAAATAATAAAGTCGTTTATAAAGAAATTGTACCTGAAGGCACAGATTTTCCGAATTTCGAAGCGGCACTTGAAGCTTATCGAAACGTTTAAACTGGCATTATTAGGCTAATCATAGTCATTATTGGGGGAGATGAAGAAGTCCCAATTGTATGGATAGACTTCTGATTCGTCCCCTGTTTTTGTGAAAGGATGATTTGATGACAGAATCAAAATCGATAATGGAAAAATTGTTCCAGCAAATCGATGAATTGACGCAACAATTAAATGAAGAAAATGGTCAAAGCTTTATTGAAAATTTAGGTTTAGCGATGGAACGCATTTATACATCACAACGCGAATTGCTAGAACAAGCGACATTACAAGATAGAAGAAAAGCTTTTCAATTTGCATATTTAAATCAATTGCAAAAAGAAGAAGTTCAAGCGAATCATCAGATTACGCCTGATTCTATTGGATTGATTTTAGGTTTCTTAGTTTCTCAATTTCAACAAGAGCAGTCCGAGTTACACATTGCTGATTTAGGTAGCGGTGCAGGTCATCTAAGTGCCACAATTCATGAGGTGATGACGGATTACACATTGATGCATCATCTTGTTGAAGTAGACCCCGTGCTTTCAAGAGTCAGTGTGCACCTGGCTAACTTCCTAGAAATTCCTTTTGATGTATATCCACAAGATGCAATCATGCCTTTACCTTTTGAAGATGCAGATGTTGTTGTAGGAGATTTGCCTATTGGTTATTATCCGAATGATAGTCGAAGTGCACAGTTACAGTTAGGCTTTGAAGAGGGACACAGTTTCTCACATTATCTATTTATTGAGCAAGCGGTTCACGCGGTTAAGCCATCAGGTTACGTTTTCTTAGTTGTGCCAAGCCTAATTTTTGAAGGCGAGCATGTGAAACAGTTAGAAAATTTCATTGCAACAGAAACAGAAATGCAAGCATTTCTTAATTTACCAAAGAATTTATTCAAAAATGAGCGTGCGCAAAAATCAATCTTAATTTTACAACGTAAGGAACAACACGTCACAACGGCTGTAGAAGTTTTACTCGCAAATATTCCAGATTTTAAAAATCCACAAAATTTTCAACAATTTTTATCTGAATTAACGGCCTGGTTGTCACAAAATCACCCTAAAAATTAAGCTGTTGCACTCTTGAAATCAAACTGTATTAATGGTTAAATAGATTTAAATAAATTAAAAATATTGGAGGCCGTTTACATGTCAAAGTTAATTTTGGCGATTAACGCTGGTAGCTCATCATTGAAATTTCAATTAATTGAAATGCCAGAAGAAAAACTTATCACAAAAGGTTTAATCGAGCGTATTGGTTTAAAAGATTCAATTTTTACCATTGAATTCAAAGGCGAAAAATTTAAAGAGGTAGAAGATATTAAAGACCATGAACAAGCTGTTAACATTATGTTAGAAAGCTTACAAAAACATGGTATCATCAATGATATTAACGACATTGACGGTACAGGTCATCGTGTGGTTCATGGTGGAGAAGTTTTCCCTCAATCAGCGCTTGTTAATGACCAAGTTATAAGTGATATTGAAAGCTTAACAGATTTGGCACCACTTCATAATCCAGCGAATTTAATGGGTATTTTAGCTTTTAGAAAGCTTTTACCTAATATTCCGCATGTGGCTGTGTTCGATACATCTTTCCATCAATCAATGCCTGAATCTGCGTACCTTTATAGTTTACCTTATGATTACTATAAAAAATATGGTATCCGTAAATATGGCTTCCACGGTACAAGTCACAAATATGTATCACAACGTGCAGCAGAAATTTTAAATAAACCTGTTGAAGAATTGCGCATCATTTCATGTCACATTGGTAACGGTGCTTCAATTGCTGCGATTGATGGTGGAAAATCAATCGATACATCAATGGGATTCACGCCATTAGCAGGTGTGACAATGGGAACACGTTCAGGTAATATCGACCCAGCGCTTATTCCATTCATCATGGAAAAAACAGGTAAAACTGCAGATGAAGTATTAAATATTTTAAATAAAGAGTCTGGTTTATTAGGTATTACAGGCACTTCTTCTGATTTACGTGATATTGAAGGTGATGCAAAAGAAGGCAACGAACGTGCAGAACTTGCATTAGAAGTATTCGCTTCACGTATCCATAAATACATGGGATCATATGCGACACGTATGCATGGTGTTGATGTAATTATCTTCACTGCTGGTGTGGGTGAAAACTCTGATACAGTACGTGCGCGTGTATTAGAAGGATTAGAATTTATGGGCGTTTATTGGGATCCTCGTAAAAACGAAGGATTACGTGGTAAAGAAGCTGAATTAAACTACCCACATTCACCGGTTAAAGTGTTAGTGATTCCAACGAATGAAGAAGTAATGATTGCACGAGATGTAATGACATTCGGTGAGTTAGATTAATTTGTTGTAAAAATTATTTTACATCGTATAAGCGACTTAAGTTATAAAAAATTCAAACTATGAAATAATATAAAAGGATGGCGTAAGGGTTTGTGAAACGTGTTTAGTCACGCGAGTCATCTGACTGAGGTAGAACTGAAATCAAAACGATTTTAGCTCTGCCTCTTTTTTGTTTTAGGGGGGAGGGGCGAAGAGGTTTTTGTATGCATTTAATTATTAAAATAAAACAGTGAGCGACTATTAATTAATTCGCCCACTGCATAAAAGATGTGCTCTAAAAAAATGACATCTTTAAATATAATTCACTTTATTAAGATTAGGTTTAAATGCTAAAGTCTTTTAAAAATTCTTCAGTCGCAACTTTAGGTTCAAAGTTTTCTGGGATTTGTTCAGTACGAACGACAAGTACGTCACAAGTTGCATGGCGAACAATCGCTTCAGATACTGAGCCGACGATAAAACGTTCAACAGCATTAAGTCCTGAAGTCCCACACATGACTAAGTCTACGCCTGATTCGTCTTCACTTGCTAACTTAGGAATGATTGATTTTGGAGATCCGAATTCTAAACGTGTTTCAACATTATGAACCCCTTCATCTTCGGCAACTTGACGGTAGCCGTCCAGTAATTTTTCAGCAAATGATTTTGATTTTTCAGTAAAATGCGAATCATATACTTCAAATGATGTGTACGTTCTAGAATCAATGACATTCACTACTGTTAACTTAGCATCGTTACGTTTTGCAACGGCAAGTGCTTTATTGAACGCCCATTCTGCTTCATGAGAACCATCAACAGCAATCAAAATATTTTTGTAAATAAACATAGCGAAAACCCCTTTCTTATTTCACTTTTATTATATCATAAAATTTTGAAAATGAATTGGATTTTAAATGTATTGATTTTACAAAAATTTAATGATTGCGCTTACATAATGTATGCGTTATCATGAATTTGGAGGTGTAAGGAGTATGAGAATTGGAATTCCAAGAGAAATTAAAAATAATGAAAATCGTGTAGGTTTATCACCAAGTGGTGTTCATGCGTTAGTAGAGGCAGGACATGAAGTCCTTGTAGAAACACATGCTGGTGAGGGGTCTTATTTCGAGGATAATGACTACGTTGAAGCGGGGGCTGAAATTAGCGATAGTCAATCACAAGTTTGGGACGTGGATATGATCATAAAAGTAAAGGAACCATTATCAGAGGAGTATGCTTATTTTAAAGAAGGTCTCATTCTGTTTACTTATCTTCATTTAGCAAATGAACCAGAATTAACTCAAGCACTCATCGATAAAAAAGTGGTAGCCATTGCATATGAAACAGTGCAACTAGCTGATCGAACATTACCACTTCTTACGCCAATGAGTGAAGTGGCAGGACGGATGTCGACTCAAATTGGGGCACAATTTTTACAACGCTTTAATGGTGGCATGGGTATTCTATTAGGGGGTATCCCTGGTGTTCAAAAAGGTAAGGTAACAATTATTGGTGGGGGCCAAGCTGGGACTAATGCTGCACGCATCGCATTAGGCCTTGGCGCAGACGTCACAATTTTAGACGTGAATCCAAAACGTTTGCAAGAGGTTGAAGATTTATTTGATGGTCGTGTTCAAACCATCATGTCGAATCCATTAAACATCGAGGCACATGTCATCGAAAGTGACTTAGTCATTGGTGCTGTTTTAATTCCAGGGGCAAAAGCACCTAAGTTAGTTACTGAAGCGATGATTAAAAAGATGAAGCCTGGCTCTGTTGTTGTTGACATTGCCATCGATCAAGGTGGTATTTTTGAAACGACAGATCGTATTACAACGCATGATAACCCAACATATATCAAACATGATGTTGTCCATTATGCTGTCGCAAATATGCCAGGTGCAGTACCGCGTACATCGACAATTGGCTTAAATAACGCGACATTACCTTATGCGTTGCAGCTTGCGAATAAAGGCTATCAACGTGCACTCATAGAAAATGAACCACTCTCACACGGATTGAACGTTTTTGCCGGACAAATTACAAATAAAGCTGTTGCTGATGCATTTAATTACACTTATACGTCTGTAAGCGATGCATTAAAAGAGACAGTATAATATTTGAAAAAGAGAGAAGCGGAACAGTGATTTAACCGATGCTGTTCCGCTCCTTATTTATATGAATCTTTCCGCTTAGTTTTTTCGTATTATGATTTATCTGCTTTAACGGATTACTGCTCTCATGGTGTTTCGAAATCTGCATTTACAATTGCGCTACCGTGTACTTCTTGGAATGGAAACAGCTCTAAAAGGTGGGGTAAATTTTGAGAGTTGAGACCACCACCAGGCATAATCTCTATTCTTCCTTTTGATTGTGTTACAAATTTTGCAATGCGCGGCAAATTATCAAACAAATCAGTTTCAGGTCGTCCGCCATGAGTCAGTAATCTTTGTACACCAAGGTCTATTAGTTCTTGTAATGCTTTCGTTTGGCCTGCTGGATAAATATAATCAAAAGCCATGTGACAGACAGTAGGGATTGGATGCGCAAGTGAGATGAGTGTTTTCATTTGAAATGTATTTAAAGTTTGATCGGAGGTTAAACAACCGAAAACAAAGGCGTCGATTGAAAGTGACTTCAACAGTTGAATATCTGCTTGCATCGCTTCAAATTCATACCAATTGTAACAAAAGTCACCACCTCTTGGTCGAATCATAACCACTAGTTCTGCACCATAAAGTCGACACATTTCACTTGCAATTTTAACCATACCATAACTTGGTGTTGTTCCTAACTGTGCCATGTTATCACAAAGCTCAATTCGATGTGCACCCGCTTTTAACTTCGCCTCTACTTCACGCAACGACGATGCGACAGCTTCCTTTATCATTTTGGATAATTCGATAAGCGGACATAACCATGTTCAGTAACGAGAATATCATCTTCAATTCTAACGCCAGCAACGCCAGGAACATAAATGCCTGGTTCAATTGTTAAAACCATGCCTGCTTCTAATAAATGATCGTTTGTATGAGAGATGTCTTGATACTCATGTGCTTCAAGACCTAAACCATGTCCAAGACGATGCGGGAAGTATTCACCAAATCCTGCATTTTCAATTATTCCACGTGCTTTGCGATCAAGGTCGCTAATTTTAACTCCGGGTTGAATCAGTTCGATTGCTTCTGTCTCAGCTTGTAATACAATTTGATAGATTTCTTGAGCTTTTTGATCTGGGTTGCCAAATGGAATCGTGCGAGTAATATCACTGCAATAATGTTTGTAAATGACACCTAAATCGAATAACACGTATTCATCAATTTTTAGTTTTCTGTCACCAGGGGTACCATGTGGGGCAGCAGCATGATCACCAAAAAGAACCATAGTATCAAAACTCATTTCTGATACACCGTAACGTTTAATCTCGTTTTCGATATGATTGACAACTTCCCTTTCAGTTACGCCTACTTTTAAAAAGGCTTTACCAATTTCCATACATTTGTCAGCTAATTGCGCAGCTTCTGCTAATGCTTTAATTTCACTATCTGTTTTAACATTCCGTAATTGCTTGATTGTTTGATCAATTGGCGCAAATGTTTTTGTCCCAAACGCCTTTTTCAAAGCATGATATCTTTGAACTGTTAAATGACTTTCTTCTATCAATAATTTGTCATAATGATTTTGGTGCTTGTCGAATGGATTTTCAGTATCTAAATAACCAATAATTTGACCTTCAAAAGGTGAATTTTTAACTTCTTCCACTTCGAGTTGTGGACAGAACAAAATAGGTTCACCATCTTTTCTAACAAGCAGTGCAAATAAGCGTTCATGTGGATCTGATTTATATCCTGTAAAATAGAAAATGTTGATGGGATGTGAAATCCATGCGGCATCCGCTTCATTTTCTTTTAATGCTTGTACGAGTTGATCTAATTTTGACATAAAAGCGCCTCCTTATATCTTTTCTTCTATTTTATTCTAGCTCCTCAAAGAATGCAAAATAGAGGGTATCGTTTTTTCACTTATGGATTAAAGCAGGTGAAGGTAAGACAAAAAAATAAACGAGGGAGAATAATAAAATTTAGATTTCAAAGGATTAACTTGTTAATATAGAGGTATAGCAATAAAGAGGCAAAGATGGTTAAAAGGAGGATACAAACATGAAGTTATCATTTCATGGTCAATCAACAGTTTATTTTGAAGCGAATGGGAAATCAGGTATTATAGATCCTTTTATTACAGGTAATGACTTATCAGATTTAAGTGTCGAAGATTTAAAAGTGGACTATATTGTACTCACACATGGGCATGAAGATCATTTTGGTGACACGGTTGAACTTGCTAATCGTAATCATGCCACTGTTATCGGTAGTGCTGAAGTAGCTAATTATCTATCTACGGCAAAAGGTATTGAAAATGTACATCCAATGAATATTGGTGGAAAATGGGAGTTTGATTTTGGTGTTTTAAAATTTGTACAAGCTTTTCATAGTTCAAGTCTAACGAATGATGAAGGTATTCCAATCTATTTAGGTATGCCAATGGGTGTGATTTTAGAATTAGATGGAAAAACGATATATCATGCAGGTGATACAGGGTTATTCAGTGATATGAAATTAATTGCTGAACGCCATCCGGTTGATGTTTGTTTCGTACCTATTGGAGATAATTTTACAATGGGAATTGAAGATGCAAGTTATGCAATCAATCATTTAATTAAACCGAAACTCACGGTACCGATTCACTACAATACATTCCCATTAATTGAACAAGATCCGGTTAAATTTAAGGAAGCGGTTTATGAAGGTCGAGTTCAAATTTTAAAACCAGGTGAAGCAGTCGAATTTTAATCAAAAAAGACAAGGAATTTGAGAGTAGAATCACTTTTGATTTCTATTGCTCATATCCTTGTCTTTTTGTTTGTAAATGGTAACACAGAGTGGTTAAAGTCATGAGGTGTTTATCCTTCTTGTAAAGTTACTACAATTGCATTCACATACGATTATTTAACAATCAGGACTGGGATTTTAGCACGCTTTGCCACTTTATGGCTGACACTGCCTAGTACGAATTTTTGAGCCGCTTCTGCTTTGCGATTGCTGAGCACAACAATGTCATATTGACCACTATTCGCGTATATCACGATTTTTTCTTTTGGATTGCCACGTTCAATCACTTCTTCATAATGAATACCATGTTCTTCTAGTGTTTCTCGTGTAGGTGCCATTTGCGTATGGCGAATATGTTTGAGCTCATCGATATGCGTCCCCATTTTCACTGAGGCTTGGGCATCTTGTTCTGCGATGATATTGAGCATTGTTACAGTTGTCGTCTCACCTGAAAGTTTCACAACTTCTTGCAATGCTTTTGTGTTTTTTAAATCTGTGTCAACTGCGAGTAAAATATTTTTATGCATCTCTATCATCCTCCTTATATCTAGTCTATACAAAATTAAAATGAAATGCCATCTTTTATAAGTATAAATATGCACGAAGATTACTTCGCAATACGATTTGAAAAACGTTATAATATACAAGTAATCAAAAATGTATGAATAAAATTAAAAGATAAAGACGAAAAGTAAAAAACAAACACACTTTCGTTTTGGTTTCAGATGACATATGAAGAATCAAATTTTGGCTTTATATTCAGGAGATGTCTAAACCGGTTGAATCTTTTTATATTGCCGTGACAAATGTAGTAGTATATTAAAATTAATCAAATTGAGGGAGACACATGACAAAGCATGAGCAAATTATTAAACATATAGAATCGTTATCAGTGGGCCAAAAGATATCCGTACGCAAAATTGCAAAAGACTTAGATGTCTCAGAAGGAACGGCGTATCGTGCCATTAAAGATGCAAATCAACGTGGTTTGGTTGCAACGATTGACCGTGTTGGGACAGTGAGAATAGAGAAAAAAACAAGAGCAAAAGTAGATCATTTGACGTTTAGAGAAATTGCCAAAATTGTGGATGGCCATTTGATTGCTGGCAGAGGTGGTCAATTTAACTCATTAACAAAATTTGCGATTGGTGCAATGGAAGTAGATAATGTCGTAAATTATGTATCGAAAAACACTTTGCTCATTGTCGGAAACCGTCTCGATGTACAAAAAGCAGCACTTGAAAAGGGTAGTGCAATACTCATTACAGGTGGTTTTGATACGACAGATGAAATTAAAACGATGGCGAATGATCAAAATCTGCCTATTATTTCGTCAAATTATGATACTTTTATGGTAGCTAATATAATTAATAGAGCAATGTATAATCAAATGATAAAGAAAGAAATTATGGTTGTTGAGGACATTGTGATTCCAATTGAAGAAACATCCTATTTATATGATGAAATGACTGTTGCCGATGTAGGGAAAAAATCTCACGAGTCTTCACACTCACGTTTTCCAGTAGTGGATCGCTATGAAAAATTAGCAGGACTCATTACAAGTAAGGATATTATTGGTAAAAATCCTGAAGAAAAATTACATAGAGTCATGAAAAAGCCAGCGATTAGTGTACAATTAAATACTACAGTTGCAAGTTGTGCACATTTAATGATTTGGGAGGGAATAGAATTGCTGCCCGTTATTAATGCACAAAAGCGATTAATAGGTGTCATTTCAAGGGAAGATGTCTTGAAAGCGATGCAAATTGTTGGACGGCAACCACAAGTGGGTGAAACAATAAACGATCAAGTTGCGAAACATATCGAAATTAGAAACCACCAAATTGTAGTAGAAATTACCCCTCAATTAACCAATCAATTTGGAACTTTAAGTAAATCTGTCACAGTGGCGATTATTGAAGAAACAATTAAGTCAGTTATGCGAAAACATAAAAAATTAGAGGTTATGATTGAAAGTTTAAACATTTTTTATATACGTACAGTACAGATTGAAAGCGAAGTCGAAGTGCTCTATACCATTTTAGACATGGGAAGAAATTTTGCTAAAGTTGAAGTATCAATGGAAAGCGCAAAACAACCTGTAGCTAAAGCTTTAATTATGTGTCAACTACTAGACCATTAGGGAGTGATAATTATGAAATTAATAGAAGAAATTCAAAATAAAATTCAGACATTTGATACCATTATTATTCATCGCCATGTGAGACCTGATCCAGATGCTATGGGATCTCAAATGGGATTAAAATATTATTTGAAAGCAAAATATCCTGGAAAATCGGTTTTTGCAGTGGGACAAGTAGAGCCTTCACTTGAGTTTATGAGCGATTTAGACCAAGTTGATAGTGAACAATATCAAGATGCACTTGTTATTGTATGTGATACCGCAAATGCACCACGTATTGATGATGCTCGGTACAGTCAAGGCCAGGCGCTTATCAAAATCGATCATCATCCACCGGTAGATGATTATGGTGACATTAATTATGTCGATGTCAATGCTTCGTCTACGAGCGAAATTATTTTTGATATCATTCGACAATTTGGAGACATTGAAATTTTAAATAAAGCCATCGCATCATCGTTATATCTTGGAATTGTTGGAGACACGGGGCGCTTTTTCTTCAGTAATACTTCACCTAAAACGATGGAAATTGCAAGTAAACTTTTAAAATATGATATTGGTCATGATCAATTACTCAACCAATTGGGTGAAAAAGAACCACGCTTAATGCCATTCCATGGTTACGTGCTCCAAAATTTTGAATTAGATGAA
This sequence comes from Staphylococcus sp. 191, assembly GCF_011174885.1. Classification (NCBI taxonomy): domain Bacteria; kingdom Bacillati; phylum Bacillota; class Bacilli; order Caryophanales; family Staphylococcaceae; genus Staphylococcus; species Staphylococcus sp. 191. The sequence continues at coordinate 91,723 of NZ_PNRJ01000005.1, read as the reverse complement.
AAAGGCTTTTGTAAAGTTAAAATCACGGCTGATGTATTAGAAAAATACCAAATCCAACCGAATGAAGCATCACTCTATGTCAATGCTGTTGCAGATCTAAAAGGATTAAAAATATGGGTGTTTGCAGTTGATGAAGGTAAAGAAATACGTTGTCGCATCCGTTCTAAACAAATAACGATTAATGATGTCGCTGCACACTTTGGTGGCGGGGGACACCCCAACGCAGCAGGTGCTTCTGTACATTCTTGGGATGAATTTGAAACGCTTGCCACTGAATTAAAAAATAAATTGTAAAAGAAGGTGTCTACGATGGTTGCCCATTTAAATATTCATACTTCATATGAGCTTTTAAATTCAAGTATAACAATTAAAGGGGCAATTGCGCGTGCGATTGACATAGGCTACTCAGCTATAGCGATTACAGATTTAAACGTCATGTATGGTGTGCCTCAATTTTATGACGAGTGTACTAAAAATGGCATTAAACCATTGCTAGGGATGACGATTTATATAACAGACCAGCTGAACGTTTTAGAAGTGGTCCTCATCGCTAAAAATAACGAAGGTTTGAAAAATCTTTTTCAATTGTCAACAGATATTCAAGTCAATCAACGGGAACAAGTATCAATTTACGATATTCAAGCTTATCTACAACATAATGTTGTTATTTTTAAAAATATGACTGAGCAAACGTTGCATTGGTTAGACGAAATGCCTATAGAAAGTTCATATTATGTGGATCACCATTCTGTTGTAGACCGTTCTATACCTCAGGTTTATTTGGAAAGTGCGTATTATTTGAAAGCCGAAGATAAAGAAACATTAAAAGTCTTAAATGCCATTCGTGACAACACAAAGGTGAATTTTATAGACAATGAAGACGGACCATCACGTCATATGTTTACTATAAATGAATTGAGTGAAGCAGAAAACGATGCACAATATGTGAAATCTACTGATGAGGTCGCAGATTTATGTGAAGCAAAACTTGAGTATCATCAAGCGTTGCTCCCAGAGTTTCAAACTCCTGATGGTAGCTCTGCTGATTATTATTTATGGCGTGTATTGGAACAGTCATTACAAAATAAGGATTTATCAAAACCGAATTATATGGAACGGTTAAAATATGAATATCAAGTTATCACTAAAATGGGTTATGCCGATTATTTTCTCATAGTGAGTGACTTAATCCGCTATGCCAAATCAAATGGTGTCATGGTAGGTCCGGGTCGGGGTTCATCAGCAGGGTCTTTGGTCAGTTATTTGCTCAATATTACGACCATTGACCCCTTGAAGTATGACTTGCTTTTTGAGCGCTTTCTTAACCCTGATCGTGTCACAATGCCAGATATTGATATCGACTTTGAAGATACACAAAGAGAAAAAGTCATCCAATATGTACAAAACAAATATGGTGATTATCGTGTGGCAGGTATTGTCACCTTCGGGCATTTGCTTGCCAAAGCAGTGGCAAGAGATGTGGGGCGAGTGATGGGATTTGATGAAGCAACATTGAGCGAAGCATCTAAGCTTATTCCCAGTAAATTAGGTGTGACCCTCGATGAAGCTTATGCACAAGAGAATTTTAAAGCATTTGTGCATCGAAATCATAGAAATGAACGTTGGTTCGAATTTTGTAAAAAACTTGAAGGTTTACCTCGAAACACATCTACGCATGCAGCGGGTGTTATTGTCAATGATCAGCCATTATACGAATCCATTCCACTTACTGAAGGTGACACAGGGCTTTTAACCCAATGGACGATGACTGAGGCTGAAAGAATCGGTTTATTAAAAATTGATTTCTTAGGATTACGTAATCTCACAATCATTCATCAAATCATCAAACAGATTAAACATGATATGAAAACTGACTTAAATATTGAGGAAATTCCTTTTGATGACAAGGAAGTATTTCGTCTTCTCTCAAGAGGCGATACGACAGGTATTTTCCAATTAGAGTCAGACGGGGTCCGCCGTGTGTTGCAAAAACTACAGCCAGAGCATTTTGAGGATATAGTAGCTGTGACCTCTTTATACCGGCCTGGACCGATGGAAGAAATTCCAACATATATTCGGCGACGTCATGATTCTTCTCAAGTTCAATATTTACATCCAGATTTAGAGCCGATTCTAAAAAGGACTTACGGCGTGATTATATATCAAGAGCAGATTATGCAAATTGCGAGTCAATTTGCAGGTTTTTCATATGGTGAAGCTGATATTTTAAGACGTGCAATGAGCAAAAAGAATAGAGAAGTATTAGAAAATGAACGCCAGCATTTTATGGATGGTGCGATGAAGAAAGGATATGCCAATGCGTTGAGCAGTCAAATTTTTGATTTAATATTGAAATTTGCTGATTACGGTTTTCCTAGAGCCCATGCCGTTAGTTATTCAAAAATCGCTTATATCATGACTTATTTGAAAGTACACTATCCAACTTATTTTTATGCCAACATATTGAGTAATGTCATTGGAAACGAAGCAAAGACACAATTAATGATTCAAGAAGCTAAACAACAGCAGATTAAAATTCATGGTCCGCATATTAACTGGAGTCAATGGCGCTATGTAGCCACACAAAAAGGTGTCTATATCTCATTAGGTGCTATAAAAGGGATTGGATATCAAAGTGTACAAGCTATTGTTTCAGAGCGCATCGAGCATGGGCCTTTTAAAGACTTTTTTGATTTTTGTGTTCGCATTCCTAATCGGATACGTACGCGACGATTACTCGAAGCACTTATTTTAACTGGGGCTTTAGATTGTTTCGACAAGAATAGAGCGACGCTATTACAGTCAATAGATAAAGTGACCGATTCTAACAGTGATATTGATCAAAGTTTTGTAGATACGTTTGCGACTATCAAACGAGATTACCTAGAAACGGAAGAAATGCCAGAACAACAGTTAAGTGACTATGAAAAGCAATATCTTGGCTTTTACGTGTCGATGCATCCAGTGGAGAAACAATTTGTGAAAAAGCAATATCTAGGAATTTACCAATTAAATAGCAAATTAATCAATCAACCTATTTTAGTAACAATGGATGCGATTCGTGTTATTCGAACAAAGAAAGGACAACAAATGGCCTTTGTTGAGTTGAATGATGGTGAACACACCGTAGATGGTGTCATCTTTCCAAAAGTATTTCAAAGTTTCGCGCAACTTATACAAGAAAATGCTTATTACATTGTTTGGGGTAAATTTGAAAAAAGAAATGAAAAGATGCAAATGGTAATTCAAAAGATAAGTCCGCTTGAAAAATATGTAGAGGAAAAGATGAAAGCAGTGAAGCGAATCGTGATTAGAGAAAAAGTACCGGAAGATATACAAAATCAACTGTTTTCAACACAATCGAAAGCTACAGTGCCCGTCTACTTTTACAACGAATCATCGAATCAATTTCAACCTATAGGTCATATTGAAAAGAACTCTGAGCAACTGACCCAGTTATTAAAAGCGATTGAACCACAACATATTCGTTTGTTATAATGGTATATAATTTTGTAGGGTACCCTCTATGTACTCCGTGGCAGAAGGTCACTTTGACATGTTTTTAGAATGTGCTATATTATAATGGCGATAAAATAAGGACTTATTCATAAAATAATGAATTTATAATTGGAGATGATGGTGAATGTCTTTAAGAGACGATGCATTGCATATGCATAAAGAAAATCAAGGTAAACTAGCTGTTTGTCCAAAGGTTAAAGTAACAAATAAAGAAGAACTTAGTTTGGCCTATTCACCTGGGGTAGCTGAACCCTGTAAAGATATTCATGAACGACCAAGCCGTGTCTATGATTACACAATGAAAAGTAATACTGTAGCTGTCATTTCAGATGGGACAGCTGTTCTAGGATTAGGAAACATTGGCGCCGAAGCTAGTATCCCTGTTATGGAAGGTAAGGCTGTGTTATTTAAAAGTTTTGCTGGTGTTGATGCAATTCCGTTATCTCTATCAACGAATGATACAGAAGAAATTATCCGTACCGTTAAACTTTTAGAACCTAATTTTGGTGGCGTCAATTTAGAAGACATTTCTGCACCGCGTTGTTTTGAAATCGAAGCACGTTTGAAAAAAGAAACAAAAATCCCTGTTTTTCATGATGATCAACATGGAACAGCAATCGTAACTGTTGCTGGGCTTATTAATGCGCTTAGAATTGTAAACAAAGACTTAGCTGACATTAAAGTGATTTTAAATGGTGCAGGCGCAGCAGGTATTGCTATTGTTAAATTATTATATTCCTATGGTGTTCGAAATATGATTATGTGCGACTCAAAGGGTGCTATTTTCGAAGGTAGATCATATGGTATGAACCCTACTAAAGAAACTGTTGCGAAATGGACAAATAAAGACAAGCAAGAAGGTCAATTAGAAGACGTCATTAAAGACTCAGATGTCTTCATTGGTGTATCAGTTGCAGATGCGCTTTCAGAAGACATGGTGAAATCAATGAATGAAGATGCTATTATTTTTGCGATGGCTAATCCAAATCCAGAAATCACACCAGATAAAGCTAAAAATGCAGGGGCTAAAGTCATCGGTACAGGCCGTTCTGATTTTCCAAATCAAATCAATAACGTACTCGCTTTTCCAGGGATATTCCGCGGTGCGTTAGATGTTCGCGCAACACATATCAATGAAGATATGAAACAAGCTGCTGTTGAAGCGATTGCAAATTTAATAACAGATGAAGAAAGAAATGCAGATTATGTGATTCCTGGACCATTCGATTATCGTGTAGCACCTTCAGTTGCAAGAGAAGTTGCACGCGCTGCAATGGAATCAGGTGTCGCTAGAATCGAAGTTGATCCAGAAGCGGTATACGAAAAAACGTTATCACTTACTGATTTAAAAAAGTCAAAATAAGCTGATTGGTAGCCAATGGTTATGTGGAGGTAATAGAGATGTTCAAAGATTTTTTTAATCGTAATTCTAAAAAGAAGAAATATGTTACGGTTCAAGATTCAAAACAGAATGAAGTTCCAGAAGGCATCATGACAAAATGTCCTAACTGCAAAAAGATTATGTATACAAAAGAGCTAACTGAAAACTTAAATGTTTGTTTTAATTGTGATCATCATATACAACTTTCTGCATATGATCGAATCGATGCCATTGCGGATGAAGGGACTTTTGAAGAATTTGATAAGGGGATGACCTCTGCAAATCCATTAAACTTTCCTGGCTATGAAGAAAAACTTGAAAAAGACCAAGAAAAAACAGGATTAAATGAAGCAATTGTAACAGGCACTGCTGAACTTAATGGGAATAAATTTGGAGTAGGTGTCATGGACCCAAGATTCAGAATGGGGAGTATGGGTTCAGTTGTCGGGGAAAAAATTTGTCGTATTGTTGACCATTGTACCGAAGAACGTTTGCCGTTTGTTTTATTCACGGCTTCTGGCGGTGCTCGCATGCAAGAAGGTATTATTTCTTTGATGCAAATGGCTAAAACGAGTGTATCTTTAGAAAAGCACTCAAATGCTGGCTTATTATTTATTTCTTATATGACACATCCAACAACTGGTGGGGTTTCTGCAAGTTTCGCTTCTATTGGAGATATCAATCTAGCTGAGCCAAAAGCTCTGATTGGCTTTGCAGGTCGACGCGTGATTGAACAAACGATTAACGAAAAACTACCTGATGATTTTCAAACTGCTGAATTTTTATTGGAACATGGCCAATTGGACAAGGTTGTACACCGTAGCGAAATGAAAAAAACACTTGCTACATTATTTGATATGCATCGTGAGGTGAAAAAGTAATGCTTGATTTTGAAAAACCAATTCAAGATATTATGAACAAAATTGAATCTTTACAGGAGACTCAGGCAAAAAATGATGTTGATTTGTCTGATGAAATTGAGATTCTTGAAGCAGCATTACAAACAGAAAAAGAAAAAATTTATACATCTTTGAAACCTTGGGATCGTGTACAAATAGCAAGATTACCTGAGAGACCCACTGTTTTGGACTATATTCCATTTATATTTGATGATTTCATTGAATTACACGGTGATCGAAATTTCAGAGATGATCCGGCGATTATCGGTGGATTAGCTTATTTAGATGGCCGTCCAGTAACAGTAATTGGACATCAACGCGGGAAAGATACGAAAGATAATATTTATCGTAACTTCGGTATGGCTCATCCAGAAGGCTATCGTAAGGCTTTAAGGTTGATGAAAGAAGCGGAAAAGTTCAACCGTCCGATTTTTACATTTATCGATACGAAAGGTGCTTATCCAGGTAAAGCTGCCGAAGAACGCGGTCAAAGTGAATCCATCGCACGTAATCTGGTCGATATGGCGGGCCTCACTGTTCCTGTGATTTCTATTGTTATAGGAGAAGGAGGAAGTGGTGGTGCACTTGGTCTAGGTGTGAGTAACCGATTATTAATGTTAGAAAATAGTACATACTCTGTCATATCTCCTGAAGGTGCAGCTGGCATTTTATGGAAAGATAGTGCTTTAGCGAAAATTGCGGCGGAAACTATGAAAATTACGGCCTATGATTTATTAGAGCTTAATATAATTGATGAAGTGGTCAAAGAACCACTTGGTGGTGCACATCACGATGCGGAAGCTTTAGGTAAAAGCATTAAAGAAAAATTCACGCGCCATTTAAAGTCGTTTGAAAATATGACGCCTGAAGCGATTAAAGAGAATCGTTTCGAGAAGTTCCGAAATATTGGATCTTTTGTAGAATAAAATCTATCGTTTATTTTGAATTTAAAGTATACAGATAATGTGAAGTTTGTATAACGATAATTATTGTATCATTGTAGAAATTTTGAATAGGATAAATCTGAGATAAGACCCGAGATGATTTTTTAAAGAAACCTCGGGTTTTAACTTTTTAAAGTAAATATGCAGTTATTTACCATTGTATTTCAATTTCATCTTGATTAAGTACTTTAAGGGAACACATCTCTCATTTTGATTTGGCTTAATTATATTTATTATTTGAAGCGCTCAATTAAAAAAGTTACACTATTGAACGGTACAGTTGTTCTTGACAACAGGTGACGTAATAGAGGCAAATGAGATAATCTGAAATACCTTTTAAGAAGTACTCACTTTTATCTTAGTAAATCTATACAGTTCACTTGTTACTGTTTTTATATTAAATTTACACCTAATTGCATCAACTAAACATTAAATTGGCAATACCAAAAATGGAGTCGTAATATAAAATAAAATTGAATTATAACTTGGTTAATTTTTAAATGAAAATGTTATGAAAACGCCATTTGTGGCGGATTCATGAATTCATATTAAAAAACCGTTTTCATTTTTATTTGTACCTTTTTTTGATGGAATGCTTCATCAAATTATGGTATTTTTAACTTAACAACTATGCAAGAAAGGGTATGTCTACATGAAAAAAATTGCAGTTTTAACGAGTGGTGGAGATTCTCCAGGGATGAACGCAGCAATTCGTGCTGTAGTAAGAAAAGCGATTTATCATGATATTGAAGTTTATGGTGTTTATCAAGGTTATCAAGGCCTTATCAATGATGATATTCGCAAACTAGAGCTTGGTACTGTGGGTGATACAATTCAACGTGGAGGAACATTTTTATATTCAGCACGTTGCCCAGAGTTCAAAGAAAAAGAAATACGTCAAAAAGGAATCGAAAATCTTAAAAAACGAGGCATTGAAGGGCTCGTTGTCATTGGCGGTGATGGTAGTTACCGTGGTGCGCAACGTATTAGTGAAGAATGTAAAGAAATCCAAACGATTGGAATTCCAGGTACGATTGATAATGACATTAATGGTACTGACTTTACAATTGGATTTGATACAGCACTGAATACAATTATAGAGTCTGTCGATAAGATTCGTGATACCGCTTCAAGCCATGCGCGTACATTTATCATAGAAGTTATGGGGCGAAATTGTGGTGACCTTGCTTTATGGTCTGGATTAGCAGTAGGGGCTGAAACAATCATCTTACCAGAAACAAAAGTTGATATTCAAGACATTGCTGAAAAAATCCAAAAAGGAATCGATAGAGGTAAAAAGCATTCCATTATCATTGTTGCAGAAGGTTGTATGACAGGCCAAGCATGTGCTGGTGAATTGACAAAATTCATCAATGTAGACGCACGTGTATCTGTATTAGGACACATTCAACGTGGAGGTAGCCCTACAGGTGTCGACCGTGTACTCGCTTCTAGACTAGGTGGTTTTGCTGTTGAGCTTCTTATGGATGGTGAAACAGCGAAGGGCGTTGGTATTAAAGATAACCGCCTTACAGCGACAGATTTTGATACGATATTCAATTCAACCGAGCATCAAATTAATCAACACATGTTAGAATTAACTAAAGAATTATCTATTTAATTTTAGGAGGCATTTCCAAATGAAAAAAACTAAAATCGTTTGTACGATTGGACCAGCATCAGAATCAGAAGATATGTTAGAAAAGTTAATGAAAGCCGGCATGAACGTGGCGCGTTTAAACTTTTCTCATGGCTCTCATGATGAGCATGCAGCACGTATCCGTTCAATTCGTAAAGTAGCGAAAAAGTTAGAAAAAAACATTGGTATTTTACTTGATACGAAAGGACCTGAGATTCGTACGCACAATATGAAAAATGGTGTGATTACATTAGAAAAAGGTTCGCATGTTACAGTAAGTATGCATGAAGTAGAAGGTACACCGGAAAAGTTCTCTGTCACATATGAAGAATTAATTAATGATATTGAAATCGGTTCATTTATTTTATTAGATGACGGATTAATTGAATTAGAAGTTGAATCAATTGATCACGCTGCGGGTGAAGTACACTGTAAAGTTCTTAACACTGGTGAACTTAAAAATAAAAAAGGTGTGAACTTACCAGGCGTGAGTGTGAACTTGCCAGGTATTACTGAAAAAGATGAAGAGGACATTCGCTTTGGTATTGACCAAGATGTTGACTTTATTGCTGCAAGTTTCGTAAGACGTTCAAGTGACGTTTTAGAAATCCGTAGAATTTTAGAAGAAGTGAAAAACGATACAATCAGTATTATTCCTAAAATTGAAAACCAAGAAGGTATTGACAACATAGATGAAATTCTTGAAGTTTCTGATGGTTTAATGGTAGCCAGAGGCGACATGGGCGTTGAAATTCCACCAGAAACAGTACCAATTGTTCAAAAAGATTTAATCCGTAAATGTAATAAATTAGGTAAACCTGTTATCACTGCAACGCAAATGTTAGATTCAATGCAACGCAATCCACGTGCGACAAGAGCTGAAGCTTCAGACGTTGCCAATGCTATTTACGATGGTACAGATGCGGTTATGTTATCTGGTGAAACAGCTGCAGGTGCTTATCCAGAAGAAGCAGTTAAAGCGATGAATAACATTGCATACGCTGCTGAGCAAGCACAAGATTATAAAAAGCTCTTATCAGATCGTACAAAACTTGTAGAAACTTCACTTGTAAATGCAATTGGTGTTTCTGCTGCACACACAGCGTTGAACCTAAAAGTAAACGCAATCGTTGCTGCTACTGAAAGTGGTACAACAGCACGTACTATTTCAAAATACAGACCAAAATCAGACATTATTGCAGTGACACCATTCGCAACAACAGCACGTCAATGTACACTTGTATGGGGCGTTTATCCTGTTGTACGTGAAGGTAACTACACAACAGATGAGTTGTTAAATAATGCAGTTGCAACAGCAATTGAAACAGAACGTGTTGAAAAAGGTGATTTAATCATCATCACAGCAGGTGTACCGACTGGTGAATCAGGAACTACAAACTTAATGAAATTACATCTCATCGGTGAAGATTTAGCAAACGGGCAAGGCATCGGACGTAACTCAGCTGTTGGAAGAACAGTAGTTGTGAATGATGCATCAGAATTAGAGGGACAAAATCTTGAGCAAGCTGTTATCGTAACACCTTCAGTTGATGAAAAAATGGTGCCTTATTTAGATCAAGCAGTCGCGCTCGTTACAGAAGAAGCAGGTTTAACATCTTCAAGTGCGATTTTAGGGTTAGAAAAAGGTATTCCAACTGTAGTAGGCGTTGAAGATGTAGCTAAAACGATCCCAAGTGGTATTTTAGTAACGGTAGATGCAGCGCAAGGTAAAGTTTATGAAGGTTATGCCAACGTACTTTAAAATTAAATAGAATTCGTAATAAGTAAGAACGGAACACAGCGAGATGATTTTTTAAATCGATAACCGATATTAATTATTTCGAGTGTTTGTGGGGGCGAAACTAGGGTATCTAAATATAAAATTTAGACCGTAGTTTCGCCCTTTTGTTTTTGTTTAAGAGTTACATAAAAAGTGATATTGCACTTAAAGCGTGAAATTTTAATAAATCCAAGTCATCAAATCTTTTTATTATGAATGATAAGGAATGCAAATAATCGTGCATTGATGTAATGATTACGGATGAAAAGACAAAAGAAAACGTTTTATATCAGGGTTTTCGAAAAATATGAAATATATATTTCTGAGTTTGAAATAAGATTATTTTTAAATACGACCGTTCTTAAAATGTTCACAAATTGCTTCATATTGGCTATAATAATATATGAAAGCCATTACAAAGAACGAATATAAAGTAAAGGGGAAATTCATATGGCAGAATTAATGAGAGGTCTTGAAGGGGTAATCGCTGCTGAAACTAAAATCAGCTCAATTATTGACAGTCAATTAACTTATGCAGGTTATGATATTGATGACCTGACAGAAAACGCACAATTCGAAGAGGTTATTTTCTTATTGTGGAATTATCGATTACCTACAGAACAAGAATTATCTGAATTAAAAGAAAAATTATTTAAGTATATGACTTTAAATCCAAGAATGTACAGTCATTTTGAAGAATATACGACAGATGAGGTACATCCAATGACGGCGTTACGTACGTCAGTTTCTTATCTCGCTCATTTTGATGAAAATGCGGACGATAATGGGGAAGAAGCATTGCAAGAAAGAGCGATTCGAATTCAAGCAAAAATTGCGTCACTTGTTGCATCATTTGCTCGAGTAAGAGATGGGAAACAACCTGTAAAACCGGATGCATCATTAAGCTATGCAGCAAACTTTTTATATATGTTACGTGGCGAAAAACCGACAGATGTTGAAGTTGAAGGTTTCAATAAAGCTTTAATTTTACATGCTGATCATGAATTAAATGCGTCTGCTTTCACAGCACGATGTGCCGTATCATCATTATCTGATATGTATTCAGGTATCACTGCAGCGGTAGGTTCACTTAAAGGGCCTTTACATGGTGGAGCAAATGAACGTGTAATGAAGATGTTAACAGAAATCGGCTCTATTGATAATGTTGAACCTTATCTAGAAAAAGCATTTAAAAACAAAGATAAAATTATGGGATTTGGTCATCGTGTTTATAAAAATGGTGATCCACGCGCCAAATATTTAAAAGAAATGAGTCGTAAAATTACGGATGAGACAGGTCAAAGTGATCTATACAAAATGTCAGTTAAAATTGCTGATATTATGAAAGAAGAAAAAGGTCTACTCCCTAATGTAGACTTCTATAGTGCGACTGTTTATCATAGTATGGGGATAGAACATGATCTCTTTACACCTATCTTTGCAGTCAGTCGTACTTCAGGGTGGACTGCACATATTTTAGAACAACTTAGAGATAATAGAATTATGCGTCCACGTGCAACTTATGTGGGTGAAGTTGATCGTAAATATGTTCCAATTCAAGAACGCTAAACCTATTGCATTTAAGATGATTTAAAATTCGGAGGTATATAACAATGAGTGAAAAGATCGTAAAAACGGATAATGGTTTACAAGTCCCTAATCAACCTATCATTCCATTTATTATTGGTGACGGTATCGGGCCTGATATTTGGAAAGCAGCGAGTCGTGTTATTGATGCAGCTGTTGAAAAAGCATATTCTGGAGAAAAAGCAATTTCATGGAAAGAAGTGCTAGCAGGACAAAAAGCATATGATCAAACAGGTGAATGGTTACCTTCTGAAACGCTTGATACAATCAAAGAATACTTGATAGCGATTAAAGGACCTTTAACAACTCCAATCGGCGGAGGTATCCGTTCATTGAATGTTGCATTACGCCAAGAATTGGATTTATTTACATGTCTACGTCCAGTACGCTGGTTCCAAGGTGTGCCATCACCAGTGAAACGACCACAAGATACAGATATGGTCATCTTCCGTGAAAATACTGAAGACATTTATGCAGGCATCGAATTCAAAGAAGGTACAGATGAAGTTAAAAAGGTAATTGATTTCTTACAAAATGAAATGGGCGCAAAAAATATTCGCTTCCCTGAAACTTCTGGTATTGGTATTAAGCCTGTATCGAAAGAAGGGACTGAACGATTAGTACGTGCTGCAATTCAATACGCTTTAGACAATCAACGTAAATCTGTAACGCTTGTGCATAAAGGGAATATCATGAAATTTACTGAAGGTGCCTTTAAACAATGGGGATATGATTTAGCAGAGAAAGAGTTTGGTGATCAAGTCTTCACTTGGCAACAATATGACCGTTTAGTTGATGAAAAAGGTAAAGATGAAGCTAACCGTATTCAAGATCAAGCTGAAAAAGACGGTAAAGTTATTATTAAAGACTCCATTGCGGATATTTTCTTACAACAAATTTTAACACGTCCAGCTGATCATGATGTAGTGGCAACAATGAATTTAAATGGTGACTATATTTCTGATGCCCTTGCTGCACAAGTCGGAGGTATCGGTATTGCACCAGGCGCAAACATTAACTATGAATCTGGTCATGCTATTTTCGAAGCAACGCACGGAACAGCACCAAAATATGCAGACTTAGATAAAGTTAACCCTTCTTCTGTATTATTATCAGGTGTATTAATGTTAGAACATTTAGGTTGGCAAGAAGCTGCAGATTTGATTACGCAAGCAGTTGAAAAAACAATTGCTTCTAAAGTTGTAACTTATGATTTTGCACGCTTGATGGAAGGTGCAACTGAAGTTAAAACATCTGAATTTGCAGACGAATTAATTAAAAATCTTTAATCAATAAGATGATATACAATGGGAATCAGATCGAGACTTCAATGTAATAATGAAGATCTCGTTTGATTCCTTTTTTAGTGACTCGAATTCAACCTTTAATGAGACGCTCTATTTCGTTTCAATGCCATCATTATTATTTACTTAAAGTATTTGTATAGCGAAAGTAAGTTTCATTAATCGCGCTTATTGTAAAGTGTAAAAAGTTCTATTTAATGTATCCATGTATAACGAACCGCTTTTATATTGAAATTATTAACATTACATTAAGTTATTGTAAAGTTACTTAACTATATATTATTTTTGGGTTCATTTTAAGTTATAATGAAATTAATATCATAAGGAGGTAGATGTATGGCTCAAAGAGTGCTTGTCGTTGATGATGAACAATCAATCGTAACATTATTAAAATATAATCTTGAGCAAGCGGGGTATGTAGTTGAGATTGCCCAAGATGGTGAGGAAGCATTGCAAAAAGAAAAAGAAACAAAGCCCGATTTAATTGTTTTAGATGTCATGTTACCAAAAAAAGACGGTATAGAAGTCTGCAAAACGATTCGATCAGATAAAAATCAAGTTCCCATTTTAATGTTAACTGCAAAAGATGACGAATTTGATCGTGTGCTTGGTCTTGAATTAGGTGCAGATGATTATATGACCAAACCATTTTCACCAAGAGAAGTTGTCGCACGTGTCAAAGCGATTTTGCGTCGTTCATCTGTCGTTGATTCTGTAAAAAATGAAGACGAGGATGAAGATATTGTCATTGGCAATATTAGAATTCGTCCAGACTTTTTTGAAGTTTATCGTAATGATACATTACTAGAATTAACACCTAAAGAATTTGAATTATTATTATATTTAGTCGAACGACAAGGCCGTGTCATTACACGTGAACATATGCTGAATTCAGTTTGGAATTATGAATTTGCGGGTGATTCTAGAATTGTTGATGTCCATATTAGTCATTTACGAGATAAGCTTGAAGAGAATCCGAAACAGCCCCAGTTGATTAAAACAGTACGTGGTTTAGGGTATAAATTGGAGCGACCAAAATAAATGATAAAATTTTATCACAAGCTTTTAATTATACTTACAACGATCACTGTTGTAAGTTTTCTTTTATTAGGATTTATCGTGCATAATAGCATTTATTTAAAGTCAGTAGAGTATGAGAAAAAGTCTTTAATAAAAGAAGCGACACAAATTATCACTTTAAATAAAGAAAATAACCCCCAACGCATCCAAGAACTTGCACGTATTTATGATACGAACATGCTTATTATTGAAAAAGGGCAAAGAACGGAATTTAAGACGAATCACGATAAAATAGAATCACAAAAAGAAAAGCAAGTTTTACAACAATTAAAAAGTGACAATAATGCATATGAATTGGATGCTAAAACAAAAAAATATTGGTTTGGTTATCGTAAAGATGATACGACGTTATTGATTAATGGCTCTTTTGACATGGTTTACGAATTGCAATTACAATTTTGGAAGTATTTAATTTTAGTTGGTATGTTTATCATCGCACTTATCTTTTTTACAGTGCGTTATATCAACCGAACATATATCCAACCGATAAATGAAGTCTCTTATGCTGCCTCACTTCTCACTGACGGTAACTATCGAGTGAGAGTTCCTGAGAGTAGTGTTAAAGAAATGAGAGAGCTTTATGTAACGATTAATGTTTTAGCACGAAGATTGGAACAACTGAATAGCGAACAAAAGATTCAACGCAATCGTTTAGTCACGACACTCGAGAATATCCCAAGTGCAGTTTTGATGATAGATAAAAGTGGGAAAATTGTGGTAGCCAATCAAACTTACTATACGATTTTTAACGAGTCACATAATGTTGAAAATCAAGATTATGAGAAATATCTACATCCAACATTGAAAAAACTCGTTGTAGAAGGTTTTCGAACTGAAAAAGCGGTATATGAACAAGTTGAAATCTTAATCAATCATATTCATCAAAAATTTTTCGATACTTCGTGCGTGCCTATATTGTCTCGAACAAAAAAACATTTACAAGGGATGGTTATTGTACTTCATGATATTACGCAGCTCAAGAAACTTGAAAATTTAAGAAGAGACTTCGTAGCCAATGTATCTCATGAACTCAAAACACCGATCACGTCTATGAAAGGTTTTACAGAGACATTGATTGAAGGTGCGAAAAATGATGAAGCATCTTTAGATATGTTTCTCAATATTATTTTGAAAGAGTCAAATCGAATTCAATCTTTAGTAGAAGATTTACTTGATTTGTCTAAAATTGAGCAAAATACGACGGTTGAAAAACATCGGATTGATCTTTCTGAAGTCGCAAAATCTTCTTTTTCTGTAATAGAGCATATTGCCAATGAAAAATCGATACGCTTAGTTGATGAAATTGAACCACATATTTTTGCGATGGCAGATGAAGGTAAAATTTCGCAAGTGATTGTAAATTTAATGACAAATGCCGTCAATTATTCTCCAAAAGACAGTACTGTGAGATTATTAGTCTATCGAGATGACATGCATCCTGTTATCGAAGTCATTGACCAAGGTATTGGAATTGATGAACAAGAAAAATACCGTATTTTCGAAAGATTTTATCGGGTGGATAAAGCGCGAAGTCGAGAATCCGGTGGCACAGGTTTAGGGCTATCGATTACTAAGCACATTGTTGAATCCTATCAAGGAAGTATTGAAGTAGAGTCAGAATTAGGTAAAGGCTCAAAATTTAAAGTTGTATTGCCTGAGTAATATTAAAATAGAGACAGCGCATCACAAGAGAATGAGACGATGAAACTGTAATGAAAACAGCAAAGCTAAATTTTGACGTTACAGTGGCAATTAGATTTCATAAATGCCCCAAATGGAGGGTTTAAAGAAATCTTAATTATCATCGCTCATTCTTTTTATGTATTGATTGATAATGTGATCATCACAACAGCCTATTTTTTAATCAAAAGTGGTGTATGCTGATAAAAGAGTTAGATGACACCTCTATGCCTGAATATGATAAAATAAGGACAAACGATAATGGAGGGAATTGCGTGGATAAACTCATATTAATAGATGGTAATAGTCTAAGTTTTAGAGCATTTTATGCCTTGCCATTATTAAAAAATAAAGCTGGCATTCATACAAATGCCGTTTATGGCTTTGCACGATTACTAGAAAAGATTTTAAAAGAAGAACAACCGACTCACTTTTTAGTTGCGTTTGATGCTGGAAAAACGACATTTAGACATGAAACGTATAAAGAATATAAAGGAGGCCGTCAAAAAACACCGCCTGAGCTTAGTGAACAGTTACCTTATATTCGTCAACTGCTAGATGCTTATCAAATCAAGCGATACGAGTTAGAAAATTATGAGGCTGATGATATTATCGGTACCTTGAGTCAAGCTGCTGATGAAGCAGGTATGCAAACCATTATTATTACAGGTGATCGCGATTTGACTCAATTAGCGACAGATAATGTCACAATTTACTATACAAAAAAAGGGGTTACGGACGTCGATCACTATACACCGGACTTTATCTCAGAAAAATATAATGGATTAACACCTAAGCAAATTATAGATTTAAAAGGATTGATGGGAGATACATCAGATAATATTCCTGGTGTTGCTGGTGTAGGTGAAAAAACAGCAATCAAGCTTTTAAATCAATTTGAAACCGTTGAAGGTGTTTATGCGCATCTTGATGACGTGACTGGTAAAAAGTTAAAAGAAAAACTTGAAAACAGTCGTGAAGATGCATTAATGAGTAAGCAATTAGCAACTATCAATTGTGAAAGCCCGATTACAGTGACATTAAACGATGTTAAACGACCACAAGAAATCGATGAATCAGAAAAAGTGTCACTATTTAAAACACTAGAATTTCGACAACTATTAGAAGAAATCGATATTGAAACAATTCAAGAGGCACCGGCAAAAGAATTTAAAGTCACACAAGATATTTCAAAATTAGATTTGACTCAATTAAAAGAAGCAGCTATCCATGTTGAGGTTGCAGGACCTAATTACTTAAAAGATGATTTACTCACATTTGGTTTGTTCGATGGACAAAATTATTTCGTCATCCCATTTAATCAGTTAAAAGCGCATTCAGATTTAGTCCAATGGTTAGAAGATAAAGAGACCGAGAAATGGGTCTATGATGCGAAAAAAACATATATCGCAATGAAACGAAATGAGATTGCAATTCAAAATATTCGCTTTGATGTGATGCTTGCAAGCTATATTATTGATCCTTCTAGAACGATAGATGACATTGCTTCAGTTGTATCTCATTTTAAACGTACTTATGTAAAAGACGATATTGCCATTTATGGTAAAGGAAAATCTTATCACGTACCAAAAGATGAAATTTTGTACGTACATATTGCTTCTATTTTAGATGCAATTCATGAAGTACAACCTCAAATGATGGAAATTTTAGAGGCTCATCAACAAACAGTGCTGTTATCTGAAATTGAACTACCACTCGCTTCAATATTAAGTGAAATGGAAGCAGTAGGGATTTATACAGATGTCGAGACTTTAAAAAATATGGAACAAGATTTACAAGCACAACTGGATGATTTGATTCAAGCGATTCACGACCTAGCGGGAGAGCCCTTTAATATTAATTCACCAAAACAGTTAGGTGTCATTTTATTTGAAAAATTAAAGTTACCGATTATTAAAAAAACGAAGACAGGTTATTCCACAGCGGTGGATGTTCTTGAAAAGCTTCAGGGTGAACATCCGATTATTGAATATATTTTAACTTACCGCACACTTTCTAAATTACAGTCGACATACGTCGAAGGTTTACAAAAAGTAATTTGGGATGATCAACGAATTCATACGCGCTTTAATCAAACACTTGCACAGACAGGTCGACTGTCTTCCGTCGATCCAAACTTGCAAAATATTCCAATTCGCTTGGAAGAAGGTCGCAAAATACGTAAAGCGTTTAAATCAAGCCACGATGATTACGTTATTTTAGCTGCGGATTATTCTCAAATTGAATTACGCGTTTTAGCGCATATTACAGGAGATCCGACTTTACAAAAAGCATTTATCGACGAAGAAGATGTTCACATGACGACAGCGATGAAAGTGTTTAATGTTGATGCAGATCAAGTAACGTCAATGATGAGAAGACAAGCGAAAGCTGTTAATTTTGGAATCGTTTATGGTATTAGTGATTACGGCTTGAGTCAAAATTTGGGTATCAGTCGAAAAGAAGCGCAACGTTTTATCGATGATTATTTGGACCATTTTCCTGGCGTGAAAGACTATATGGATAATATTGTTCAAGATGCGAAACAACATGGTTATGTAGAAACGCTTCTAAAGCGTAGAAGATATATTCCAGATATTACGAGTCGAAACTTTAATAAGAGAGGTTTCGCAGAACGAACTGCGATGAACTCTCCAATTCAAGGTAGTGCAGCAGATATTATTAAATTGGCCATGGTTAATTTTGATAAAAAAGTTCGTGAGACCGATTTTAATGCCAAACTATTATTACAAGTGCATGATGAGCTTATTTTTGAAGTTCCGAAAGATGAAGTGCAAGCATTTAGCAAATTTGTTGAAGATATTATGGCAAATGCGTTAGAATTGGATGTTCCGTTAAGTGTAGAATCAGATTATGGGCGTACATGGTATGATGCTAAATAGAAAGTAGGTCAGTTCGAAAATGCCAGAATTACCAGAAGTTGAACACGTCACAAGAGGAATCAAACCATTTGCTTTAAACCAAAAGATTATTGATGTGTCTTTTTCTCAACCTGTTATTTTAGGAAAAGAAAATGGAAAGGCAACGATTATAAAAGGTATAAGTCTTGACGACTTTAAACGATATACAGTGAACTATACGATTACAAATATTCAGCGCCGAAGTAAATATATTTTATTTGAGATTCAACATGAACAATTAGAACGTATGTTAATTTCTCATCTAGGCATGGCTGGTGGATTTTTTATCGTAAATGAAATCGATGATATACCGATATTAAACTATCGAAAACATTGGCAAGTGGTCTTTCACTTAGAAAATGGTATGAAACTAGTGTATAGTGATATTCGTCGTTTTGGTGAAATTAGAAATGTTGAAGCATTAATGGATTATCCATCTTTATTAGAAATAGCACCAGAGCCATTTGAAGATGAGGCTTTAGCACATTTTCTGTCTAAAAGTAATGAAAAAAAATATTCAAGGATGGCAATAAAGGCATTTATTTTAGACCATCGTGTGATTGCCGGATGTGGCAATATTTATGCGTGTGAAGCTTTATTTGATGCGAAGTTGAATCCTAACACGACAGTGAATCAGCTATCAGATGCACAAAAAACTGAAGTATTCGATAGTGTTGTGAAAGTGCTTAATATGGGTATTTTGAATGGTGGGACAAGCGTCTCAGATTATGTTCATGCAGATGGACAAAAAGGAACAATGCAAGATTATTTAAATGTTTATAAGAAGAAAAACTGTACGTCTTGTGACTCGGCAATAGAAACGGCGATTATAGCAGGACGTAATACACATTTTTGTCCGGTTTGCCAAAGATAGGGAAGAGGGAGATTATGCCAAAAGTAATTGGATTAACAGGTGGGATTGCAACAGGCAAGTCCACGGTTGCAGCGTTATTGGAAGTTCATGGATTTAAAATTGTTGATGCAGATCTTGCATCTCGAAAAGCTGTCGAAAAAGGTTCTGTAGGTTTACGACAAATACAGGAACAGTTCGGCGAAGAAGCCATTAATGAAGATGGCGAAATGGACCGCGCTTATATTGCACAACAAGTTTTTTATGATGATGAAAAAAGAAAACAACTGAATCAAATCGTTCATCCGATTGTGCGTGAATTGATGCAAAAAGAGCGAGATCATTATCTAGCTGAAGGCCATGATGTCGTCATGGATATCCCATTATTGTATGAAAATGGACTTGAAGATACAGTTGACGAAGTATGGCTTGTCTATGCATCAGAGCCGATTCAAATAGATCGGTTAATGGAAAGAAATCAGTTATCAATTGATGATGCTAAAGCACGTATATACAGTCAGATTTCCATTGATAAAAAGAGCAGAATGGCCGATGTCGTTATTGACAATTTAGGCTCTAAGCTTGAATTAAAACAAAATTTAGAACAACTATTAGCGGAAAAAGGCTATTTAAATGCTGATGATGATTCTAATAAAACGATATAACAACTTAATATGATTTTTCAGCAACGCCACGTTGTAGCGCATGTCAAAACATTATTTAGCATTTTTGGCATGCGCGATATGTTACAACGGTGCGTTGCTTTTTTATTATAAAATTGTGACTCACTTTCTTGAAGATGGAGCTATTTAATTATGGACAAAAATGTTTCAGAGATAGGGCCTTCACTATAGAGCATCTTTAATTCATCAAACGATTTGAATGATATATATGAAAAACACAAACATCAAATGTTATTTATTGAAAGCAATAAGAAAAAATTATCAAAGAAAACGGTTTCAAATCGACTTTAATATGATATACTAATTTCTATAAGTATAACACATTATTAAGGAGTGCTTTTATCATGACGACAAAGATTGCGATTAATGGTTTAGGGCGAATTGGCCGTATGGTTTTAAGAGTAGCATTGAATAGAGAAGATGTAGAAGTAGTAGCTTTAAATGCAAGTTATCCACCTGAAACGATAGCCCATCTTCTTAAATATGATACAACACACGGTCGCTTTAATCAGACTGTTGAAGCAACTGAAAATGGTATTAAAGTAGATGGAAAAGAAATTAAACTCGTTTCAGATCGTAATCCTGAAAATTTGCCATGGGGTGAGCTTGATATTGATATTGTAGTTGAAGCAACAGGTAAATTTAATCATGGTGATAAAGCAAATGCTCATATTAAAGCAGGGGCAAAAAAAGTAATTTTAACGGGACCGTCAAAAGGAGGCGAAGTGCAAACAATTGTGAAAGGTGTAAATGATCATGAATTAGACGTCATGCAATATGATGTGTTCAGTAATGCTTCTTGTACAACAAATTGTTTAGCACCTGTCGCAAAAATTTTGAATGATCATTTTGGGATTGAAAATGGTTTAATGACAACGGTTCATGCTGTGACAAATGACCAAAATAACTTGGACAATCCGCATAAAGATTTAAGACGCGCACGTGCTGCCTTTGAAAGTATTATTCCGACTTCGACTGGTGCAGCAAAAGCATTATCACTCGTTTTACCAGAGTTAGAGGGCAAATTACATGGTATGGCATTACGTGTACCAACTAAAAATGTATCTTTAGTTGACTTAGTTGTTGATTTAAAACAAACAGTTACAAAAGAAGATATTAATCGTGTTTTTAGAGAGAATGATTTAGATCAAGTTATTGCAATTTCTGATGAGCCGTTGGTTTCAGATGATTTTACGACTGATGCGCATTCTGCAATTATTGATGCTGAGTCTACGATTGTAATGGGGGATAAGAAAGTTAAGGTACTCGCATGGTATGATAATGAATGGGGCTATTCCACAAGAGTTGTCGATGTATTACAGCAAATCGCATCACAACTCAAAGTCAAAGTCGCATAATAATACGATGTGTCAATAAGTTGGCATGAGACTGAGAACACCTTACAACAAATTATTAATATAACTAAAATCAATATAAAGGTTGAGACGATTTTGAAATTGTCTCAGCTTTTTTTGTGCAAATAAGGAAAATTGCGAATTCAATTGCGTTAAAATAGGCGTAACTTTTGAAATAAATAGGTTTGTAGTATAATTAAACAAAATTAAGATGAAGAGGTGACAAAGTCGTGAAATGTCCAAAATGTAATCATACGCAATCTCGAGTTGTAGATTCGAGACATGCAGATGATATGAATGCCATTAGAAGAAGACGTGAATGTGAACATTGTGGGACACGTTTCACTACTTTTGAACATATAGAGATGAGTCCGCTCATTGTTGTGAAAAAAGATGGTACAAGAGAACAATTTAACAGAGAGAAAATCTTAAACGGACTTGTACGTTCATGTGAAAAACGTCCCGTCCGATTCCAACAACTCGAAGAAATTACGAATCAAGTTGAATGGAAATTACGCGAATCCGGTATTGCTGAAATTTCATCGCGGGAAATAGGGGAGCACGTGATGGATTTATTGATGCATGTTGACCAAGTTTCTTATGTGCGCTTTGCATCCGTTTATCGAGAATTTAAAGATGTTGATCAGTTATTGAAATCAATGCAGGGGATTTTGAAAGAAAACAAGCGGAGTGAATAAATAATGAGTCAATTCATTTATCAAAGCCAATTAAGTCCACACGATGGATTTGTCGTCATGCGCCGTTTCTATTTTCATGCGGTTCATTACGATGTGTTAAGTCGTTTGTTCACACCTTTAATTGGTGCTGAAGCAATTGGCGTATATCAATTTTTAAACCAATTTGAAGGTGTATCTTTTGAAGAAGGTTATACCCATTATACAATGATGTCAGAATTAAAAATGGGCTTAAGACAGTTTAGAGAGTTTTTAGATTTACTTGAAGGAATAGGACTATTAAAAACCTTTGTTCAGCAATCTGAGAATACAACTCAGTTCGTTTATGAATTATTGCCACCTCCTTCAGCACAGCGTTTTTTTAACGATCCAATGTTATCTATATACTTTTACGAGGTTGTTGGTCAACAACGCTATCATCAAATTAAAAAAACGTTTATACCTACATCTAAAGATCTATCAGGTTATACAGAAGTAACTAAAAAATTTACAGATGTATTTAAAGTGCCAAAATATCAATTGGTGTCACAAGATGAAAATCTTAAAGAACGGCAATATGAAGGTTTGGACTTAACAGACGTTTCCTTTGATTTTGAGTTGTTAGCTGACATGTTACAATCTCATTATGTAAGTAAGAATATTCTTTCAGAGCCAACGAAATCTTTAATTATCCAATTGGCAACATTATATCGTTTATCACCGGATGTGATGAAAGCAATTATTTTAAAATCACTCAATGCCGATCAATCATTGTCAGTTACAAACTTAAGAAAACAGGCACAAAGCTATTACCTTATGGAACATCAGCAAGAATTGCCAGCGTTACAAGCACAGAATCTTGAACTTGCAAGTGATGAATCAAAACAATCAACTGAAGCCGTTGAAGTGTCAAACTGGGATGAATGGTTTGATTTAATGGATCATACAAGTCCGATTGTTATGCTAACATCTTATGGAGGATCTGAACCGCCACGCTATCAAAAAGAGATGATAGAGGAATTGATGCGGCGAGAAGGATTTAGTTTTGGTGTTATTAATATTTTATTACAGTTTGTGATGCAAAAGACGGATAATAATTTACCAGAAAAATATGTTTATTCTGTTGCATCGACTTGGAAAAAAAGTGGTGTAACCGATGCACGAACAGCGTATGATAAAGCAATGGAAGTTCAAAAAAATCAAGATAATGCAAATCAAAAACGCTATGAATCCACTGCTCAAAATCAAAAGCGTGGCTACCGTCATGCACCATCAGAAAAACAGCCACGTTGGATTACACATCCAGAAGAATATCAACAAAAAGAAGAAGATCAAGAAGCGTTAGCAAAGGATAGAGAGGCGTTTCTTAATAAACTAAAAAATAAAAGACGGGCAGGTGAAGATTAATGAAAAGTTTCAATAGTATTATGGGAAACCATCAAAACCTTGATCAAAAAATACAAGAGATTAAACGACAAGTATTAAATGATCCAGATGTAAAAGCTTTTTTGAATGCGCATCAATCAGAAGTAACGAACAGAATGATTGATGAAGATTTAAATATTCTTCAAGAATATAAAGATCAACAAAAGCATTATGATGGTTCGCACACGTACGAGAACTGCCCAAACTTTGTTAAAGGTCATATACCTGAACTTTATATAGAAAACCAACATATTAAAATTCGTTATAAACCTTGTCCATGCAAAATAAGACATGACGAAGAGCAACATGCTAAAAGTATGATTACATCTTTCCATATGCATCCAGATACACTCAATGCTAAAATTAAGGACATTTATATGACGAGACGTAATCGCTTGGATTTAGCTATGAGGCTGGATGATATGATTGATGCGATGATTGATAAACGACCTGTGAAAGGACTATACCTATACGGAGAGTTCGGCACAGGGAAATCCTTTATTTTGGGTGCAATTGCGAACGAATTGAAGGATAACCGTGTACCTTCAATGATTATTTATGTGCCTGAATTTATACGTACATTAAAAAATGGTTTTAAAGACGGTTCTACTTCCAAACGTATTCAACAAGTGCGTGAAGCACGAGTTCTTTTTTTAGATGACTTAGGTGCAGAAGATATGACGCCTTGGGTACGTGATGAAGTTTTAGGTCCTATTTTACATTATCGAATGATTCAAGAACTCCCAACATTTTTCAGTTCGAATATGAGTTTACAAGAATTAGAAGATCATTTGGCGACCACAAAAAATGGGACAGATGTGATGAAAGCGAAACGTATTATGGAACGTGTCAAAACTTTAAGTGAAGCATATTTATTAGAAGGAGAAAATTATAGAAAGCATTGAAAAAATAAATTTTAGCGTTATAATAAGGATAAATAAATATTGATTTTAAAGTTTGAGGATACGATACGAACGGAAGTTATGGTACAGAGAGCTACTGGCGATGAGAATGTAGTGCATAACCCTTTGTGTTACTCCCTCTATAGATTGGTATTTGTAATGAATACCCGGATCAAGACCGTTATCTTATGTAGAGATGTCATTGCAGAGATATGTATGGCAAATTAGGGTGGTAACACGAAGACCTCGTCCCTTTGTTGGGATGGGGTCTTTTTTATTTTCAAAACTTTAACGACAATCAATGATAGGAGGAACATTATGTCAGAAATTAAAGTACGTTTTCCAGATGGAAGTGAGAAAGCTTTCGAACATGGTACAACTACAGAAGAGATTGCACAATCCATTAGCCCAGGGTTAAGAAAAAAAGCGGTTGCTGGTAAATATAATCAACAGATGGTGGATTTGACTCGTCCATTAGAAGAGGATGGAACACTTGAAATCATTACACCAGGTAGTGAAGAAGCTTTGGAAGTACTGAGACATTCTACAGCGCATTTGATGGCACAAGCTTTAAAACGTTTATACGGCGACGTTAAATTTGGTGTTGGTCCTGTAATCAATGAAGGCTTTTATTATGACTTTGATATGGAAGAAAAAGTTTCGAGTGATGACTTTGAAAAAATTGAAAAAACAATGAATCAAATCATTAATGAAAATCAAAAAATCGAACGCCGTGTTGTTTCACGAGATGAAGCTAAAGCATTTTTTGCGAACGACCCGTACAAATTGGAATTAATAGAAGCCATTCCAGAAGATGAGTCCGTAACACTTTACAGTCAAGGTGAGTTCACTGACCTTTGTCGAGGTGTCCATGTTCCTTCAACATCAAAAATTAAAGCTTTCAAACTTTTATCAACTGCTGGCGCTTATTGGCGTGGTGATAGTAATAATAAAATGTTACAACGTATTTACGGTACAGCATTTTTTGATAAAAAAGACTTGAAAGCACACTTGAAAATGCTAGAAGAACGAAAAGAACGTGATCACAGACGTATTGGTAAAGAAATGGAATTGTTTACTAATAGTCCGCTTGTAGGTGCAGGTTTACCGCTATGGTTACCGAATGGCGCAACAATTCGTCGTGAAATCGAACGTTATATTGTTGATAAAGAAGTAAGTCTTGGGTATGACCACGTTTACACACCTGTGATGGCGAATGTTGATCTTTATAAAACTTCAGGCCATTGGGATCATTATCAAGAAGATATGTTCCCAACAATGCAACTTGATGCAGACGAAGCGATGGTATTAAGACCTATGAACTGTCCTCATCATATGATGATTTACGCTAACAAACCGCACTCGTATCGTGAATTGCCTATTCGTATCGCTGAGTTAGGTACAATGCATCGTTATGAAGCAAGTGGTGCCGTGTCAGGACTCCAACGTGTTCGAGGCATGACTTTAAACGACGCACATATCTTTGTAAGACCTGATCAAATTAAAGATGAATTCAAACGTGTTGTAAAAATGATTTTAGATGTTTATGAAGATTTTGGCTTTGAGGATTATAAATTCCGTTTGAGTTATCGTGATCCAGAAGACAAAGAAAAATATTTCGATGATGACGATATGTGGAACAGAGCGGAAAAAATGTTGAAAGAAGCTGTCGATGAACTAGGATTGCCATATGAAGAAGCGTTAGGTGAAGCGGCATTTTATGGTCCAAAACTTGATGTTCAAGTTAAAACAGCAATGGGTAAAGAGGAAACATTATCAACAGCACAACTTGACTTCTTATTGCCAAAACGATTTGAATTAACTTACATTGGGCAAGATGGAGAACAGCATCAACCTGTAGTTATTCATCGTGGTGTCGTTTCAACAATGGAACGTTTTGTTGCCTTTTTAACTGAAGAAACAAAAGGAGCATTCCCGACTTGGTTAGCACCACAACAAGTTGAGATTATTCCTGTTAATAACGATTTACATTATGATTACGCCCGTCAAGTTCATGATGAGTTAAAATCTCAAGGTGTGCGTGTGCATATCGACGATCGTAATGAGAAAATGGGCTATAAAATAAGAGAGGCGCAAATGAAAAAAATTCCTTATCAATTAGTAGTTGGAGATAAGGAAATCGAAAACAATGAAGTTAATGTTCGACAATATGGATCTAAAGATCAAAAAACAGTTGAAAAAGATACATTTGTGTGGGAATTGATTGACGAAATTCGATTAAAAAAACAGAGATAATTATTGCTACTACATGAAGACTGATGTATAGTATAATCTAAATATAAATATTATTTGATTGAGTTAGAGGCGCGATTTTAAAGAGTAATCC
This sequence comes from Staphylococcus sp. 191, assembly GCF_011174885.1. Lineage (NCBI taxonomy): Bacteria > Bacillati > Bacillota > Bacilli > Caryophanales > Staphylococcaceae > Staphylococcus > Staphylococcus sp. 191. Next base: position 64,753 of record NZ_PNRJ01000005.1, on the reverse strand, counting down.
TTGGTTTGTATTGATGATACTGACACCATAAGATGAAAGGGAAAGTCGCCGAAATGAGAAGTGGTCATCAACACTTCTTGTTGGGCTAGTATTCGAAAGGAACTAGACTGTCACAACAGTGATGCGCTACCTATTAATATAAAATTAACAGAGGTTGCGTCCAGTTTTTGATGCAATCTCTGTTTTCGTTTCTATTAAGGTCGTTTTAATTTGCGTAATTCATCTAGCGACATAAGATTTGTCTAAACCTCTAAGCAATTGGGAAAGGATTAGGAAAATGAGTAACGAAAAAATTGAAAATCAAAATACAGTTCAGCGTCATTTGAAAGATCGACATATTTCTATGATTGCTATAGGTGGAGCGATTGGGACGGGTTTGTTTATGACATCTGGTGGCGCCATTCATGATGCAGGGCCTTTAGGGGCTTTGCTCGGTTATTCCATTATTGGGATTATGGTGTTTTTCTTGATGACTTCACTTGGAGAAATGGCGACGTATTTACCAGTTTCAGGATCATTTAGTACCTATGCAACACGATTTGTTGATCCTTCTTTAGGCTTTGCTTTAGGATGGAACTATTGGTTCAACTGGGTTATCACTGTTGCTGCTGATGTCACTATTGCTGCACAAGTCATTCAGTACTGGGCGCCTTTACAATTTTTACCTGCGTGGACATGGAGCTGCATTTTTATGGTCATTATATTTGGACTTAATGCTTTGTCTGTGCGAGTTTATGGCGAAAGTGAGTATTGGTTTGCATTTATTAAAGTCGCAACTGTCATTGTTTTCATTATCGTAGGTGTACTGACTATCTTTGGTATTATGGGCGGTAAAGCCGTTGGGTTTGACACATTTACTCAAGGTGATGCGCCATTATTAGGTAATGGTGTAGGCGGAAGCTTGCTCGCTATTTTTGGTGTATTTTTAATTGCAGGTTTCTCTTTCCAAGGGACAGAATTAATTGGGATTACAGCAGGTGAATCTGAAAATCCAGAACGTGCAGTACCAAAAGCGGTTAAACAAGTTTTTTGGAGAATATTATTATTTTACATTTTTGCCATTTTCATTATCGGTATGTTAATCCCTTATAACTCTCCAGCACTTATGGGTGGTGGAGATGATATTGCAACTTCACCGTTTACGCTTGTGTTCAAAAATGCTGGTTTAGCCTTCGCTGCTTCATTTATGAATGCTGTCATTTTAACATCAGTATTATCTGCAGGAAATTCCGGTATGTATGCAAGTACGCGTATGCTCTATTCAATGGGGAAAGATGGTTTAGCTTCAAAAGTGTTTAGTAAAACGAACAAGAATGGGACGCCAATAATTTCTATGCTTTCTACTGCTGCTATCGTTATTTTAATCTTTACAGTTCAACATCTTAGCGGTAACGCTTATGAATATATCGTTGCTGCCAGTGGTTTAACAGGTTTTATTGCATGGGTCGGTATTGCAATCAGTCATTATCGGTTTAGAAAAGCTTTTCACGCACAAAACTATGATATTGATCAATTAAAATATAAAGCGAAGTTATACCCATTTGGCCCAATTCTTGCTGGTGTGCTTTGCACCATTGTCATTATTGGACAGGACGTTGATTTAATCCAAGGTGGCGGTTTTGATCTCAATCGTTTCTTAATTACGTATATGGGTATTCCAGTATTTTTAATCTTTTTCTTTTATCATAAACTGAAATATAAAACGAAACTGATTCCAGTAAAAGAAGTTAACTTAGATAAAAATGTTGAAACAATTGAAAAAAACTTCCAAAAAAGCATTGACTAAAGTTTAATACGTTGGTATGATTGTATCTGTTGAATACGAAACGGACCAAGTAGAAGCTTCCCGCTTCTCACCTGTGGCGACGCAAAAAGCTGTTGGCAGGTTAACGATTAAACATGTGAAGTATGTTCATGTTAACGTGAAGAGCGGGGGTAACGCACCCTCGCTTTTTTTCGTGCTTGGACCATTCGTAAATTTTTTGGAGGTGTCAACCATAGCTAAGGATCAAACGCAAGTTAATGAAAAGATTCGCGCAAAAGAATTACGTGTCATCGGTCAAAATGGTGACCAAATTGGTGTAAAATCTAAAAATGAAGCATTGGAGATGGCAGACCGACTTGGTTTAGATGTCGTAATTGTCGCTCCAAACGCTAAGCCACCTGTTGCTCGTATTATGGATTACGGTAAATACAAATTTGAGCAACAAAAAAAAGAAAAAGAAATGAAAAAGAAACAAAAAGTCATCAATGTTAAAGAAATACGTCTTAGCCCGACTATTGAAGATCATGATTTCAATACGAAGCTTAAAAACGGACGCAAATTTTTAACTAAAGGTGATAAAGTTAAAGTTTCAATTCGTTTCAGAGGGCGTGCAATTACACATAAAGAAATTGGCCAACGCGTTTTGGAAAAATATGCTGAAGCGTGTAAAGACCTTGCTACAATAGAGCAAAAGCCTAAAATGGAAGGTCGCCAAATGTTCCTTATGTTAGCCCCAATTAATGAAAAATAAAAAGTGATTATAGGAGGAAAACATCATGCCTAAAATGAAAACCCACCGCGGAGCTGCGAAACGTGTAAAAAGAACAGGATCTGGTCAACTTAAACGTTCTAGAGCTTATACGTCTCACTTATTCGCAAACAAATCTACAAAGCAAAAACGTAAATTGCGTAAAGCTTCTTTAGTTTCAAAAAGTGATGCAAAACGCGTTAAACAATTATTAACATACGTAAAATAATATTTAATAAAGAATAAAAGATTGAGATGAGGTATGACAGAGCATACCCTAGAGACAAAAGGAGGAATTTATTATGCCACGTGTTAAAGGTGGAACGGTAACAAGAGCGCGTCGTAAAAAGACAATCAAATTAGCTAAAGGTTACTTCGGTGCGAAAAGCACATTATATAAAGTTGCAAAACAACAAGTTATGAAATCAGGTCAATATGCATTCCGTGACCGTCGTCAAAGAAAACGTGATTTCCGTAAATTATGGATTACACGTATCAATGCTGCTGCACGTCAACATGATATGAGTTACTCTCGTTTAATGAACGGTTTAAAACAAGCGGGTATCGATATTAACCGTAAAATGTTATCAGAAATCGCAATTTCTGACGAAAAAGCATTTGCTGAATTAGTCAACCAAGCTAAAGCAGCTTTAAAATAATTATATTTAGAAGCGTTAGCGTCTAAATCGCAAACTCTCTTCAAAGTAGATACTGCTTAAGTAACCACTTTGAAGAGAGTCTTTTTATTTAAGGCTTTACCATTTTTTATAAATTTTGTTACGATATATAAAAAACATAAAGGAGTTAACCATGTCAAAATTTGATGAGCAAATTACTGTTGTGCCACGTATGCGACTATTTAATAATGAAGAAAATGCCTTTAACGGTTTTCTACCTCGTATGGATAACAAAGGTCAGTCTATTTATCAAACGCTAGCCGATTATGAAGTAAAAAGACGCGGTGATATGGAAGAAGATCCTTCATTCAAGCAATTAATTAGTTATTGTTTATTAGAAAATGAAAACGGTGAAATTTTAGTTTATGAAAGATTAGAAGGCGGCGGAGAAGCACGTTTACATGGGAGTGCTTCAATTGGTGTTGGTGGACATATGAACGATGTTCCTAATGCTCAGAATATCGAGGAAGTCATTAAAATCAATGCGAGCCGTGAGCTTGAAGAAGAAGTTGGTTTAACCGTTGATGATAGTAAGGCGCTTAACTTTATCGGTTTTATTAATGATGATAATAATGAAGTTGGCCGTGTACATTTAGGTGTTGTTTTTAAAGTGAATGTAAAGCAAGAAGAAGTAGAAGTGCAAGAAACAGACACTTTAAAAATAGAATGGCAATCACTAGAGAACATTCAAGATTTATCTATATTTGAATCGTGGAGTGCACTGATTTTAGAAAAAATGAAATAGGTGAATGCAATGTCTGACATTATTCCTTTTCCAAAAATGAAGAACAAACTTATGAAGGATATCAATGAGGCAATGAAGCAAGCACAATACGAACGTGCCTATGATGCCTTTAATGCATATGAACGCCATTTTGAGTTGACGCCAGAGCTTGCTTTAATGAAGTGTGAAGTGCTTTGGCATCTAGGGTCTTACTTAGAGCTAAAAGAAGAATCTAACATTTTAATGGTGCAAGGTTTTCAGCCTTATGACACGTTGATGGTTTATTACATTAAAAGTTTATTTGCATTAGGACATTATCATTCAGTGGTCGAGATGATTACACAAGTGATTGATGAAGTACGCGAACATGAGACAAGACTAATTTTGCTACCGATCAAAGATCAAGCACAATCCAAATTAGACGAACGACAAGATTATATGGCACACCGTTTACAAAATTTTACTTATTTGGATCAAAGTGAACAAACACAGCTACTTTTAAGTTTAATCGATGATAGCGCATATCAATTTCGGTCAACGATTGCCTATCTCTTGCAAAATGAAATCTTGCAAATGAATATACAAAGTTTAATGCTTGAATATTTACGTTTTGCTCGTTACAATCAATGCGTCCAAGTGGAAAAGCCATTTTGCAATTTAGAAATAAAGCCAAGTGAACTCAGTGGCATTGAACAAACGACATTCAAAACCGAACTTTTACCACGCATTATACATCGTTTAGAATCAGAAATGCCATCCTTTGTTCATGAGGCCTATGTTCACCTTCATACGCATAATATCGCGTTATATCCGTTTGATATTTTGGAAAAGGCATCCTTAGATACATGGGTTGAGGGCTATATGAACTATTTTAAAGCGCTAATGGGTTTCGAATATGAAACAGAAGGCGCGATAACTGGAATATTTAACTTGATAAAATCATTAAATACATAGGTATCATTATTTCAAACACTGACAACCTATGCTATAATAAAGAAGTTGAAAAATTTTAAAAATGAAAAATCATGGAGGTTTTTATACATGACAGCAACTTGGGAAAAAAAAGAAGGTAATCAAGGGTTACTACAAGTAACTGTACCTGCAGAAGAAGTAGATAAAGCGTTAGATCAAGCGTTCAAAAAAGTAGTTAAGCAAATCAATGTACCTGGTTTCCGTAAAGGTAAAGTACCACGCCAAATTTTCGAACAACGTTTTGGTGTAGAAGCACTTTATCAAGATGCAGTAGATATCTTATTACCAAAAGCTTACAGTGAGGCTGTAGTAGAAGCAGATATCAATCCAGTTGATCAACCTGAAATTGAAGTAACACAAATTGAAAAAGGTAAACCATTTACTTTTGTTGCTACTGTAACAGTAGAACCTGAAGTACAATTAGGTGATTACAAAGGATTAGAAATCACAAAACAAGCAACTGAATTAACTGACGAAGAGCTTGAACAAACTATTGAACAACGCTTAGAAGCTATGGCTGATATGGTTATTAAAGAAGACGGTCAAGTTGAAGAAGGCGATACAGTTAACTTAGACTTTGATGGTTATGTAGATGGTGAACAATTCGAAGGTGGCCAAGCTGATGGCTACGACTTAGAAATCGGTTCAGGTATGTTTATCCCAGGTTTCGAAGAACAACTTGTTGGTTTGAAAGTTGGAGAAGAAAAAGAAGTTGAAGTGACATTCCCTGAAGAATATCACGCAGAAGAATTAGCGGGTAAACCAGCTACATTTAAAACAAAAATTAATGAAATCAAAACAAAAGAAGTTCCTGAGTTAGACGATGAATTAGCAAATGAACTTGATTCTGAAGCTGATAACGTTGAACAATACAAAGAAAACTTACGTAAGCAATTAACTGAACAAAAACAAACTGATGCTGAAAACTTACAAAAGGAAGAAGCAATTACATTAGCAACTGACAATGCTACAGTTGATATTCCTGAAGCAATGATTAAAACAGAAGAAGATCGTATGGTTCAAGAATTTGCGCAACGTTTACAACAACAAGGTCTTAACCTAGAAACTTATTTCCAAATTTCTGGTCAATCTGAAGAAGACTTACGTGGTCAAATGAAAGACGACGCAGAACAACGTGTAAAAACTAACTTAACTTTAGCAGCAATCGCTGAAGCTGAAAATATCGAAGTTTCTGAAGAAGATGTTGATAAAGAGTTACAAAATATGAGTGAACAATTCAACATTTCAGTAGAAGATATCAAAAACACTTTAGGTAATACTGACATCGTTAAAAATGATGTACGTGTGAAAAAAGTAATTGATTTATTAGTTGATGAAGCGAAATTAGTTGAAGCAAAAAACGAAGATAACGAAGCGAGCGAAGAAGCTTAATTAAAGGATGTTGAGTGATACGATGGTTAGATCGAACATTCACTCAATGTTGACTAGCGCAACTGTAATAAATTGACCCTTGAGGGGGTGGGATATTGAATTCTTGAACTCAAAGTTTTCTATAATCCCACTCTCATTTTCGTTTATTGGCTATTTCAAATTCGATGAGATGCATAGTTAATATAGAATCAGCGATTAGAATTTCAATTGATATGAAAGAACTAAGGGAATTGTATATAATAAAGTAGTAAGCATCACTTGTTAATGGTTTCTTGCTATTTACAAAATACATTACAGTTAAGGCTAAGAAGTTAATGACTAGTCCAATGATGCAACGTAATGCAAATAACTTGAAAGAAACTATATTTGCGTAATAGAATGCATTCTAGTATAGTCGTTAAAGAACAGGGGTGTAATAAAGTATGTTTAAATTCAATGAAGATGAAGAAAACTTAAAATGTTCTTTCTGTGGTAAAGATCAGGATCAAGTTAAAAAGTTAGTTGCAGGGAGCGGTGTCTATATTTGTAATGAATGTATCGAACTCTGCTCTGAAATCGTTGAAGAAGAATTAAGTCAACAAGAAACAGAAGAATTAACAGAACTACCCACACCAAAAGAAATCATGGAGCAATTGAATAATTATGTCATCGGCCAAGAAAAAGCTAAAAAATCTTTAGCAGTCGCAGTTTATAATCATTATAAACGTGTTCAACAGTTAGGACCTAAAGATGATGACGTAGAATTACAAAAAAGTAATGTCGCTTTAATTGGGCCTACAGGTAGTGGTAAAACATTATTGGCACAAACATTGGCACGTACATTAAATGTACCGTTTGCTATTGCTGATGCCACAAGTTTGACAGAAGCTGGATACGTAGGTGAAGATGTTGAAAATATTCTGTTACGTTTAATACAAGCAGCTGATTTCGATATTGATAAAGCCGAAAAAGGTATTATCTATGTCGATGAAATTGATAAAATCGCACGTAAATCTGAGAATACGTCTATTACACGTGACGTTTCTGGCGAAGGTGTCCAACAGGCATTGCTCAAAATCTTAGAAGGTACAACTGCAAGTGTACCGCCACAAGGTGGACGTAAGCATCCGAACCAAGAGTTTATTCAAATTGACACAACAAATATTCTCTTTATTTTAGGTGGTGCATTTGATGGTATTAACGAAGTCATTAAACGCCGCCTAGGTGAAAAAGTTATCGGTTTCGCAAGTAACGAAGTTTCAAATTATGATGAAGCGAGTTTACTCGAACAAATTCGACCAGAAGATTTACAAACGTATGGCTTAATTCCTGAGTTTATTGGTCGTGTACCTATTGTTGCAAACCTTGAAACATTAGATGTCGAAGCGCTTAAAAATATTTTAACGCAACCTAAAAATGCACTTGTTAAGCAGTATACAAAAATGCTTGAATTAGATGGTGTCTCTTTAGAGTTTACTGACGAAGCATTAGCAGCAATAAGTGAAAAAGCAATAGAACGTAAAACAGGTGCACGTGGTCTACGCTCTATTATTGAAGAAGCATTGATAGATATCATGTACGATATTCCTTCGACTGAAGATGTCGTGAAAGTTGTTATTACTAAAGAAACAATTGTTAATGAAACTGAGCCAGAACTCTATGATTCTGAAGGTAATCTCGTTAACGTGACAAAAACTTCTGCATAAGCCAAGGGTAAATTTAAAAGAATAATGGGATAAAAGGTTGTTCCGAAATTTATTTCTTTTTTAAGTTTGCGCATGTTTTTGTTTATTGTTGCAAAGCTGAGTCTCATAATCAAATGGATTATGTCTCAGCTTTTTTTATAATAAAAATAAAAGAGGTGAAATTAAAATGAAAATTAATCCAAACCATGTCGATTTATTAATAAGTGCAGTAAAGCCAGAACAATATCCCGATCTCGGTTTGCCCGAAGTGGCACTAAGCGGGCGCTCTAACGTTGGTAAATCGACATTTATCAATAGCATGATTGGACGCAAAAATATGGCTAGAACTTCACAACAGCCAGGTAAAACACAAACACTCAACTTTTTCAATATTGATGAACAATTAATTTTTGTTGATGTGCCAGGTTATGGGTATGCCAAAGTAAGTAAAAAACAGCGTGAAGCATTTGGTAAAATGATTGAAACTTATATCACAACACGAGAACAGTTAAAACTAGTGATACAACTTGTTGACCTTCGTCATCCGCCGACTGAAGATGATGTGCTCATGTATGATTTTTTAAAGTACTATGACATCCCAACATTAATCATTGCGACAAAAGAAGATAAAATTCCAAAAGGGAAAGTCCAAAAGCATATTAAAATCATTAAAGAAAAACTAAAGTTGGAAAAAGGGGATCAAATTATTAGTTATTCTTCAATTGAGAAAAAGAAGCAAGATTTGATTTGGTCTACAATCCAAGAATTTTTAGAAGCATAAAGACGACTTCGAAGTACATATGTTATTTTATTAAAGCATGTCAATATACGTAAGGACAGCATAAGATGAGGTTTTATAACGAAGCCATTTTATCTTTCTTTTCTAACCCTAAGTCATTCGTGCTTCAATAAATCTTTAAATCATCAAATTAAAGTTTCTTTTTTTAATTAGAATGAATCTAATCTGTGTTATAATGTAGTTATTGTAGATTATATGGGGGCATAAACATGTATTTAATAGCAGTAAGTGTAAATCATCGAACAGCTGATGTTACATGTCGTGAGAAGCTAGCATTTAAAGAAGAAAATATGCTTAGCGTCCACGAATCACTATTTGAAACAAAGTCTATATTAGAGAACGTGATCTTATCAACTTGTAACCGTACTGAAGTCTATGCTGTAGTCGATCAAATTCATACGGGCCGTTATTACATTCAAAGATTTTTGGCGAGACAATTTAATTTTGAGGTAGATGAGATAAAAGCCATTTCTGAAGTTAAAACAGAAAATGATGCTATTGAACATCTATTTAAAGTTGCTTCTGGGTTAGATTCAATTGTCCTAGGAGAAACTCAGATACTTGGTCAAATGAGAGATGCTTTCTTTACAGCTCAAAAAGCAGGAACTACGGGCACTATATTTAATGAGTTGTTTAAGCAAGCGATTACTTTTAGTAAAAAGGCACACCATGAAACAGATATCGCTGACAACACAATTAGTGTATCTTACGGTGCTGTGGAACTTGCGAAAAAGATGTTCGGTAAACTTAATAAAAAGCATGCGTTAGTGATTGGCGCTGGTGAAATGGCGGAATTGTCATTGCTCAATTTAAAAGGTGCTGGTGTAAGTGAGATTACGATAATTAATCGTACATTATCACGCGCAAAATCATTAGCGGATCAATACGGGGTTCATTATGCTGAATGGGATGCGTTAGGTGATTTTCTCGTGAAATCAGATATCGTAATCAGTTCTACAAGTTCTGAACAATTTATTATTACGCAAGACATGTTAGAAATGTGTCAGGCTGTGGCGAAAACAGCTCAAAAAGTACTCATTGATATTGCAGTTCCGAGAGATATCGAACCATTTGAAGCAAATGATACAGAGTTGTTTATTTACGATGTTGATGATTTAAAAGGTCTCGTTGATGCAAATTTACGTGAACGTCGTAAAGCAGCAGACCAAATCTTAGCGCGTATACCGTCTGAAATTGAAAAACATAATGAATGGGTGAGAATGTTAGGCGTTGTTCCTGTTATTCGTGCTTTACGAGAAAAAGCAATGTTAATTCAACAAGAGACGATGGATAGCATAGACCGTAAGTTACCTAATATGTCTGAACGTGATCGTAAAGTTGTTTCTAAACATACGAAAAGTATTATTAATCAAATGTTGAAAGACCCAATCAAGCAAGCCAAAGAAATAAGTGACGATCGAAACGCCGATGCTAAGCTTCAATTATTTAAAGAAATTTTTGATTTAGAAGTTGAAGCGGATTATAAATCTCAAGCCATTGAGAAAAAAAGAACACTTTTAAGAGAGAGATTACTTAATTTTGAAACTTAACAAGCGGTGATGCTATGGAAGAGACCTTTTTTATACGGTTTCATGAAATAATATTATTGATTTATTTAGTGAGCATGGTTTGTTTAATTATAGACGTGTTCCAAAAAAATTATCGTGTGCAAAATATTGGTTTTTATGCATTAGGGATTGTTTGGTTTTGTCAAACAGTCTCTTTAACTATGTTTATTACATGGCAAAAACAACTGCCGTTAACATCTCTAGTAGAGAGTTTTTATGTTTTAACGTGGTTAATACTGACAATTACTTTCATTATGTCAGTGATGCGACAATCTGACTTTATGATTGCATTTTTAAATGTAATTGGTTTTATCTTTATGACCATTCATACGTTTCATCCACAACAATTTAAAATGGGCGGAACGCGACTCACAGTCATGAATGAGCTCCTTGTTTTCCATATATCACTCGCTTTACTAAGCTATGTGATCTTTGCAGTTGCATTTGTAAATGCAATCATCTATTTGATTCAATATCGTAATTTAAAACAAAAGCGTTTTAATCAAAATTATTTTCGAATAAGTAGTATCGGAACACTTGAAAAAATTGTATTTTACAGTTCTCTTGTTGGCACAATCATTATGTTTATAAGCTTGTTATTAGGAATATTATGGGGAATGAATTCAATCGGTTTCCATATTTTCGCCGATTTGAAAGTTATCTCATCATTAATTATTTTTGTGGCTTATTCTATATTTATTGCTTTACGACTCACACATCGATTTAAGCAATACTTTTTAATTCAGTTGAATATTATGTTATTTTTAGGCTGTATGTTTAACTTGATTGTCGTCACTCAATTATCAACGTTCCATCAATGGACAGGTGTGTAACGAATTTTTATTGGAGGAAAACTCAATGCGTAAACTAATTGTCGGTTCAAGAAGAAGCCAACTTGCGCTTACCCAAAGTCAACAGTTTATCGATCGTTTAAAAGCAATTGAGCCTGATTTGGATATTGAAATTAAAGAAATTGTAACTAAAGGCGATCAAATAGTCGATAGACAGTTATCAAAAGTAGGTGGCAAAGGCTTATTTGTAAAAGAAATTCAAAATGAATTATTTAATCATCAAATCGACTTTGCGATACACTCGTTAAAGGATGTGCCTAGTGAATTACCTGAAGGTCTTACATTAGGGTGTATCCCGGATCGAGAGAATCCTTTTGATGCTTATATCGCTAAAAATCATGTGCCACTCAATGAGTTGCCTGATGGTAGTATTATTGGTACTAGTTCACTGCGACGTGGTGCACAAATTTTAGCGAAATACCCAAAACTCGAGATTAAATGGATAAGAGGCAATATCGATACGCGATTAAAGAAGCTCCATTCAGAGGATTATGATGCGATTATTTTAGCTGCAGCAGGTTTAAAACGAATGGGTTGGTCTGACGATATCGTCACGTCTTACCTTGATAACGGACAACTTGTTCCAGCGATTGGTCAAGGTGCACTGGGTATTGAGTGTCGATCAGACGATTATGAATTATTGGCATTACTTGCTAAGGTACATAATCAAGATGTGGCTGACTGTGTTGCTGCAGAACGTACATTCTTGAAGGAAATGAATGGAAGTTGCCAAGTCCCAATTGGTGGCTATGCGTATAAAGATGACAAACAACGTATCCATTTTACAGGTTTAATCATGTCTCCAGATGGTACACAACGCTTTGAGCACACTGAAATAGGGGATCAACCTGTTGGATTGGGAAATAAAGTGAGTCAAACATTAAAAGCCCAAGGTGCAGATCAAATTATAGCAGCATTAAACGAAGAATAAAGAAGGTGTATAAAATGAAGCCAGTCGTAGTGATGACACAAACAAAGCCGTATGTAGATGAACGAGTTGAAATTCAACATTTGCCATTTGTAGAGATGCAAACTTTATCTTTTGATACGCACTTGTTAGATACGCACTACGACTGGCTCATTTTGACTTCTCAAAATGCTGTTCGATACTTTTTACCTTATATGGAGCAACTAAATTATCGCCATCTTGCAGTCATTGGGCAAAAAACGAAGGCATTTTGTGAATCTAATCATTTAGATGTCCACTTTTATCCATCTGACTATTCTCAAGAGGGCTTTTTAAAAGAATTCCCGGTAGTCAGTGGACTACAAATCCTTTTGCCGTCCAGCAAGTTAGCACGACCGTTGTTACAACAAACGCTTGAAATGAGAGGTTGTCAAGTTCATAAAATTGATCTTTATCAACCACATCCAGTACAACAAAATATTGATGAAGCTTATAATCGTATTCATCAAAATGCTGTTGATGCAGTGACGTTTGCAAGCGCTTCAGCTGCAAATGCTTTTTTTCAGCAGTACCAACCTCGTCATTTTGGTCACTACTTTGCTATAGGCAAACAAACCGCTAATGCAATCAAAAGCTATGGCAACAATTGTTGCACTGCTCAAATTCAAACTTTAGAATCAATGGTGGATAAAATAATAGAAATGAGGGTTTTATAATGGAATTTGATAGACATAGACGTTTAAGATCATCACGTACAATGCGTGATATGGTAAGAGAAACACATCTAAGAAAAGAAGATTTAATTTATCCTATTTTTGTTGTCGAAAAAGATGATGTTAAAACAGAAATTAAATCTTTACCCGGCGTTTATCAAATTAGTTTGAATTTATTACATGAAGAAATTCAAGCTGCATATGATTTTGGAATTCGTGCAATCATGTTTTTCGGTATTCCTAATGAAAAAGATAGCTGTGGTACAGGGGCTTACGTTGAAGATGGTGTGATACAAAAAGCGACACGAATTGCTAAATCAATGTATAAAGACTTATTAATACTCGCAGATACTTGTCTATGTGAGTATACGGATCATGGCCACTGCGGTTTAATTGACCCTCATACACACGATGTAGATAATGATAAAACTTTACCTTTATTAGTAAAAACTGCGATTTCTCAAGTGGAAGCGGGTGCTGATATAATTGCACCAAGCAATATGATGGATGGCTTTGTTATTGCTATACGTGAAGGGCTCGATAAAGCCGGATACCAAAATATACCAATTATGAGTTATGGCATTAAATACGCATCTAGCTTTTTCGGTCCATTTAGAGATGCTGCAGAATCAGCACCTTCTTTTGGAGATAGAAAGACATATCAAATGGATCCTGCAAACCGCCTAGAAGCACTTCGAGAATTGGAATCTGACCTTAAAGAAGGTGCCGATATGATGATTGTTAAACCTGCACTCAGCTATTTAGATATTATTCGAGATGTTAGAAATCATAGTAATGTTCCAATTGTGGCGTACAATGTAAGTGGTGAGTATAGTATGACAAAAGCAGCAGCTTTAAATGGTTGGATTGATGAAGAAAAAGTCGTTATGGAACAAATGATTTCTATGAAGCGTGCAGGTGCTGATATGATTATCACTTATTTCGCTAAAGATATCTGTCAATATTTAGATAAGGAATAAAAGGAGGTCACGTCATGCGTTATAGTGAATCAATTAAAGCTTTTGAAAAAGCAGAAAAACTCATGCCAGGCGGTGTGAATAGTCCAGTTCGTGCTTTTAAATCTGTAGATACACCCGCTATTTTTATGGATCACGGCGAAGGAAGCCGTATCTATGATATAGACGGAAACGAATATATTGATTACGTTTTAAGTTGGGGCCCATTAATTTTAGGACATCGCGACCCGAAAGTTATTGAAGAAATTCACAAAGTCGTTGACCGTGGAACAAGTTTCGGCGCTTCGACATTGGAAGAAAATCGTCTTGCTGAACTTGTGATTGAACGTGTACCATCAATTGAAAAGGTTCGCATGGTTTCTTCTGGTACCGAAGCAACGTTAGATACATTGCGACTTGCCCGCGGATATACAGGTAAAAATAAAATTATCAAGTTTGAGGGTAATTATCATGGTCATAGTGATTCTCTGTTAATCAAAGCAGGATCTGGTGTAGCAACACTAGGCTTGCCCGATTCTCCTGGGGTGCCTGAAGGGACAGCTAAAAATACAATTACCGTTCCTTATAATGATCTAGATGCGGTTCGTTATGCTTTTGAACAATATGGTGATGATATTGCAGCAGTTATCGTAGAACCTGTATCAGGTAATATGGGCGTAGTGCCGCCTATTAATGATTTCTTACAAGGTTTACGTGACATTACACAAGAAAATGATGCATTACTTATTTTTGATGAAGTCATGACAGGCTTTCGAGTAGGATACAATTGTGCACAAGGTTATTTTGATGTAATACCTGATTTAACATGTTTAGGTAAGGTTATTGGTGGCGGCTTACCTGTTGGTGCATTTGGTGGTCGTAAAGAGATTATGGATCATATCGCGCCAAGTGGTGATATTTACCAAGCAGGGACACTCTCAGGAAACCCTCTAGCAATGACAAGTGGTTACATGACATTAAGTCAATTGACACCAGAAAGTTATGACTACTTTAATCAATTAGGTGATATGTTAGAAGAGGGACTTAAAGAAATCTTTAATCGCTATAGTATTCCATTAACTGTTAACAGAGCAGGTTCAATGATAGGATTTTTCTTAAATGAAGGCCCTGTTACGAATTTTAAGGAAGCAAATGCTTCAGACCTTGAATTATTCCGCGTTCTTTATCGTGAGCTTGCAGAACAAGGTATCTTTTTACCTCCATCACAATTTGAAGGTATGTTTTTATCAACAGCGCATACAAAAGATGATATTCAACAAACTTTAAAAGCATTTGATACAGCTTTAGAGCGAATTACAAAAGCAACTGAATAAATATGTGATTAATTTTTATAACTATAAGTACTATAAACAATAAAATGCCAGTTTTATTGTTTATGATCGTTAAAAACAAAAGTGCTTTAAATGATAGGAGGGACCATGATACGAAAACACCACATTAATAATTTCATTGTACTTGGACTCTCAATCATTTTTGGTCTTATATTATTACGACTCCATTTAATGTTGCCATGGATGTTTGGACCGATACTTGCCAGTTTATTTGTGATTAAAGTTTTGAAGTTAGAAGTGAATTGGCCACAATGGCTAAGCGAATTTGGACTTATCATGTTGGGCGTTCAAATTGGGACATCTTTTACAAAAACTGTAATCGATGATATTAAAAATGATTGGTTTTCAATTATATTAGTGAGCGTCTTGTTACTTGTTTTGTCTCTTATTGTTTCTATAGGCTTTAGAAAAATTGCAAAGGTCAATAGAGAAACAGCTTTATTAAGTGTCATACCAGGTGCATTAAGCCAGATGCTTGTGATGGCCGAAGAAAACAAGCGCACAGATATACTTGTTGTCAGCCTGACACAAACGTCACGTATTATATTTGTTGTTATTTTAGTTCCGTTTATCTCATATTTCTTTAAAGATGCAAACGGTAGTCAAAAAGAAATGCAACAAATGCACCTGTTAACTGAAGTTTTAACATTCAAGGATATTTTAATCATTGGATTAGGTATTTGTGTTGTTTATATTCTGATGAAGTGGATTCACTTTCCAACAAAAATGTTACTTGCACCTATTTTAGTGCTTATAGTTTGGAATATGGTAACTGAACGGACTTTTACGCTTGATGCGCCAATTATTGCAGGAGCTCAAATTATCTATATGATTCGTGTAGGTATTCAAATTGCGCATTTAACTGGGCAACTTAAAGGCAGAATTGCAGTCGCAATTGCGTATCAAAATATTTTACTTATATTTGGTACACTTTTAATGGTCATTTTGATTCATTTATTTAATCCAGCGTCGATTAATAATCTGTTTTTAAGTGCAGCACCTGGGGGAATGAGTCAAATTGTATTAGTCGCATTAGATACCGGTGGAGATGTCGCTATGATTTCAAGCTATCATATTTTCCGTATATTCTTCATACTCTTTCTGATTGCACCGTTAATCAGTTTTATATTTAAATATCAAGATCGTAAAAATAAAAGAAGTACGTCTTAATGTAAATTAATTCATTTTATTCATTCAAAAGGGATAGCAATCACACTTTCTAACGTGACTGCTATCCTTTTTTCGTATTTTATTGATTTCATATTCATACATGTGTTAACGGTTCGGACAAGAAATCAGATGGCTATTATAAAGGCCAGCAGCTTCCATAAAAGAAAACGCAGTTACAGGACCGATAAATTGAAACCCGTATTCTTTCAGTGACTTTGACAATTTCTTGGATGTATCGTTCACTGTAATACGCGCTTCAACGGTTTCATATTGAAAATCAATGGGCGCACCATTAACAAATGACCATATAAAATGACTAAAGCTTTCATAGTCTTTTTCAATTTCAATAAAACCTTTGGCTTGAAAAACGATTGCTTCTAACTTTTTACGATGATGTATGATATTAGGGAATGACATCAATTGATCGATATCTGATGATGTCATTTGTGCAATTTTATATGGATCAAATTGATAAAATGCTGATTTGTAAGCATCTTTCTTTTTGAGTATTGTTAGCCAAGATAAACCTGCATGTTGGGATTCTAATGCTAGAAGTTCAAATAGTGCGCGAGAATCATATAATGGCTTTCCCCAAAAGTGATCATGATAATCGATATATACTGGATCTTGACTACCGAATGCACAGGGATTCACGTTTTTATACCTCCTTGTATTGACTTCATTGTCGTTTCAGTATACTATAAGAATTAAATTAATAGTAGAATTTGGGAAGAGTAGATGGTTGTCTTTTTTTTAGAGAGTGTACGTTTGCTGAGAGTACATAAAAGACGTTATTGAAGGTAGCCCACGTTGAACTTTAGCTGAAAGTAAAGTAGGTTAAAGCGTGTTATGAGCGTTAATCGTAAGAGTGCAATAGTGCGTACGCATTATTGAATTTAGGTGGTACCGCGGAACATCCGTCCTATGATTAGGACAGGATGTTTTTTTATTTGAAGGAGGATTCTTATGGAAATGAAACCAAAATATGACCCGCAAGAAGTTGAGGCGGGTCGATATCAAAAATGGGTAGAACAAGAGTTATTTAAACCTAATCAAAATTCAGAACAACCCACATATACAATTGTTATTCCACCGCCGAATGTAACTGGAAAATTACATTTAGGACATGCTTGGGATACGACATTGCAAGATATTTTAACACGTATGAAACGAATGCAAGGTTATGAAACCCTTTATTTACCTGGTATGGATCATGCTGGAATTGCGACACAAGCAAAAGTTGAAGCAAAAATGCGAGAAGAAGGCATTTCGAGACATGATATTGGCAGAGAAAAGTTTTTAGAAAAAGCGTGGGATTGGAAAGAAGAATATGCCGATTTTATACGTCAACAATGGGCTAAACTCGGACTTGGCTTAGATTATTCGAGAGAGAGATTCACACTCGACTCTGGTCTAAGTCAAGCGGTACGTAAAGTATTTGTTGATATGTATAAGAAAGGATTAATTTACCGTGGTGAACGTATCATTAACTGGGACCCTGTAGCGAAAACAGCACTATCTGACATTGAAGTCATTCACGAAGATGTTAATGGTAAATTCTATCATTTTAAATATCCGTTTGCGGATGGTGAAGGGTATATTGAAATTGCAACGACACGTCCAGAAACGATGCTAGGCGATACTGCAATCGTTGTACATCCCGATGATGCGCGTTACAAAGAAGTTATCGGTAAAAATGTTATTTTACCAATTGTTGGCCGTGAGATTCCTGTTTTAGCTGATGAATATGTTGACCAAGAATTTGGAAGCGGGGCAATGAAGGTGACACCTGCACATGATCCAAATGACTTTGAAATTGGGAATCGTCATGACTTAGAACGTATTGTCGTAATGGATGAATCTGGATGTATGAATCAAGAAGCAGGGAAATACGCTGGTCTAGATCGCTTTGAATGTCGTAAACAACTCGTTAAAGATTTGTTGGATCAAGGACTTGTAATTAAAATCGATGATCACGTACATTCAGTTGGACATTCTGAACGTTCGGGTGCTGTTGTTGAACCTTATTTATCGACACAATGGTTCGTTAAAATGGCACCATTAGCAGAACAAGCTTTGAATAATCAAAAAACAGATGGACGAATCGAATTCGTTCCTGCACGTTTTGAAAAAACTTTTAACCGTTGGATGGAAGAAATAAGGGATTGGACTATTTCTCGTCAACTTTGGTGGGGACATCAAATACCTGCTTGGTATCACAATGAAACAGGTGAGATTTATGTTGATGAAAATGCGCCTGAAGACATTGAAAATTGGACACAAGATGAGGATGTATTAGATACTTGGTTTTCTAGTGCGTTATGGCCTTTTTCTACACTTGGGTGGCCTGACGAAACAGCTGAAGATTATCAAAGATTTTATCCAACACAAGTACTAGTAACAGGATATGATATTATTTTCTTCTGGGTAGCACGTATGATCTTCCAAGGTTTAGAGTTTACAGGTGAAAAGCCATTTAGTGATGTATTATTACATGGACTAGTACGCGCAGAAGATGGGCGTAAAATGAGTAAATCTTTAGGTAATGGTGTTGACCCAATGGATGTCATTGATCAATATGGTGCAGACAGTCTTCGTTATTTCTTAGCCACAGGATCTTCACCGGGGCATGATTTACGCTATTCAACTGAAAAAGTAGAGTCAGTTTGGAACTTTATTAACAAGATATGGAATGCTGCTCGATTTAGTTTAATGAATATTGGTGAAACATTCCGTTTTGAAGATATCGATTTATCTCAAAATCTATCAGTAGCAGATCAGTGGATTTTGACTCGTTTAAATGAAACAATCGAAACAGTGACTCAATTAAGTGATAAATACGAGTTTGGCGAAGTTGGCCGTGTATTGTATAATTTTATTTGGGATGAGTTTTGTGACTGGTATATTGAAATGAGTAAAATACCAATGAATGGTGACGACGAAGTACAGAAAAACGTAACACGCTCAGTGTTAAGTTATACTTTAGATCGCATGATGCGCCTGTTACATCCATTCATGCCATTCGTAACAGAACATATTTGGCAAAACTTGCCACATGAAGGTGAGTCTATAGTGACAAGTGCGTGGCCAACAGTTAATGATGCGTTTAATTTCGAAGAGAGTAAAGACGTTATGGAACAATTAGTTGAAATTATTAAATCTGTACGTCAGTCTCGTTTAGAAGTAAACACACCATTATCAAAAGAAATTCCGATTAAAATTAAAGCGAAAAATGAAAAAATTCAACAGTTATTGTTAGCAAATCAACACTATTTACAACGCTTCTGTAATCCGAGTGAACTCGAGATTGCCACTCAAATCGAAATTCCTGATAAAGCAATGACATCTATCGTTGCAGCAGGTGAAGTCATTTTACCAATTGAAGGTTTAATTGATATGGATAAAGAATTAGAGCGTTTAGAAAAAGACCTAGAAAAATGGCAAAAAGAATTAGATCGTGTCAATAAAAAACTAGCAAATGAAAACTTTGTTAATAAAGCGCCGGAAAAAATTATTAATGAAGAGAAAGAGAAACAAGTCAAATACCAAGAAAAATATGATGGTGTTAAAGCAAGAATTGAACAATTAAAAGCGTAGGAGTCTTAGTTATGAATTATCTAGACAGTTTATATTGGATACATGAAAGAACTAAATTCGGTATTAAGCCTGGCGTAAAACGTATGGAATGGATGCTCGAAAGACTGGGAAACCCTCAACACCGTATTAACGCCATTCATATTGGTGGGACTAATGGTAAAGGCTCTACTGTAGCATACATGCGTGAAGCATTAATGAAAAACGATTACCAAGTGGGTACATTTACGTCGCCTTATATAGAGACTTTCAATGAACGAATTAGTTTAAATGGTATACCCATTACGAACGATGAAATTGTAGCATTAGTTGAACGTGTTAAACCTGTAAGTGAAGCAATGGACAAAGAAACTGAATTGGGTGTAGCAACTGAATTCGAAATTATTACAACGATGATGTATTTATATTTCGGAGCAGTACATCCTGTCGACTTTGTTATTGTGGAAGCAGGCTTAGGTGTTAAAAATGATTCTACAAATGTTATCCAACCGCTGATTAGCATCTTAACGAGTATTGGTTTAGACCATACCGATATTCTTGGACAAACGTATCTTGACATTGCTAAAGACAAATCTGCAATCATAAAAGCCAACACCCCAATTGTTTACGCGATCAAAAACGAAGAGGCTTTAAAACTTTTTCGCGATACAGCAGAGAGACTGAACGCAAAAGCATTAGAATTTGATCGTGATATTTTAATTAAGTCTGAAGGGGATGAATTTACTTATCGCTATAAAGACTATGAATTAGAAAATCTAGCGCTTCATATGCTTGGAGAGCATCAAAAAGAAAATGCCTCACTCGTCATAACAGCTTTGATAGAATTATATGAGCAAAATGTCATCAATTTGGATTTCAACAAAATGATTGATGGCATTGAGCAAGCTTATTGGACAGGTCGTATTGAGCAAGTTTCAGAAGAGCCACTCATCATTATTGATGGTGCACACAATAAAGAAAGTGTGGATGCATTGGTCGACACAATCGAAAAATATTATGATTTAGAAAAAGTAGATGTATTATTTGCTGCCATTGAAGGCAAACCCATCCATCATATGCTTGATGCTTTTCAAAATATTGCTAAGCATATTTATGTCACAGGGTTTGATTTTCCAAAAGCTTTACCGAAACAAACATTATATGATGAAGTTGAGTTCGGAAACAAATCGATCGTGGATGACTTTGTCGCATTTATTCGCGAATATAAAGGTGAGGCATTACTTATTACGGGTAGCCTTTATTTCATTAGTGAAATTAAATCTAAAATTGCATTTAACGCATAAAAATAAGCCATTTCATAGCAGGTTAATGTGTATTGCCTGTTTATGAAATGGTTTTTTCAATTTGCTTAGTTTAGGTACGCTATATTTCATTTTTGCAAATTTGACCCTTGAAATAACGACACGCTATAATGATGACACTCAAATGTTGACGCCTAGAGTTGACACGTTTCGTAAATTCTTAGATACGAGGTGCTTAATTGCAGTATTTTACGCTATTTCTTGTTGGCTGTATTTCTATGAGTTTTTTACTCCAATTTGCCGAACATCCTAACCTGAAAATAAAGCATTTAATTAAAAGGTCACGATGTATCCATTGCTTTCATCAACTTAAAATGACGGATCTCATACCGATAGTTAGCTTCGTACTTTTCAGTGGACGTTGCCGCTATTGTAGCCAGCCAATTCCTAGATCGCTTTTAATTGGAGAATTACTGGGAGGGATATTGCTCGTCTATCCTACAATCTTTCCTATTTATGTATCAACTGAAATATTTTATGCAGTTGGACTGATTGATTTACATAGTATGATTGTCCAACATCGCTTTTTAGTTTTACTTTTTGTTCTTTTGCTTTATTTATCGCATCACCTCTATGTTGATTTACAACATGTTATTTTATTTTTATCACTCTTTTTTATAGGCCTCATTCAAAACCATTTAATCGGTTTTGGTGATATAAAATTATGCCTTGTGATGATTTTCTTTTTCCCAATGCCTTTTTTATATTTGTTTTTAGAGTTGATTTTTCCAGTCGGATGTTTCTTTTACCTGCTCACACTTTTATTAAAATCAAAAATGACACATTGTATACCATTAGTTCCTTCTATATTTGTATCATTTATATTGATCACCTCGTTTTATCCTCACTTAATTAATTTTTACGGAGGTATTCTATGACAAGAATACGTGATTTATCAATTGATGAAAAACCTAAAGAACGTTTAATACAATTTGGTAGTCAAGCATTATCCAACACTGAACTACTAGCAATTTTAATAAATACAGGGAGCAGAGGGCAATCTAGTATAGATATTGCTTCTAATATATTGTCTCAATGCCAGTCACTGTCACAAATCAAGAATTTATCTTTAGCAGAATTGGAATCATTTGAAGGGATTGGGAGAAATAAAGCTGTCACACTTTTATCTGTATTTGAAATATGCCAGCGGTTAGCACAAGAAAAAACACGTACACTATCAGAACCAATACGCACACCACAACAAATAGCGGAACGTTTTTATCCCAAGTTTAATGGATGTCATCAAGAGCATTTTGTTCTTATTATATTAAACACAAAGCATCAAATTATTCACGAGCAAACTTTGTTTATCGGTACATTGAATAGTGCAGTCATTCATCCAAGAGAAATTTTTAAAACAGCTTTAAAATGGTCGGCGCATGCCATTATTGTGCTACATAATCATCCTTCTGGAGATGTTACGCCATCTAAAGCAGATATTGAAACGACTAAAAGACTGATTGGATGTGGAGAAGCGATGGGGAATTGATGTGCTTGATCACATTATTGTAGGGGATAGCAACTATGTATCTATTTTAAGCGAGATTGACTTATAAAGACAAAAGGCTCATGCAACATTGCATGAGCCTTTTGTTACTAAAGTTGAAAATTTCCAATAAGCCACGTACCAAATTTATAACATAAATATAAGGCTAATACAACTAATCCTACTTTTATTAGAAATCTTATTATTGTAATACTGACTCTGAATAGCAAAACGATCAATAATATAATTAAAAATAATGTGAGAATACTCATCAATGTCACTCCCTATATCTCTATAATAATCATTTTGTATGAAAATAGCATCATTCTAAAGTTATATTTATTTCATGCTTAAGATGGATGCTAAAATCAAATAAAGCCATTATAATGATAATACAATGAATGAAGTAAGATGAATATAATGAAAATATAGTGGAGGGCATGCATGCGGATTTTTAAAAGCTTATTCAAACTACTCATGGTTGTCTTTTTATTTTTAGCCCTCGTTTTTACTGCATTAAAGTATTTTCCTCAGATTAAAAATGAACCGTGGAATCCAATGAAAGATAAAGAAGTTTATCAAACGGTTGATAATGAAGGATATGAAATCCCAGTGAATGGTCGAAAATATGTTCAACAAGAAAATGACATGTTTAGAAATGTTCCCAAGAGTCAGATGAGAAATGTTTTTAATTGGGTAGATAAATACGAATTTATGCAAGTCAATGATATGTCTCGTCTTGGTTATGATCAAGAATATTTAATAGCTGAAAGAGATTCCCAATTTATTTTGTACCGTTTCGGTGAGAAGAATATGCGAATTTACACAACGGAGCACGATTTGTATGACGATTTAAATCAGCTTGGGCATCCGATATCTTTGCAACCCTTAGAAGCTTATCAGCAAGATGAAGCTGATTAAAAGTTCTCGATGGTAGCAAGTTTGAAAACAGAGTCTATTTACGTTAGGCTGTGATTGTGAAATCTCATAGAGGAGTGGTAAAAATGAAAACTAATCATGCAAAACAACAAAACGAGCAGCGAAAAGCACAAAGATTATTTTCTGAATGGCGTAAAAATGAAATCCTCTACAAAGAAGATCAAGAGGATCAACATTCAAAAGGGCAACGTCAGTAAGAATAACTACAGGTCAATCTTCAGTTAACTGCATGAGATTTTAACTATCATTTTGTAACTCAGTGATAAGTTATCACATTCTAATTGAGAGATACGCCGAAAGGGTAAGCTTAATGCCTTACATTTTCGGCGTTTTTTGTTTTAGACGTACAAATACATGTGACCTTTGCTTGAAATAGACCAATTTTAATTTGAAAATCATAGTATCATTCAAGTTATCATATTCGAAAATCATAATGATGTTATTACAACACACCCTTGTACTTTATTTACTAACAAGAGTAATATAAAATAGGAGCAGTAATATATTTACATATAATATGAGGTGTTGAGGTTGTCCAATTTTTTTAAAAACAACAAACTCGTTGTGTTGTTTTGTGCACTAATACTTTTTATCGCTTTAGTTGGATTATCTATCAGATCAAATACCCAATCGGTTCCTGAACAATATGCAAGTGATACCATTTCTTTCGGGCAACGTATTTTCTCTTATCCAGTCCAATTTGTAGCGGGATCTATTACAGACATATTCCATAAAAGTGAAGCGCCTACAAATAAAGAGAAACAATTACAAGCTGATAATGAACGACTTAAATCAGAAAATAAAAAACTCAAAAAAGAACTCGATATGAGTGATATTTCAGAGTATGAGCCTATTTCAGCAGGTGTGATTGCACGCCAACCGGATCAATGGTTAAATACTGTTGTTATTGATAAAGGAAAAAAATCTGGTATTAAAGAAAATATGGCTGTTATGACAGCCAATGGTTTAGTCGGTCGTGTTGCGAAAGTGAATCAATTTTCGTCACAAATCAATTTAATTACAACAAAGGGGCGTACTAACCGTTTATCAGTAAATATCCAGCATGGTTCAGATGAGGTGTTTGGCTTAATTGATCGCTATGATGATAAAACAAATCAACTTATTGTTAGTGATATAGATAATAATGAAGATATTAAAGAGGGCGATAAAGTTGTAACGAGTGGTTTAGGGGATCAATTGCCTAAAGGACTTTACGTAGGTGAAGTCGAAAAGGTTCAAAACGATCAATATGGTTTATCAAAGCAAGTTTCTATTAAGACGGGCGCAAACATGAATCATTTTTCTCATGTTTATATAGCTAAAAGAGATCCTAAAACAGTGATTAACGATAAGGGTGACAATTCATAATGAAATCGATTTATTATGTACTTATAGGCTTATTGATGTTTTATCTAGATACGTTGCTTACCTTTTTATCACCGATTACAATAGGTCACTTTTCATTTATATTAGTGCCACATTTGAGCTTTTTATTTTTAATGATTATTGCGATTTATAAAAATACAAGTACCGCATTAATTTTAGGTGTCTTATTAGGTATTATGCAAGATTTATATTTCGGTCAAGTTTATGGTGTTTATTTATTCGGTTACATTGTGTCCATACTCATTGCCGATAAATTCTTAAAAGTTTTTTTCAGAGATCATACAATGCTCTATGGCATGATTCTACTCGGCGTGATATTCTTAGAAATTTTTGTCATGGTTATCTATAGTCTATTAGGATTAATTGATTTAAATATGTTTGGATTTTTAGTTTTCCGTATCTTACCTACATTGATACTGAACAGTCTTTTATTAATCTTTATGTATTTCATTTTTAATCGCTTCATAAATCAATTAAGTACTATTGACACGAAGTAATACGAATGGTATGATTCAGTAGTTGAGTAGTTCATAGCTACATACAACCGCTCAAATATAGGTTTTAAGTACAAAATGTCACCTATATATGGCGTGGCTTATAATTAGGAGGTGCAAAGTATGTTTGCTATTATTGAAACAGGTGGAAAACAAGTAAAAGTTGAAGAAGGTCAAGAAATTTACGTTGAAAAATTAAACGTAAACGAAGGTGACACTTTCACTTTTGATAAAGTTTTATTCGTCGGTGGAGACAACGTTAAAGTTGGCGCTCCTACAGTTGAAGGCGCAACTGTCACTGCAACTGTAAACAAACAAGGTCGCGGTAAAAAAATCACTGTATTTACTTACCGTCGTCGTAAAGATTCAAAACGCAAAAAAGGCCATCGTCAACCATATACTAAGTTAACAATCGATAAGATTAACGCTTAATTATGATTAATGTTGACATTAAATTGAATGACGAAGGTC
This sequence comes from Staphylococcus sp. 191, assembly GCF_011174885.1. Classification (NCBI taxonomy): domain Bacteria; kingdom Bacillati; phylum Bacillota; class Bacilli; order Caryophanales; family Staphylococcaceae; genus Staphylococcus; species Staphylococcus sp. 191. The sequence goes on along the minus strand of NZ_PNRJ01000005.1, from coordinate 38,824 downwards.
AGATAACAGATGTCATAATGGACGGTCATGCGGACTTTGCTGAGCATGGTCAAGACATTGTTTGCGCTGGTGCTTCAGCAGTAGTTTTCGGTAGCGTTAATGCTATTATCGGACTTACTGCAGAAAGACCAGATATTGATTACAGTGATGACGGTGGATATTTTCATGTGAGATCTGTTGATACATCAAATGAGCAGGCACAGTTGATACTCCAGTCAATGTTAGTTTCTTTACAAACAATTGAAGAAGAATATAATGAGTATATTAAATTAAATCTGAAGTGAGGTGTAACTCATGCTTAAATTAAACTTACAATTTTTCGCATCTAAAAAAGGGGTAAGTTCTACTAAAAACGGACGTGACTCAGAATCTAAACGTTTAGGTGCTAAACGTGCAGACGGTCAATTCGTTACTGGTGGTTCTATCTTATTCCGTCAACGTGGAACTAAGATTTACCCAGGTGAAAACGTAGGTCGTGGTGGCGATGATACATTATTCGCTAAAATCGATGGCGTTGTTAAATTCGAACGTAAAGGTCGAGACAAAAAACAAGTTTCTGTATATGCAGTTGCTGAATAATTTGTCAAATTTTGACACCAGAAGGTAACTTCTGGTGTTTATTTTTTATATTGATTAAACTAAAGATAATGATAGCTTCAAAATGAGAGTCAAACGTAAAGTAAGAGACTTACGTTTAAAATAAAACAAAAAATCGAAAAAGAGGTGAAAATATGTTTGTAGATCAAGTTAAAATATCATTAAAAGCGGGTGATGGCGGGAATGGTATTACGGCATATCGCCGGGAAAAGTATGTTCCTTTTGGAGGGCCAGCCGGTGGTGATGGCGGGCGTGGTGCGTCAGTTGTTTTCCAAGTAGATGAAGGATTGCGCACGCTCATGGACTTTAGATATCAACGACACTTTAAGGCTAAAAAAGGCGAAAATGGTCAAAGTAGTAATATGCATGGTAAAAATGCAGAGGATCTTGTTTTAAAAGTGCCGCCTGGAACGATTGTCAAAGATGTTGAAACAGAACAAACATTAGCTGATTTAGTGGAACATGGGCAAAGTGCAGTTATCGCAAAAGGAGGCCGTGGAGGTCGTGGTAACTCACGCTTTGCGACGCCTAAAAACCCGGCACCAGATTTTAGTGAGAATGGTGAACCTGGCGAAGAAATAGAAGTGACGTTGGAACTTAAGCTTCTTGCTGATGTGGGTCTTGTTGGGTTTCCAAGTGTTGGGAAATCAACACTGCTTTCAATCGTTTCAAAAGCGAAACCGAAAATTGGCGCTTATCACTTTACAACCATTCAACCTAATTTAGGTGTTGTTGTTACGCCTGACCAACGTAGTTTTGTTATGGCTGATTTACCAGGTTTGATTGAAGGAGCATCTGAAGGTGTCGGTTTAGGACATCAATTTTTAAGGCATGTTGAAAGAACAAAGGTAATTGTGCATGTGATTGATATGAGCGGTTTAGAAGGCCGTGATCCTTATGAGGATTATACGATTATCAATCAAGAGCTTAAAGCTTATGCCCAGCGATTAGAAGAACGTCCACAAATCATTGTTGCCAATAAAATGGATATACCAGAAGCGCATGACCAGTTGGAACAATTTAAAAAGAAACTTAATCAACCGGTTAAAATCATTCCAATTTCATCATATACACGTGAAAACATTGATCAATTACTTTATGAAATAGCGAATACACTTGATAAGGTCAAAGATGTTGATTTTTCTGCGACAGAAGAGGATATCGGTGTCAATCGTGTTGTTTATAAACACACACCTTCACAAGATCAATTTAAAATTACGAGAGATGATGATGGTGCTTATGTCGTAAGTGGTAATGCGATAGAACGTATGTTTAAAATGACCGACTTTAATAGTGACCCAGCAGTGCGACGTTTCGCTAGACAAATGCGTTCAATGGGTATCGATGACGCTTTACGTGAGCGTGGTGCAGAGAATGGTGATATTGTACGTATTCTTGGAGGAGAGTTTGAATTTGTCGAATAATGAACAGGAGGCGCCTAATGCGCGTATGAAACATCAATTTTATGTTATTCGTGAGGATGTTTTACCTTACGTCGTGAAGCGTGTACTACAAGTAAAATCCTCATTAAAAAATGACCCATCACTGACAATCCAAGAAGCAGTTGATATGCATGATTGTTCACGCAGTGCATTCTACAAATATAGAGACACTATCTTTCCATTAGATGAAGTTCGTAAACGTACAGAAGCTTATACCATTATTTTATTTGTTATTGATAAGGTTGGAATTCTGGCAAGTATCCTTGAAAAATTGTCAGAGCTTCAACTTTCTGTGCTCACAATTCATCAAAGCGTCCCTATTAATAATAAAGCATCCATTACACTGACATTAGATGGGAGTAAAGCGAAAATTAATCCCTATGAATTAATTAACACATTAAGACAAATGGAAAATATTTATAATGTAGATATTATCGGAATGAATTTATAAGGAGTAGTTACGATGTATGCATATATCTTTGGGAATTTAACGGCACTTTATCCAACTCACATCATCATTGAGACAACATCGGGTGTGGGATATGAAATTCAGACCCCAAACTCATATCGTTTTCAAAAGCATCTTAATCAATCTATTAAAGTTTATACGTCGTTAATTGTACGAGAAGACGCTCAATTGTTATACGGCTTTATTGATGAAGAAGAAAAAGATATGTTTTTAAGTTTAATAAAGGTGACTGGAATTGGTCCTAAATCTGCATTAGCTATTTTAGCAGCGAGCACGCCTAATGAAGTTAAACGCGCAATTGAAAATGAAAATGATGCGTATTTAACAAAATTTCCGGGAATCGGTAAAAAGACAGCACGCCAAATTGTACTAGATTTAAAAGGTAAAGTGGTCATTACCGAAACGAACGATGAAGACTTACTTTCGAATGCAACGGGTACTATCGAAACATCTCACTATGCAAAAGAAGCGCTATTGGCGTTAGAAGCATTAGGCTATTCTAAGCGTGAGTTGAAAAAAGTTGAAAAGGCGATGCAAAGTGAAACTTTTGAAAGTGTTGATATAGCAGTTAAATTTGGATTGAAACAATTAGTTTCATAAAAAAGGAGTGAGTCAAATGGAACAAGATCGAATGATGGATGGCCATGAGCAATCTGATGAGCAAGCTTTTGAATTGTCATTACGGCCAGATCGGCTAAGACAATACATAGGTCAAAGTACAATCAAATCAAATCTTGAAGTTTTTATTCAAGCGGCTAAAATTCGTGAAGAACCACTTGATCATGTCCTTCTCTTTGGCCCTCCTGGTTTGGGTAAAACGACACTTTCACATATTATCGCGAATGAAATGGGCGTTAATTTACGTACAGTTTCTGGGCCGTCCATAGAGAGACCCGGCGATTTAGCTGCTATTCTAACTGGTTTACAACCTGGTGATGTTTTATTTATTGACGAAATACATCGTCTAAGTAGCGTTGTGGAAGAAGTATTATATCCGGCTATGGAAGATTTTTTTATTGATATTATCGTTGGAAAAGGCGAGGAAGCGCGTAGTATACGTATCGATTTACCTCCGTTTACATTAGTCGGTGCAACAACACGTGCAGGGAGCTTGACGAGTCCTTTACGTGACCGATTTGGCGTCCATTTGCGCTTAGAATATTATTCTGAACAAGAACTGGCACAAATTATTATACGGACTGTTGATGTATTAGGCACAGCTATTGATGAAGAAAGTGCTATAGAAATTGCAAAAAGAAGTCGTGGGACACCTCGTATCGCTAATCGTTTATTAAAACGAATACGGGATTTCCAACAAGTAAATGAAGATGACATGATCTACATTGAGACGACAAAACGTGCATTGCACCTATTACAGGTAGATGAAGAAGGTCTAGATTATATTGATCATAAAATGATGGCTTGTATTATTGAGCAATATCATGGTGGACCAGTAGGATTAGATACGATTGCTGTTTCAATCGGAGAAGAGCGTATTACGATTGAAGACGTATATGAACCTTTTCTCATTCAAAGAGGCTTTTTAGAGCGTACACCAAGAGGGCGTAAAGCGACACACCAAGCCTATGAACATTTTAAATATACGAGTCATTAAATAGAGGAGTTACTACTTTGAATATTGAAGAATTTGATTATGAATTGCCAGAGTCGCTCATCGCACAAACACCTTTAAAACAGCGCGATCAAAGTCGTCTGTTATATTTGAATCGACGAACTGGCGAGACTGAAGACTTACATTTTAAAGATATTACACGTTTTTTTGAACAAGGTGATACTCTTGTATTAAATGATACAAAAGTGATGCCGGCGCGTTTATTTGGTGTTAAAGAAGAAACACGAGCAAAAGTTGAAATGTTAATGTTGACTCAAATTGAAGGTGACGACTGGGAAGTGTTACTTAAACCAGCGAAACGGATAAAAGTAGGGCAAACTTTGAGCTTTGGAGATGGAAAGATCATTGCTACTTGTATGAAAGAACTCGATCAAGGTGGCCGGATTATGCGCTTGCATTATGACGGTATTTTACAAGAGCGACTTGATGAATTAGGCGAAATGCCACTTCCTCCATATATTAAAGAACGATTAGACGAAAAAGATCGTTATCAAACCGTTTATGCAAAAGCATCTGGTTCAGCTGCAGCACCGACTGCAGGTTTACATTTTACAGATCAGTTGTTACAACAAATTCGTGAAAATGGGGTTAATATTGCATTTATCACACTTCACGTAGGATTAGGTACATTTAGACCTGTGAGTGTCGAAAATATCGATGACCATGAAATGCATAGTGAATATTATCAAATGTCTCAAGAAACAGCAGATTTACTGAATAAGACTAAAGCTAAGGGACATCGCATCATATCTGTAGGTACAACCTCTACAAGAACACTAGAAACTATCCGTCAAAATCATACGCAATTTGTTGCTTCTAGTGGATGGACGGATATATTTATTTATCCGGGTTTTGAATTTAAAGCGATAGATGGCTTGATTACGAATTTTCATTTACCAAAATCCACTTTAGTGATGTTGGTATCTGCTTTTAGTTCGCGACAATTTGTGCTTTCGGCATATCGTCATGCAGTCGCTGAAAAATATCGATTTTTCAGTTTTGGCGATGCGATGATTATTATTTAGTTTGAGAGGAGAATACTATGCCTGCAGTAACTTATGAGCATATTAAAACTTGTAAACAATCTGGTGCAAGATTAGGTATTGTACACACACCGCACGGGTCGTTTGAAACACCTATGTTTATGCCGGTGGGTACAAAAGCTACAGTTAAAACGATGAGCCCAGAAGAATTAAAACAAATGAATACGAAAATTTTATTAGGAAATACCTATCATTTATGGTTACAACCTGGAAATGATATTGTTAAAAAAGCAGGGGGCTTACACCAATTTATGAATTGGGATGGTCCTATTTTAACGGATTCGGGTGGCTTCCAAGTTTTCAGTTTGAGTAATTTGAGAAAAATAACCGAAGAAGGTGTAGAATTTAGACATCATACGAATGGTTCAAAACTCTTTTTATCTCCAGAAGATTCTATAAAAATACAAAATGATTTAGGTTCGGACATTATTATGGCTTTCGATGAGTGTCCACCTATGCCAGCTGAGTATGATTATGTGAAAAATTCTATTGAAAGAACAACTAGATGGGCAGAACGATGCTTACAAGCACACCAACGTCCGAATGATCAAGCCTTATTTGGAATTATACAAGGAGGAGAATACAAAGATTTACGTCAACAATCAGCGGAAGAACTCGTTAAACTGGATTTTCCAGGATATGCGATAGGTGGTTTATCTGTTGGCGAGCCAAAACCTGTCATGTATGAGATGGTCGAATTTACTGAGCAATTTATGCCTAAAGATAAGCCACGTTATTTAATGGGCGTAGGTTCTCCTGATGCATTGATTGAATGTAGTATCCGTGGTATGGATATGTTTGATTGCGTATTACCGACACGTATTGCACGTAATGGAACATGTATGACTTCACATGGACGTGTTGTTGTAAAAAATGCGCAATATAAAGATGATTTTAGACCGTTAGATGAAAATTGTGATTGTTATACGTGTAAAAATTATTCACGCGCATACCTAAGACACCTCATCAAAGCGGATGAAACTTTTGGGATTCGTCTTACCACTTATCATAATTTGCATTTTCTGTTAAAATTAATGGAGAACATTAGACAAGCCATTCGAGAGGATCGTCTTTTAGATTTTAAAGAGGAATTTTTCGAACAATATGGCCTCAATGTTGATAATCCGAAAAATTTCTAGATAGGAGCTATGATTTATGTCTTCACTTATTAGTTTATTACCTTTAATATTACTATTTGTTGTCATGTGGTTCTTCATGATTCGTCCGCAACAAAAGCGTGCTAAAGAGCATCGCCAAATGGTTGACCAATTAGAAGCGGGACAACGTGTAACTACAATTGGTGGTATTAAAGGAACAGTTCGTGCAGTTGATGAAACAACAGCTGTCATTACAGTTAATGGTAAAGGTACTGAACTGACTTTTGAAAAACAAGCCATTAAACAAGTTGATCCTTCATAACGGATTGCATTGACCAGCTTAAATACAATTAAAGACATGGCTTATACCCATGTCTTTTTTAGTTCGTGATAGAAATCACTTGCACTAATTTTGTAAAGTGAAGTATGCTTGAAACATAAGATAAAATGAGGTGTTTATGTGAAAAAAACAAGTAGATTGATCACCTTTGTTATTCTTGTTGTGCTATTATTCGCGGGAATGGCCACTACATATAAAAATGTGATCAAAGATGTCAACTTAGGGCTTGATTTACAAGGTGGATTCGAAGTTTTATATCAAGTCAACCCACTTGATAAAGGCGATAAAATTGATAATACCGCTGTACAATCCACAGCTAAAACTTTAGAACGTCGGGTTAACGTACTTGGAGTGTCTGAACCGAAAATACAAGTTGAAGATCAAAATCGTATACGTGTTCAACTTGCTGGGGTTAAGGACCAAAACCAAGCCCGTAAAATTTTATCATCACAAGCTAATTTAACAATACGTGATGCTGATGATAAAGTTTTATTAACTGGTAAAGATTTAGTTCAAGGTTCAGCTAAACAAGAGTTTAAACAAAATACGAACCAACCCGCAGTTACTTTTAAATTAAAAGACAGCGATAAATTTAAAAAAGTAACAGAAAAAATTTCTAAAAAACAAGAAAACGTAATGGTCGTATGGCTCGACTTTAAAAAAGGCGACAGCTATGCGAAAGAAAAAACTAAAGAAGATCCAAAATATATTTCAGCAGCTTCTGTTGACCAACCGATTAACTCACCTAACGTTGAAATTTCAGGTGGTTTCCAAGGTGAAAAAGGGATAACTGAAGCTAAACAAATTGCTGATCTTTTAAATTCTGGTTCATTACCGGTTGATTTAAAAGAAATCTATTCAACTTCAGTTGGTGCGCAATTTGGTCAAGATGCATTAGATAAGACGATGTTTGCATCAATTATTGGGATTAGCATCATTTTCTTATTCATGCTATTGTTCTACCGTTTGCCGGGTTTAATTGCTGTCATTACATTAACAACTTATATTTATTTAACAATGCTAGCATTTAATTTTATCTCAGGTGTCCTCACATTACCTGGTTTAGCTGCGTTGGTACTTGGTGTAGGTATGGCTGTTGATGCGAATATCATCATGTACGAAAGGATTAAAGACGAGCTGCGAATTGGTCGCACGTTAAAACAAGCTTATAAAAAAGCAAATAAAAGTTCATTTATCACTATTTTAGATGCCAACTTGACAACTGTACTTGCAGCTGCTGTTCTCTTCTTCTTTGGGGAAAGTTCAGTTAAAGGTTTCGCTACGATGTTATTATTGGCAATTTTAATGAGCTTTGTGACTGCGGTCTTCTTAACACGTATTCTTTTATCTTTAGTCGTACAATCCAATGTATTCAAGAAAAAACTTTGGTGGTTTGGTGTTAAAAACAATCAAATCCATAATATTAATGACGGATATGATGTATCGGATTTAAGTACACCTTACGATAAGATTGATTTTATGAAAATTGCAAAACCACTATTTGCATTTAGTGGTGTGGTCATTTTAGCAGGTATTATCATTTTATCTATTTTCAAATTGAACTTAGGTATTGATTTTACTTCTGGCACACGTGTTGATCTTCAAAGTGATCAACCACTCAATCAAAATCAAGTAGAGAAAAAATTAGAAGCGATTGATTTGAAACCAAACCAATTATCAATTGGTGGAAATAAAAATGAAAATGCTTCGATGCAGTATAAACATGACTTGTCAAAAGATGAAATTGCTAAAGTATCTAAAACATTAAAAGATGCCTATGGCAAAGAGCCATCTGTGAATACCGTATCACCTGTAATAGGTCAAGAATTGGCTAAAAATGCAATGCTAGCAGTGATTATTGCATCCATCGGTATGATTATTTACATTTCTTTACGTTTTGAATGGCGTATGGGGATCGCATCGATTATTTCCTTATTACATGATGCTTTTATGATTATCGCTGTCTTTAGCTTGTTTAGACTCGAGGTTGATATAACGTTTATCGCAGCAGTACTGACAATCATCGGTTATTCTATAAACGATACGATTGTAACATTTGACCGTGTTCGTGAAATGTTGAAAAAAGTAAAAGTAATCACGAAAGAAGAGCAAATAGATTATATTGTGAATAGTTCTATACGTCAAACGTTAACACGTTCAATCAACACCGTTTTAACTGTAGTTATCGTCGTTGTTGCAATGTTGATATTAGGTGCATCAAGCATATTTAACTTCTCATTAGCATTATTGATTGGTTTAGTATCAGGTGTATACTCATCTATTGTTATTGCGGTACCGCTTTGGGGCATGTTGAAAAAACGTGAATTACGTAAATCAAGCCATCACAAACTTGTTGTTTATAAACGTAAACGTACTAACGAAGAAAAAGTATTAGTATAATAGAAATAAACTTGGACGTCTTATTGATTAACATCAATGATGTCCAAGTTCTTTTTATTTTCTCTAATTTTCGTTATAATACGTTTTGAGAAAGAGGCGGTAATGATTATGATACAATCGAATTTTCAATGGCAAACGCGTCAAGTCGATAGCTTGATTGATGACGCTTTAGTCGATAAATATAAATTAACACCGATGATGAAATTAATACTAGAAAGCAAAGGGTACACCGATGGATTAGAACTTGATCGCGTATTAGCACCGAGTCATATGATTCATGACCCTCAAGCGTTAAGTGATATGGATAAAGCCATATCACGAATACATAAAGCAATTCAAAATGGTGAAAAGATACTTGTTTATGGAGACTATGATGCGGACGGTGTAACTTCGACGACCATTATGGTTAAAACTTTGCAACAACTTGGTGCCACAGTAGGGTGGTATATCCCTAACCGATTTACAGAAGGATATGGTCCGAGTGAAATGGCCTTTAGAAATGCCTATGATGAAGGGGTTACGTTAATTATTACAGTTGATAATGGTATACAAGGTCATCATGAAATTGAGCTTGTTCAAAATTTAGGCGTGGATGTGATTGTTACAGACCATCATGAAATGGGGGAAACGCTGCCTCCCGCTTTTGCAATTATCCATCCGATGCACCCTGATTTCAATTATCCATTTAAATATTTATGTGGTGCAGGTGTGGCGTTTAAGTTAGCAGATATGCTTTTAGAAGAATTGCCACATTCATTTTGGGTTTTAGCAATGATTGGAACGATTGCTGATTTAGTTTCTTTGACTGATGAAAATCGGATGATTGTTCAAAAAGGATTGACTTATATCAACGAAGAGACACCTGTGGCGATTCGTGCTTTATTAGATCAGGCACAATACCGAGATGATATTAATGAAGAAACAATTGGTTTTATCATTGCGCCACGATTAAATGCGGTAGGCCGTTTAGACGACGCGGGTTTAGCTGCTGAATTATTAATGTCAGATGATCTAGAAGAGTCGCTATTTCTAGCAGAGCAAGTGGAGCATTTCAATGTAGAACGCAAAGAGATTGTCCAGCAAATCGTTGAGGAAGCGATGGAGATGGCTCAAGAAGCCGTTAATGAGGGTCAAAAATTTTTAGTTTTAGCTAAAGAAAATTGGCACGAAGGCGTATTAGGAATTGTTGCTTCAAGAATTGTTGAAACATTTCATCTGCCTACTATGATTTTGAATATTGATGAAGCCCAGCAACATGCAAAAGGTTCATCTCGAAGTATTTCGCAAGTCTCTATGTTTGAAGCTCTATCTTCGGAATCTACATTAATTACAAAATTTGGTGGTCATCATATGGCTGCAGGATTAACAATGCCCATAGAAAATGTAGATCCGCTGAGAAACGCGTTAAATGCATGGATGACGGAGCGTTTTAATGACGATGATCTTCAACCAGTCAAAATGGCTGATGTTGTTTTAAATATCGAACATGTTACGATTGAACAAATCCGCTCTTTAGAACGGTTACGCCCTTTTGGCATGGATTTTAACAGACCCGTATTTCAAATTGATGGCTTGACCATCCAACAAGTGAAAGCGATTGGTCAAAATCAGAATCATCTTAAAGTTACTTTTAACGAACAGAATTTACAAGGCCTGTTTTGGAATCATGGTGAATTAAACCAAGAATTAATGGAAGACCAAGAAATAGATATCATTGGTGAACTTCAAATTAATGAATGGAATGGGAATCGTACGCCTCAATTTGTAATGACAGATATAAGAAGTAATGATCGACAAATTTTAGATTATCGCAGCAAAAATAAGCGGTTACCTCAATTTGAAGGTAAAGATCAAGTGTGTTATCTCATACATCCCAATAAAGATAAATCTAGTCATCATGAATTCTATTATGGTGAGGTCATTCCAGAAGGTTATGATAAATGTGTAATGAGAGACTTACCACTCACTATGGAAGACATTAAGCTTTCATGTCGTTACATTAAAGCATCTCAAATATATCTTGTCTTTGATCATCGGCATTCTATTTATTTTGAAGGTTTACCGAAAGACGATACGTTTAAAAAATGTTACAAAGCACTTTTTCAAAAGGGTAAAACAAATCTAGAAACTGAAGGAATAGCGCTGAGTCAATATTTGCAAATTAAACCCACTATGCTGAAATTTATTTTAAAAGTTTTCTTAGACTTACAAATTATTTCACAAAAAGATGGTATAATTGAGATTGCGCATTCTCGTGAAAAGCAGTCTATTTCAGCTAGTCGCATTTATCAAGCAAGGGTACAGCGAATTGAAGTTGAAAAACAGCTCTTATATGAAGAATTTGATGCCATTAAGTCTTGGTTTGTTAATGAATTAGCAGGGATTGAATGAGGAGAGGATTTAAGTGGATTTAAAAAAATATGTATCTGAAGTCAAAGATTGGCCTAAAGAAGGCGTTAATTTTAAAGATATTACAACAATCATGGACAACGGTGAAGCATATGGCTATGCGACAGATCAAATCGTTAAATATGCAAAAGAGAAAAATGTCGATATTGTCGTAGGACCAGAAGCACGTGGTTTTATCATTGGATGTCCTGTTGCATATGCAATGGGAATCGGTTTTGCACCTGTACGTAAAGAAGGTAAGCTTCCACGTGAAGTCATTCGTTATGAATACGACCTAGAATACGGAAACAATGTACTGACAATGCACGCGGATGCAATTAAACCAGGACAAAGAGTATTAATTACTGATGATTTGCTTGCTACAGGTGGGACAATCGAAGCGGCTATTCATCTTGTTGAGAAACAAGGTGGTATTGTTGCAGGTATTGCATTTATTATTGAACTTGCTTATTTAAATGGTATAGAAAAAATTAAAGATTACGACGTGATGCGTTTAATCACGTATAATGAATAGTTAATAGCATCAAAAGTTTCTCGCATGCAATTGATTGTATGTTGGAATCAAGTGAGATTAAGAAATCTTCGTTTACTATAGATTTCAGTCTCACTTTTTTTATTATTTTAAATGTTACTTTAAAGTTGATGATACCATTTTTGTTGCTTCAATATTTTAAATAAACTGAATAAACATTTTAAAATGTAATCAAGTATTGAAAAACTAAAATTATTGACACTTTTATTATTATTTTGTAATAAAATTATGCGTTGTGATACGGTTCAATTATTTTTAATCATGTAGTATGATAGAATTATTATTTATAACGTGGGGGTGACCAAAATGAATAACGAATATCCATATAGTGTAGATGAGGTATTGCATAAAGCAAAAACATATTTAGACAATGAACAATATGAATATGTATTAAAAAGTTATCACATTGCTTACCAAGCACACGAAGGACAATTTCGTAAAAACGGTTTACCATATATAATGCACCCTATTCAAGTGGCAGGTATATTAACTGAAATGCATCTCGATGGACCAACGATAGTTGCAGGTTTTTTACATGATGTGATTGAAGATACGCCGTATACTTTTGATGATGTTGAAGAAATGTTCAATGTGGAAATTGCGACAATTGTCGATGGGGTTACGAAATTAAAAAAGGTAAAATACCGTTCGAAAGAAGAGCAACAAGCTGAAAATCATCGTAAATTATTTATTGCAATTGCTAAAGATGTACGTGTCATTTTAGTAAAATTAGCTGACCGATTACATAATATGAGGACTTTGCGTGCGATGCCTCGTGAGAAACAAATTCGAATTTCAAAAGAAACATTGGAAATTTATGCACCGCTTGCCCATCGTTTAGGGATCAATACAATTAAGTGGGAATTAGAGGATATTGCATTAAGATATATTGATAATGTTCAATATTTCAGAATTGTTAATCTCATGAAAAAGAAACGAAGTGAACGTGAAGCTTATATTGAAAACGCAATTCAAAATATACGTAAAGAAATGGATATTATGGAAATTAGTGGTGAAATCAATGGTCGCCCCAAACATATCTACAGTATTTATCGTAAAATGATGAAGCAAAAGAAACAGTTCGATCAGATTTTTGATTTGCTTGCTGTACGTGTTATCGTTAACTCTATAAAAGACTGTTACGCTGTTTTAGGACTCGTCCACACCCTTTGGAAACCGATGCCAGGTCGTTTTAAAGATTATATTGCGATGCCAAAACAAAATATGTATCAGTCATTGCATACTACTGTCGTTGGTCCGAATGGTGACCCATTAGAAATCCAAATTCGTACTTTTGAAATGCATGAAATTGCAGAGCATGGGGTTGCAGCGCATTGGGCTTATAAAGAAGGAAAACAAGTTGATAAAGATAGTGAAACGTATAATAAAAAGCTAAATTGGCTAAAAGATATTGCAGAAACTGACCATACTTCTTCTGATGCACAAGAATTTATTGAGTCACTTAAATTTGATTTGCAAAGCGATAAAGTTTACGCTTTTACACCGGCGAGTGATGTGATTGAGTTACCGTACGGCGCGGTACCGATTGATTTTGCATATGCAATTCACAGTGAAGTCGGTAATAAAATGATAGGTGCAAAAGTAAACGGTAAAATTGTTCCGATTGACTACGTTTTACAAACCGGTGATATCGTTGAAATTAGAACGAGTAAGCATTCATATGGCCCAAGTCGTGATTGGTTAAAAATCGTACGTTCATCAAGTGCTAAGAGTAAAATTAAAAGTTTCTTTAAAAAACAAGATCGCTCTTCAAATATTGAAAAAGGTAAGTTTATGGTTGAAGCTGAACTTAAAGAGCAAGGCTTTAAACCTGACGAACTGTTAACTGAACGCAATTTAAAAATTGTAAATGATAAGTATAATTTTGCGAATGAAGATGATTTATATGCCGCAGTTGGCTTTGGTGGTGTAACATCAGCTCAAATCGTCAACAAACTTACTGAAAGAATTCGCATTGAAAACAAGCAAAAAGCGTTGAATCAAGCACAACAAGTGACGAAATCAGCACCTATTAAAGATCATATTACGACAGATTCAGGTGTATATGTTGAAGGTTTAGATAATGTTTTAATAAAGTTATCAAAATGTTGCAATCCGATACCGGGTGATAAAATATTAGGCTATATTACAAAAGGTCACGGTATTAAGGTGCACCGGACGGATTGTCCAAATATTCAAAACGAAAAAGAGCGTTTAATTGATGTGGAATGGGTCAAATCTAAAAATGCAGCTCAGAAATACCAAGTGGATTTAGAAGTCACTGCTTACGACAGAAATGGCTTATTAAATGAGGTTTTACAAGCAGTGAATAGCACCTCTAGTCAATTAATTAAAGTTGCAGGTAAATCTGATATTGATAAAAATGCTGTCATTAATTTGAGTATTATGGTAAAAAATGTACATGAAGTGTATAAAGTTGCTGATAAAATCAAACAACTCGGCGATATCTATACAGTAACACGAGTTTGGAATTAGGAGTGCTTAATTATGAGAATCGTTGTACAACGTGTGCAATCTGCTAGTGTGAAAAACAGCCAAATAGCGCGTTCTATAGATCGAGGATTATGCTTACTCGTAGGCATTGGTGAAAATGATACAAAAGCGGATGCAGATGCACTCGCTAAGAAGATTGCTAATTCTCGCATTTTTGAGGATGAAAATGGCAAATTAAACTTAAATGTCCAACAAATCGAAGGGCATATTTTGTCAATCTCACAATTTACCTTGTATGCTGATGTGCGAAAAGGTAATCGACCAGGATTTAGTAAAGCAATGTCTCCTGACGAAGCCAATGCATTATATTTATATTTTAATGAGCAATTACGCACTTATCATTTAGCAGTTGAAACAGGTCAATTTGGAACAGATATGATTGTAGATATTCAAAATGATGGACCCGTGACGATAATCTATGAAAGTATTGATGGCAAAATCCTATGAAAAAAGTAGATCAATGGTTAAAGAAAAAGAGAATCAAACCACATAGATTTTATTTAGCGTTACTCATCTTGGCTGTTTTCATTGCAATCGTTATTTCTTTTATCTTAATTAGAGAGAGTCATACGAGCCAAATTCATGTTGTGGAAGATGCAGAAATTAGAACGGGTCCTAATGCTGCATTTCCAGTGATATATAAAGTTAAAGAAGGCGACAGTTTTGTCAAAATAGGACAAAGTGGCAAGTGGATTGAAGTTCGCTCACCAGACGGCAATGAAAAAGGTTGGATTGCTGGTTGGCATACTAATCTAGACATTAAAGAAGACGAAAACCCTTATGCTCATCCATTAAAGAACAAAGTTATCGTTCTTGATCCAGGGCACGGAGGTGGAGATCAAGGCGCTGCTAGTCAAACGGGTAAGAAAACTTTAGAAAAAAATATGACTCTAAAAACAGGTTTAGAATTAAAAGAACTGCTTGAAAAAGAAGGGGCAAAAGTCAAATTAACGCGCACTAAGGATGAGTACGTTAAATTAAAAGATAGAAATTTGAAAGGCGATGTATTTATCAGTATTCATAATGATGCCCTTGACTCACCTAATGCGAATGGCGCAACTGTTTATTGGTTCCACGAACAGCAACAAGCACTTGCGGAAACCTTAAATGCAAGTATTCAAAAGAAAGCGATATTATCTGATCGTGGTCCAAGGCAAGAAAACTATCAAGTACTACGTCAAACAGAAATGCCTGCTGTTTTACTCGAGCTTGGCTATATTAGTAATCCAACTGACGAAGTGTTGATTAGAGATGTAAATCATAGAAAGATAGTTGAAACTGCCATCGTTGATGGATTAAAAAATTATTTTTTAAGTTAACATCTTGAAACTCAACACAAAAACAGTTATGATAATGAATGAATTTTATATTTATCACCGTTAGTATTCTTGAAGTGACTTTTAGATTCCTGAAGAAATCCAGAGAGTTTATCCTAGGCTGAAAGATAAACCTTCAAGTTAAGTTTTTGAACACAAGAAGAGGTACTTTATGAAAATAAAGTCGTACAGCCAACGTTACTGGCTATAGAGTGAAGTACAATCGTGACAGTTGATTGTGCTTAATTAGGGTGGCAACACGGCTTAAAGTACGTCCCTTGTATGCAAAAGTCATACAAGGGGCTTTTTTTATTCAAAATTTGATGACTGGTGCAATCAATGATAAAGGAGAGATGAAGATGATTCACATTCCGCGTGGAACGCAAGATATATTACCTCAAGATACTTCAAAATGGCAGTATATTGAATCAAAATTAGATGAATTAATGAAACTGTATAATTATCAAGAAATTAGAACACCTATTTTTGAAAGTACAGATTTATTTGCACGTGGCGTTGGTGATTCAACTGACGTTGTGCAAAAAGAAATGTACACATTTAAAGATAAAGGGGAACGTAGTATTACATTACGACCAGAGGGAACAGCTGCTGTAGTAAGAAGTTATATCGAAAACAAAATGCAAGGCAACCCTAATCAACCTGTTAAATTGTATTATAATGGGCCGATGTTTCGTTATGAAAGAAAACAAAAAGGACGCTATCGCCAATTTAACCAATTTGGCGTTGAAGTGATTGGTGCTGAAAATCCAAGTATTGATGCTGAAGTTTTAGCATTAGTCATGCATATTTACCAATCATTTGGTTTGAAAAAACTTAAACTTGTCATTAATAGTGTTGGTGATGCAGAATCACGTAAAGAATATCAAGAAGCACTTCGCGAACACTTTAGACCTGTCATCCATAATTATTGTCAAGATTGCCAAAAGCGAATTGAGACCAATCCAATGCGTATTTTAGATTGTAAAGTCGATCGCAATCAACCAGAGATGAAAACAGCACCTTCGATCATTGATTATTTAAATGATTATTCAAAATCGTATTTTGAAGAAGTGAAAGCACACTTGGATCGTTTAGGTATCCTGTATGAAGTGGATCCAACGCTTGTTCGTGGATTAGATTATTATACGCACACAGCGTTTGAATTGATGATGGATAACGAAGCGTATGATGGCGCAATTACTACGCTTTGTGGTGGTGGCCGTTACAATGGCTTGTTAGAGTTATTGGATGGACCTAAAGAAACAGGTATTGGGTTTGCATTAAGTATTGAACGTTTACTATTAGCTTTAGAAGAAGAAGGAATCGAACTTCCAGAAGAGAACCAAATTGACTTATTTATTGCAACTATGGGAGAAAAAGCTGATCGATATGCTGTAACATTACTTAATCGTTTGAGATATGATGGTATTTCAGCTGATAAAGATTATTTGTCACGTAAATTAAAAGGACAAATGAAACAAGCTGACCGTCTTAACGCAACCTATACGATCGTAATAGGGGATCAAGAACTAGAAAATGGCGAAGTTGCAGTGAAACATATGGCAACCGGGGAGTCAAAAACAATGAAATTTGAAGAAATTGAAAGCTATATTAATGGAGGCAGAAAGTAATGAACAAACGAACGACGTACTGTGGTTTAGTCACAGAAGCATATTTAGGACAAGAGATTACATTAAAAGGTTGGGTCCACAACCGTAGAGATTTAGGGGGGCTTATCTTTGTAGATGTTCGCGATAGAGAAGGCTATGTACAAGTCGTATTTAATCCTGATTTCTCTGAAGAAGCATTAAAAGTTGCTGAACGTATTCGCTCAGAATATGTTGTTGAAATAACGGGTACAGTAACGAAAAGAAATCCAGAAACGGTTAACCCTAAACTTAAAACGGGGCAAATAGAAGTACAAGCAAAATCCATTGAAATTATTAATCAATCCGAGACACCGCCATTTTCTATCAATGAAGATAACATCAATGTAGATGAAAATATTCGACTTAAATATCGCTACTTAGATTTACGACGTGAAAAGTTAGCTCAAACATTTAAAATGCGTCATCAAATTACAAAATCAATTCGTACATTTCTAGATGATCAAGGTTTTTATGATGTGGAAACGCCTGTTTTAACAAAGTCTACACCTGAAGGGGCACGTGACTACCTCGTCCCATCCCGTGTACACGAGGGTGAATTTTATGCACTTCCTCAATCACCACAGTTGTTTAAACAATTGCTTATGATTAGTGGATTCGATAAATATTATCAAATTGTTAAATGTTTCCGAGATGAAGACTTACGTGCTGACCGTCAGCCTGAATTTACACAAATAGATATTGAAATGAGTTTCGTTGAACAAGAAGATGTCATTCAATTAGGCGAAGCAATGGCTAAAAAAGTTGTATCTGATGTTAAACAGGTTACTTTGACAGATGCATTTCCGCGTATGACTTATGCTGAAGCAATGGAAAGATACGGTACAGATAAGCCAGATACACGATTCGGTATGGAATTGATTGACGTTTCAGAGTTAGGTGAAGTCATGGACTTTAAAGTGTTTAAAGGTGCTGTTGAAAGTGGGGGTCAAGTGAAAGCCATCATCGTTGAAAATGGTGCTAAAGATTACACAAGAAAAGACATCGATGGTTTAACTGAATTTGTCAATATTTATGGCGCTAAAGGATTAGCATGGGTTAAAGTTGTAGAAGATGGCTTGAGTGGACCTATTGCACGATTTTTCGCAGCCGAGCATGTTGAGAAATTACAATCGCTCACAAATGCTAAAGATGGAGACCTTGTGTTATTTGTTGCTGATACAAAAGAGGTCGTTGCACAAAGTTTAGGCGCTTTACGAAATAAGTTAGGAAAGGAAAGAGGTCTGATTGATCCTGAAAAATTGAATTTCTTATGGGTTACTGACTGGCCATTACTTGAATATGATGAAGAAGCACGTCGTTATGTAGCGGCGCACCATCCATTTACTTCACCAAAAGTAGAAGATATCGAATTGTTAGAATCAGCACCTGAAAAAGCGCAAGCGCAAGCTTATGACCTCGTTTTAAATGGTTATGAATTAGGTGGCGGTTCTATACGTATTCATAATGGAGAATTACAACAAAAAATGTTTAAAGCGCTTGGCTTTTCTGATGAAGCTGCGCAAGAGCAATTCGGATTTTTATTAGATGCATTTAAATATGGCGCACCTCCACATGGGGGCATCGCATTAGGATTGGACCGTTTTGTGATGCTATTGACAGGTCGTACAAATTTACGTGATACGATCGCCTTCCCTAAAACTGCATCGGCTACAGATTTATTAACAGATGCGCCGAGTCCTGTTTCTAACCGACAATTAGATGACCTGTCTTTGCGTATTAAAAACATTTAAAATATCATTTCACAGGGTGATAAACTTATTATTTGCTAAATCACTGATTTGTGATATGATGAATTCATAAGATAGTCGTCTGCAATGTTCGTAAGTTCGCTTTTTGTATTTTGACCTAACACTCTTTGATCAGGGAGCCCAATGGGTTTTCTTGCAGCGCACACGCCTCTCAAGGAGGACTTGCAAAACAAGAAACAGGGCACCCACCTGTATATAGCAGGCCAAAATGATCAAGCATTTTCAACTACGGCATGACGGATTCTATCGGTACGCAAGACACTTTGTCTTGCGTATTTTTTATGCTTTCACATATAAATGTATAACTTAGCTATGAAGGAGATTAATATGAAACATCAATTTTCTCGTAATGAACTTGCAATCGGCCAAGAAGGATTGGACAAGTTGAAACAATCGACAGTAGCTGTATTAGGTGTTGGTGGTGTAGGCTCTTTTGCAGCAGAGGCATTGGCACGTACGAACATTGGTCACATTATTTTAATTGATAAAGATGATGTTGATATTACAAATGTGAATCGTCAAATACATGCACTGACAACAACAATTGGAAAAAGTAAAGTTGCTTTGATGGAAGAGCGCATTAAACTGATCAATCCTGACTGTAAAGTCACACCACTACATATGTTCTATACTGAAGAAACGTATGAACAATTATTTAATGACTATGATATTGATTATATTGTTGATGCAAGTGATACGATTATTTATAAAGTTCATCTTATGGAACAATGTCTTAAGAGAGGTATTAAAATTATCTCAAGCATGGGTGCTGCCAATAAAACAGATCCTACACAATTTGAAATTGCTGATATTTCAAAAACACATACAGATCCAATCGCTCGAGTAATAAGAAATAAATTAAAACAAAAAGGCATTAAACAGGGCATCCCAGTAGTTTTCTCAGGTGAAAGTCCTATCGTGATTCGTGAAGATGTCAAAGCAGTGGTAGGCGATGCTCAAGGCAAAAATAGAAAAGCACAAATGCCACCATCTTCTAATGCATATGTACCAAGTGTCGTCGGTTTAATATGTGCAAGTTATGTTTGTAACGATATACTTAAATCTATTCCATTACAACGTATTAAAGACCGTTAAGTATAGAAATTGCACACTGAAGAAGTTAATTATATCAATTTTTTAAGTGTCATAGATAGTGATTGATGACGAGACGACTGAGGGAATAGGACGAATCGAAGTTTACTGGCTGAGGCTACCTTCTCGGAAATAGAAGTCAGACTATACAAAGTTTTATCATAATAAAGAAGCGCTAAGATGAATTATTAATAGAAAATCATCTTAGCGCTATTTATTTAGGGATTAATATCCTAGGTGCTTTACAAATATAGTTTATGAATTAATAGTGACTAATAACACGTGAGCATTTTACTTTTGATGAAGTTGATTCTGTTGCTTTTTAATATTGTCATAAATTTGTTTGAAATGGTGTTCTGTTTTAGAAGTGTCTTTTGGCTCGTAGTATTCCCGTTTTGCTAATGAATCAGGCAAGTATTGTTGGGCGACAAAACCATTAGAGAAATCATGAGGATATTGATAACCTATCGCGCGTCCAAGAGATTTCGCGCCTTCATAGTGACCGTCTCTTAAATAATCAGGAATTTGTCCAACATGACCTTTACGGATATCACTAAGTGCAGCATCAATAGATTTAATAGCAGAATTAGATTTTGGTGATAGGCAAAGTTCGATAACCGCTTGACTCAATGGAATTCTTGCTTCGGGAAAGCCAAGTCGTTCAGCCGCTTCGATGGCTGCGAGTGTGCGTTGTCCCGCACCAGGAGATGCTAAACCTATATCTTCATAACTAATCACTAGTAAACGTCTAGCAATCGTTGGTAAATCTCCAGCTTGAATTAAACGTGCTAAATAATGTAATGCCGCATTGACATCACTTCCGCGTATCGACTTTTGAAAGGCACTCATCACGTCATAATGCATATCACCATCCTTATCACTCAGAAAAGCCCCACGTTGGAGACAATCTTCAGCATCTTGAATTGTGATATGTGGAGGTTTCTCACTAGAACTTAGTACGGCAAGCTCTAAAGCATTTAAAGCGCTACGTACATCACCTTGGCTCTGAGTAGCAAAATATTCAAAAGCATCGTCATCCACCTCAGGCTTATAGCTAAGTAATCCTCTCTCCTCATCTTCTAGCGCATGTGTCAACGCTACTTTGATATAGTCTTTATCAAGAGGATATAATTCAAAAATTTGTGCACGTGAGCGAATCGCAGGATTAATTGCGTGGTAGGGATTAGAAGTTGTTGCGCCTATTAATACAATTTTTCCATTTTCTAAGTGCGGTAATAAAAAATCTTGCTTCGCTTTATCCAATCTATGGATTTCATCCAATAACAAAATGACTTGTCCGGACATTTTTGCTTCTTCAACGATCATTTGCATATCTTTTTTAGTATTAGTCACAGCATTCAGTTGTCTAAATTTAAATGCGGTACTTCCCGCAATAGCTTGAGCAATACTCGTTTTTCCTATGCCAGGAGGACCATAAAAAATCATAGAAGACAGTCTTTTTGCATTCACCATGCGTCGAATAATCCCTTTATCGCCAACGAGATGCTTTTGTCCTATCACTTCATCTATATTTCTAGGTCTCATTCTCGAAGCTAACGGTTCGGTTAACATCTTTATCCCTCCGTTAAGATTTGTTTTGTACTCTGATTGCATTGGTATTATAATAATATAAATAATGATAAAATCAAACTAAATCGGATTATATAAGGTGAGGTAAAAATATGAAAATATCGACTAAAGGAAGATATGGTTTAACATTAATGATTGCCTTAGCAAAACGTCAAGGGACTGGGTGTGTGTCGCTTAAAACAATTGCTGAAGAAAATCATTTGAGTGATTTATATTTAGAACAACTTGTAGGCCCTTTGCGTAATGCAGGCTTAATTAGAAGCGTTAGAGGTGCAAAAGGGGGCTATGAGTTAAAAATGCCCGCAAATGAAATTACAGCGGGGGATATCATTCGTTTATTAGAAGGGCCACTGACTATTGTTGAACGATTGGAATCAGAACCACCTGCCCAGCAACAACTGTGGTTACGAATGAGAAATGCTGTTAAAGAGGTCCTTGATCAAACAACGTTACAATCTTTAGCAGATGATAAAGATAGAGACGAACTCGAAGGCTATATGTTCTATATTTAAAATACGATTTAATCGACGTTATTCTAAGGAGGCTACAAATTATGGAACAGTTTCAATTAAGAGACGGTAATTATATTGATCAATTGGGCTTTGGGACATATAAATTGAATGGCACTCAAGGTGCACATGCGATAACTGAAGCACTCAAGTTAGGATATCGTGTATTAGACACAGCATATAACTATGAAAATGAGGGTGCCGTCGGTAAAGCAATACAAAATAGTCAAGTAGGTAGAGATCAAATTTATGTGACTTCGAAATTACCAGGCCGTTATCAAAAAGAGGCAGATGTTTATGAAACCATTCAAGAGTCACTTTATCGCCTTCATTTAGATTAC
Source organism: Staphylococcus sp. 191 (assembly GCF_011174885.1). Classification (NCBI taxonomy): domain Bacteria; kingdom Bacillati; phylum Bacillota; class Bacilli; order Caryophanales; family Staphylococcaceae; genus Staphylococcus; species Staphylococcus sp. 191. The sequence continues at coordinate 16,082 of NZ_PNRJ01000005.1, read as the reverse complement.
ATTGATTTGTATTTAATTCATTGGCCAAATCCAAAGCAAGGCTTATTCGTTGAGGCTTGGAATGCAATGATTGCAGCACAAAAAGCAGGTTTAATACGTCAAATTGGTGTGTGTAATTTTTTGCCGGAGCATATAGAACAGCTTGAAAAAGAAACAGGTGTAATGCCTGTCGTCAACCAAATTGAGTTACATCCTTACTTTAACCAAAAAGAGATGATTCAATTTCATCAGCAAAAAGGGATTTTGACTCAAGCTTGGAGTCCTTTAGGCCGGGATAACGGCGTTATGGAAGAAACGATTTTACGACAACTAGCCGAAAAATATGATAAAACACCAGCGCAAATTATTTTAAAATGGCATATTCAAAATGGTGTAATGCCAATACCAAAAGCGACATCATCTCAACGTCAGAAAGAAAACTTAAATGTGTTTAATTTCTATATTACAGATGAAGACATCCAATTAATTAATCAATTAACTAAAAAAGATGGAAGACGAAAAGGACAACATCCAGCTGTTTACGAAGAATTTTAATGACGATGTTTAAATTCCATGATTTGTGGAATAAATAGAGTAGTTATTAATAAAGGAGGCCTTTAAATGTCAAATAGTGAAAATAAATTTGAACAAGCAAAAGGTAACGTTAAAGAAACAGTAGGAAATGTAACAGATAATAAGTCGCTTGAAAATGAAGGTAAAGGTGACAAAGCTTCAGGTAAAGCTAAAGAAGCCATTGATAACGTTAAAGAAAAAGCTAAAGACGCTTTAAACAAGTTTACTGGCGACGATAAATAAGAATCTAATTAAACATTTTCATATAAATAAGCTTCCAAGGGAAACCTCGGAAGCTTATTTTTTTGTGAAATATTAGATAGACGTTTCTATTCAATATCTAGAAAATGATACAAATTGCAGTTGAATCTTATTGTTGATTTCTTTCATCCATTACTTCTTTAAAATACTGATATGAACGGTGTTGTAGTTTTGTATCATAAATATAACTAACTGCCATAATCTCATCAATTTCTCCATACTGTTCAATAAAGGCATCTAATTGCTGATTAACTGAAGCTTTATCTCCAATAATGGAATCTTGTAAACGTGCTTTTGCAAGAGCGACTTCACGAGGTGATAAAACATCACCCAAATCATCTATTGGTGGTTGCATTTTACGCATACGTCCATTTAAAATGCTTGCAAAAACTTGCGCTTGTGTTGTAGCTAAATATTGTGATTCTTCAAAAGTATCGGCAACTATGACATTTAAAGCAACAATAATGTAAGGTTCTTTTAAATAGGCTGAAGGTTGGAAGAGTTCTTTGTATATTGCAAGAGCTTCTTTCATTTGTTGTGGTGCAAAATGCCCAGCGAAAACATAAGGTAACCCCTCTCGAGCAGCTACATGTGCTGAATCGGTAGATGATCCTAAAATATACAGCGGCACATTTTTATTAACAGCGGGAATCGCTTTAACGTATCCTTGATTGGAATCGGGTCCAAAATATTTCAATAATTGTTGAACTTCTTCAGGAAATTTATACACACCATCATGTTGATCTCTTCTTAAGGCACTAGCTGTTGCCATATCCGTTCCTGGTGCTCGTCCTAAACCAAGATCGACACGGTCTCCATATATCGTTTTTAGTGTTCCAAATTGTTCGGCAACAATTAATGGCGCATGATTAGGCAACATAATACCACCTGAACCGATTCTCATGTGCGTTGTTTGGCTTAATGCATGCTGAATAAGTATCGCGGTTGCTGAACTGACTAAATTTGGAGCATTGTGATGTTCTGCAATCCACAAACGTTCATATTCTTGTTGCTCAAGATGCTTAGCAAGATCGACCATTTGCTCAATTGCATCTATATCAGAACTGCCTTCACGTATAGGAACAAGATTTAAGGCAGAGTATTTCATTTGTTTTGTCATATCCAAAACACTCCTTTTCAGAATAGAGTATAACATTTTCTAAATAGTGAACTCATGAAAACTGCTTAATGCTATCGTTGAACTCTCTTGTTTTAAAGATTACAATGAAGATAAAACAACGTGAAATCAGTAAAACGACGTACTAGAATTTTTATATCGCAAATGCTAAAATAGGAACATTGATTATGAGAAAGGATTGACGTGATTATGGGCGTATATGCAGATTATGCTGCAACAACACCTGTTAAACCAGAAGTTGTTGATAAAATGATGACCGTCTACCAAACGCATTTTGGTAACCCTTCATCTATTCATTCACAAGGACGTGATGCGAGAAGCTTGCTTGATGTATCTCGACGTACAGTAGCAAACTATTTGAATGCACAACCCAATGAAGTTGTATTTACGAGTGGTGCAACTGAATCCAATAACACAATCATCAAAGGAATCGCATACGCAAATCAATATAAGGGTAAACATCTGATTACAACAAAAATCGAGCATCATTCTGTGTTGAACGTTTTTGAGTACTTAGAACAACAAGGATTCGAAGTTACTTATTTAGATGTAACGCCTGAGGGCCTAGTTGATATCGAGCAATTGCATAAAAGTTTGCGAGAGGACACGACGCTTGTGTCGATTATGTTTGTTAATAATGAAGTTGGCACAGTTCAACACGTATATGATATTCAGCAAGTGCTGGCGCCTTATCAAGCGTATTTTCATATGGATGCTGTACAAGCTGTAGGGCATTTGCCGATTGATGTAGAAGATTTAAAGGTAGACGCGCTCAGTATGACTGCACATAAATTTGGGGGACCCAAAGGCGTCGGTGTACTTTATATTAAAAATGGGACACGTGTTACTTTTTCTCAATTAGGCGGAGAGCAAGAAACAAAAAGGAGAGCTGGAACTGAAAACTTAGCACAAATCGTTGGGTTAGCAGAAGCGCTCAAAATTGCGGAATCATCACGTGATGATAACAATGTACATCTAGCACAATTACGTGAGCATTTACTTGTTGCGCTTCAAGATCGTGCTATCCCTTTTGAATACAATGGCTCTATGATTGACAGTACAAATCATATTATTAACTTATACTTTCCGTTTATAGATGTAGAAACGTTGCTTACTTTGCTAGATCTTGCTGGCGTTTATGTATCATCTGGTTCGGCATGTACCGCAGGATCCACTATACCCTCACATGTGCTGTTAGCAATGTTTGGGGAAAATAGTCCAAGAGTGAATCAATCCGTTCGCATTAGTATCAACGAACAATTGACTGCTAAAGATATGCAATTGATTGCAACTGAAATTCAAAAAATCTATTTAAAATTTAAGGAGGAAAATACGTGACAAATCAAAATACACGTGTAGTAGTGGGGATGTCAGGCGGTGTAGATAGTTCTGTGACAGCCCATTTACTCAAAGAGCAAGGTTACGATGTAATCGGTATTTTTATGAAAAACTGGGATGATACTGATGAGAATGGCGTATGTACTGCCACTGAAGATTATAATGATGTGATTGCTGTATGTAATCAAATTGGTATTCCTTATTATGCTGTCAATTTTGAAAAAGAATATTGGGACAAGGTGTTCACTTATTTCTTAGATGAATATAAAAAAGGTCGCACACCTAATCCTGATGTCATGTGTAATAAAGAAATCAAATTCAAAGCATTTTTAGAGCATGCATTAAAGCTAGGTGCTGATTATGTGGCAACAGGACACTATGCGCGCGTAAGAAGAAATGATGACGGTTCAGTAGAAATGCTTAGAGGTGTAGATAATAATAAAGACCAAACTTATTTCTTAAATCAATTGACAAATCACCAATTAGAAAAAGTCATGTTCCCAATTGGTGATATCGATAAGAAAAAAGTGAGAGAAATTGCTTTAGAACAAGATTTGGCAACTGCTAAGAAAAAAGACTCTACAGGCATTTGCTTCATTGGTGAACGTAATTTTAAAACGTTCTTATCTCAATATTTACCGGCACAACCTGGTGAAATGCAAACTTTAACAGGCGAGAAAAAAGGGCAACACACGGGTTTAATGTACTATACAATTGGTCAAAGACACGGACTTGGTATTGGCGGAGACGGTGAGCCTTGGTTTGTAGTAGGTAAAAACTTAGAACAAAATATTTTATATGTTGAACAAGGATTCCACCATGATGCTTTATATAGCGATTATTTAATTGCTTCAGATGTATCCTTTGTAAATCAAGTTGATCTGTCAGTTCCACTTAAATGTACAGCAAAATTTAGATACCGACAACAAGACATTGGCGTGACCGTTACAGCGCACTCAGAAGATGCTATCAAAGTCACATTTGACACTCCTGTTCGTGCCATCACACCTGGCCAAGCCGTTGTTCTCTATGATGGGGAAGTTTGCTTAGGTGGTGCAACGATTGACGATGTATACAAAAATGAAAGACAGCTTGATTACGTTGTATAAGAAAAGGTGAAATTATGGATCAAGAAAAAATTCATCAATTAATAAAAGAAGGCAAATATGAAGACGCGTTACAAGCGAGCTTTGATAATATTGAAGCGCATCCAGAAGAAGTAGAAAACTATATCAATTCAGGGATACTACTTGCTGAAGCGGGTGAAGTCGAAAAAGCAGAACGGTTTTTCCAGAAGGCCATTACGATTAATCCGAATCATGGTGTGATTTACTATAATCTAGCTAATGTATATTTTAATGAAGCGCGATATCAAGAAGCCATTAAATTATATCAACAAGCCATGTCGAATGAATTAAATAATAAAGACACCAATTATATGCTTGGTCGTTCTTTTATTGAATTAGATGCGAAAAAACAAGCATTACCATATTTAATGCGTGCTGCTGAATTAGATACTGAATTTGAAGATATAGAGGTACAATTTCAATTTGCATTATTAATGTGTGATTTAGAAATGTTTGAGCAAGCTGTGCCAGTTCTGAATCAAATTTTAGAAAAAGACAATCGTCATGCAGATGCGCAATATAATCTTACGTTAGCATTATTTATGCTAAATGGTAATGTTGAAGCGGCAATTCAAGGTTTTGAACGTGCAATTACAATGGATGAAAATCATTTGTTAAGTCATCATGCAATTAAAACGTTTCGTTCTATACAAGATAAGGAGGACTAATGATGGATAATCCAACACTGTTTGATCAAACCTATGTAAAAGGAACAGTTGAAATGATATTGTTCCAAAATAACGAAAACTACTATACAGTGCTGAAAGTCGATGTACAAGAATCAAATGGCGACTTCGATGACATGGTCACAGTCGTTGGATATTTTCCTAATATGGTCGAAGATGAAACGTATCTGTTTAAAGGAAGCGTTGTCCAACATCCAAAGTATGGTAAACAGTTAAAAGCCGAAACTTTCCAGAAAGAAATTCCCCAAACTAAAGATGCAGTAATTGCATATTTATCAAGCGACTTATTCAAAGGTATTGGTAAAAAAACAGCAGAACTGATTGTCGAAACAATTGGAGAAAATGCGATTAATGAAATATTGAAAGATAATCAAGTCATTGAAAAGGTGCCAAAACTTTCTAAAAAGAAGCAAGAACAAATTGTGCAGCAAATTATCTCCAATCAAGAAAGTGAACAAGTGATGATACGCCTCAATGAATTAGGATTTGGTTCAAAATTAGCGATGGATATTTATAAATTTTATCAACATGAAACGCTCAATGTACTAGATCAAAATCCCTATCAATTGGTTTACGATATTAAGGGGGTTGGTTTTCAAAAAGCGGACCAACTTGCACAACAGTTAGGTATTCATCCGAATCATCCTGATCGTCTAAAAGCAGGACTATTATTCTTGGTTGAAGAAACTTGTATTAAACAAGGCCATACGTACTTACCACAAGAGGCACTTATCAATGAGACCATACAACTTCTTTCTAAAAATGAGGGTGAAGACGTTCGTTATGAAGCCATTGAAGACATCATGGCGCAATTGACCGAAGAAAAAAAGTTAATAGAAGTTGATCACATGATTGCCATACCAAGTCTGTATTATTCTGAAATTAAAAGTACACAAAATTTATTCAGAGTTTATAGTCATAATGAAGCACTGACGCAATTTGAACGTTCGGATATTCAACTGCATATTGGTGAAATAGAAGAGATGAATGAAGTCCATTACGCTGCCTCTCAAAAAGAAGCGTTAGAATGCGCAATCAATCATAAAGTTATGTTATTAACAGGCGGTCCAGGAACAGGAAAAACAACGGTTATTAAAGGTATTGTTCAACTTTATTCAGAGATTCATGGTGTGTCCCTTGATTATGATGATTACCATAATAACGACTATCCTATTGTTTTAGCAGCGCCAACAGGTCGTGCGTCGAAACGATTACATGAATCAACGGGCTTAGAAGCCATGACGATACATCGTTTAATAGGATGGAATCAAGAAACGAAGCCTGATGATATTTTGGATAATGAAATTAATGCTAAACTGATTATTATAGATGAGATGTCTATGGTGGATACTTGGTTATTCCATCAATTTATGGCTGCCGTGCCGTTAGACGCACAAATCATTTTTGTTGGTGATGAAGACCAGTTACCATCCGTTGGTCCGGGGCAAATTTTTAAAGACCTCATCGATTCAAATGTGCTACCTAGAATTAACTTAACTGAAGTATACCGACAACAAGAGGGATCGAGTATTATAGAACTTGCCCACAAAATGAAACTAGGTGAGCCTGTTGATATTACACAGCGTTTCCATGACCGTTCTTTTATACCCTGTAGCACCGAACAGATACCTGATGTCGTTGAAAAGGTTGTAAATAATGCAGTCCAAAAAGGATATACGATGGCTGATATTCAAGTTTTAGCACCTATGTATAGAGGGAATGCTGGTATTAAAAGATTAAATCAAATATTACAATCTATTCTTAATCCAGTTCAAGATAAGTCTAAAAGAGAAATTGAATTTGGTGATGTGATTTATCGTAAAGGCGATAAAGTATTACAACTTATCAATAGACCGAATGACAATATTTTTAATGGTGATATTGGTATTATTGTCGGCATATTTTGGGCGAAAGAAAATGCCCTTAACAAAGATGTCGTTGTAGTAGATTATGATGGTAATGAAATCACATATATGAAATCTGATTTAACGGAACTCACACATGCTTATTGTACCTCTATTCATAAAGCACAAGGTTCAGAATTTCCAATTGTGCTTATGCCGATTGTCAAGCAGTATTATCGAATGCTTCAAAAGCCGATTCTTTATACGGGGCTGACACGCGCTAAACAATCTCTTGTGTTTTTAGGCGATTCAGAAGCCTTCAATATGGGGCTAGCTACAGAGGGTAAGGCACGTTTAACACAATTATATTCGTTTTTAACACAATATTTTAACAATGAAACCGATGAAAATAATCAAGGCGATCAAGATGACTTACCAATAGAATTAACCGAAGCAACCATGTTTAAAATCAATCCTATGATTAATATGGGCGAAGTCACACCATACGATTTTCTTGAAATTGACAAAGCTTAATTCTTTTTTATATAATCATATTAAGTTCACATGCATAGCCGAGTAGGTGTTAATTGATTTTTAAAGAGACGTACTGTTGCTGGAAAAGTACGAGTCGTTACATCGAACGCTACTATGTATCATTAATAATAAAAACAAAGAGTGATAGTATGGATTCATACTGTAACTAGGGTGGTACCGCGAACATTCGTCCCTTTCTGCGACGAATGTTTTTTTGTATTTATGAAATGAGGAGTTGTAAAGATGAAAAACTTAAAAGCTAGTGATATTAGACAAATGTATATTGATTTCTTTGTGGAAAAAGGGCATATGGTTGAACCATCAGCTCCCCTTGTACCCATTGATGATGATTCTCTGTTATGGATTAATTCAGGGGTAGCCACTTTGAAAAAATATTTTGATGGCCGTGAAATACCCAAAAAGCCACGTATCGTTAATGCACAAAAATCTATTCGTACAAACGATATCGAAAATGTAGGTTTTACAGCCCGTCACCATACATTTTTTGAAATGCTTGGAAACTTTTCAATTGGGGATTATTTTAAAAAAGAAGCGATTGCGTTTGCTTGGGAGTTTTTAACGAGTCCGAAATGGATGGCAATGGAACCTGAAAAACTTTATGTGACAATTCATCCTGAAGATACGGAAGCATATGATTTTTGGTCTAATCTTATAGGTTTATCGGAAGATCGCATTATCCGAATTGAAGGGAATTTCTGGGATATTGGGGAAGGGCCATCTGGACCTAATACTGAAATATTTTATGACCGTGGAGAGGCATATGGACAAGATGATCCAGCTGAAGAAATGTACCCTGGTGGAGAAAACGAACGTTATTTAGAAGTATGGAATTTAGTATTCAGTGAGTATAATCACAATAAAGACCATACTTATACACCACTACCAAGTAAAAATATTGATACCGGCATGGGATTAGAGCGTATGGCATCGATTTCTCAAAATGTACGTACAAACTATGAAACAGACTTATTTATTCCAATCATTGCAGAAGTTGAAGCCGTTTCAGGAAAAAAATATCTCGTCAATGCGCAACACGATGTTGCATTCAAAGTGATTGCAGACCATATACGTACGATTGCTTTCGCTATTTCTGATGGTGCACTTCCAGCGAATGAAGGACGCGGTTATGTATTGCGCCGTTTATTACGTCGTGCTGTTCGCTTTAGTCAGTCATTAGACATCAATAAACCTTTTATGTATCAACTTGTCGACATTGTGGCAGAAATTATGGAACCTTATTATCCAAATGTTAAAGAAAAGGCAGATTTTATTGCGCGTGTCATTAAATCTGAAGAAGAGCGTTTTCATGAAACACTCGAAGAAGGTCTTTCTATACTTAATCAGTTCATTGAGACTGCGAAAGCATCAGATCGTATCATCAATGGTGAAGATGCTTTCAAATTATATGATACGTACGGTTTCCCAATCGAATTAACAGAGGAAATTACCGTAAACGAAGGCTTGCAAATTGATATGGATGCATTTGAATCTCATATGGATGCACAACGTGAACGTGCAAGAAAAGCGAGACAAAACAATCAATCAATGCAAGTTCAAAGTGAAGTCTTAAAAGCAATTAAAACGCCAAGTCAATTTTTAGGATATGAAACATTTGAAACAGACGCGGTGATTACCGATATCATTTTAGATGGTGCACGTGTAAGTTCTGCAGATACCGGTGAAACGATACATTTTATTCTAAATCAAACGCCGTTTTATGCTGTTAGTGGTGGACAAGTTGCTGATAAAGGTGTAATTACAAATGATCATTTCGAAATCGCTGTTACAGACGTGATTAAAGCACCTAATGGTCAACACTTACACACAGGTATTGTTCAATTTGGCGAAGTACAAGAAGCAGCAAATGTTACAGCTAAAGTGAACAGCCAAGCGAGAAAGGCGATTATGAAAAACCATAGTGCAACGCATTTACTACATGCTGCATTAAAAACTGTGTTAGGCGAACATGTCAATCAAGCAGGTTCGCTCGTGGACAGTGAGCGACTTCGCTTCGATTTTTCACATATTGCACCTATGACACAAGAAGAAATCGAACGTGTGGAACAACTCGTTAATGAGGAAATTTGGAATAGCATTAATGTAGATATTCAAGAAATGAATATTGAAGATGCAAAAGCTAAAGGCGCTATGGCACTATTTGGAGAAAAATACGGTGATGTTGTTCGTGTTGTTGATATGAGTCCATTCTCAATCGAACTTTGCGGTGGAACACATGTGAATAACACTTCTGAAATTGGTCTCTTTAAAATTACAAGTGAGTCCGGAACAGGTGCGGGTGTCAGACGTATTGAAGCCGTTACAGGACAAAAAGCATTCTTGTATTTAGAACAATACCTCGCGCGCTTTAATGAAATTAAAACTTTGGTCAAAGCAAAATCAGATGAACAAGTTTCAGAAAAAATTGAGCAATTGCAACATAATGAAAAAGATTTACAACGTACGATTGAAGAAAAAAATAAAGCACTCAACCAACTCAAAATGGGCGATATTAAGAGCCAAGTTGAGCAAATCAATGAATTCCCTGTACTGATTACAGAAGTTGAAGTTGATAATGCAAAAGCAATTCGAACAACAATGGATGATTTTAAATCCAAACTCCAAGATACGATTATCATTTTAGCAAGTGATGTTGGAGGTAAAGTATCATTGATTGCAACTGTGCCAAAACAATATACAAATCGCGTTAAAGCTGGCGACTTGATTAAACATCTTGCACCTGAAGTAGGTGGTAAAGGTGGCGGTCGTCCGGACATGGCTCAAGGCGGCGGTACACAACCTGAAAAGATAACAGAAGCATTACAATTTATTAAAAACTATATTAAATCCTTATAATGCAATTAGGTTTCATGTAAAATGGAAGTGTAATCTATTATGGTTTAAGGAGTGTTAAAACTATGGCAAATTTTGATAAAACAATGAAATTCAACTATGAAGATATTCCAAAAGAAAACGTCGAAACGGTTTTAAACAATGTCTATCATACCCTAGAAGAACGTGGTTACAACGCTGTCAATCAAATCGTAGGATACTTATTATCTGGAGATCCTGCATATATACCACGTCATAATGAAGCGAGAAATCAAATTAGACACATCGATCGTGATGATATTATGGAAGAGCTCGTCTCTTATTATTTACAAAACCATAATAAGAAAGACCATGCTTAAACATAAAATTATTGGGTTAGATGTAGGCAGTCGTACTGTCGGCATCGCAATTAGTGATCTAATGGGATGGACAGCACAAGGTTTAGATACACTCCAAATTAACGAAGAAGAAAATCAGCTCGGAATTGAAACCTTAATTGACATTATTAAAAAAGAAAATGTGGGTACTGTAGTCATTGGTTTACCAAAAAATATGAACAATACAATCGGATTTCGAGGAGAAGCATCATTAAAATATAAAGAAGCTTTAGCTGAACAAATGCCAGAGTTAGAAATTGTGATGTGGGATGAGCGATTAAGCACGATGGCAGCTGAACGCTCACTCCTTGAAGCTGATGTATCAAGACAAAAACGTAAAAAAGTTATTGATAAAATGGCGGCTGTATTCATTTTACAAGGCTATTTAGACAGAATTAATTAAGGAGAGCTAAAATATGACAAACGAAAACCATAATCAAGAAATAGAAATTAAAAATGATGAAACATTATTAACACTCTATGATGAAGAAGGTAATGAAGTTCTATATCGTAAAATGTTAGAATTTTACCACCCTGGATTTGAAAAAGAATACGTGATTCTAGCTGAAGAAGGCGCACAAGCGGATGATGATGACTTAATCGAGCTTGTACCGATGATTAATGAGCCTGATGATTCTGGTGAAGGTGGACGTTTCTTACCTGTAGAAACAGATGAAGAGTGGGACATGATTGAAGAAATTGTCAACACAAATATGGAAGATCCTGAAGTTTAGTCTCCAATATAAGTGAAGACGAGCTCAATTTTGATATATGAAAAGTAAATGCAAAACCCTTTAATTAATCAGATTAAGGGTTTTGCCCTTTTTTGTTATTGGAGTCGAATCAAGCACAGAACGTACATGAATAAAATATGAAATAAGAGCCACAGGCAAGGATTTTGCTGTTTACCTACAATTCAATTCTGTGATAAAATATGTAGAAGTGATTTTGATGTATTGAGCTGTCTGGCTTTATTATTTGTATGCGTTTTTCATATTATTTGTTAATCAAATCTTGATTAATATGTGAAAGAAACACACCAATAGCTCAATTATACTAAAGCATTAAATGTAGTTACTATACATTTATATATGACACCTGTGTTCAAAAAATCAGTCCAGTTAGACTGGTTTATTTTTTGATAAATTTTAGATTAATGTTAAAAGGAAGTTAACATAAATGGAAGATAACAACCAAAACTATCTTTTAAGTTTGCAATATTATGACAGTCCAATAGACGCATTACGTAGCATTGCTGAAAAGAACAAAGTACCTATTATCGATCAATTATCATTAGATTTGATTAAGCAATTGATTCGAATTCACAATTCTAAACAAATATTAGAAATAGGGAGTGCTATTGGCTATAGTGCTATGCAATTTGCTTCTGTTAATTCAGATATTCAAGTTACAACAATTGAGCGTAACGAAACCATGATACAAGAAGCAAAAGCAAACATTGAAAATTTAGGGTACCAGTCTCAAATTCAATTGATTGAAGCAGATGCCGCAGACGCATTGGAACTTGTAAATGATCGAATCTATGACATGATTTTTATAGATGCAGCGAAAGCGCAATCTCAACGATTTTTTGAGCTTTATAGTCCACTGCTTCGTGAAAAAGGTGTTATTATAACAGATAATGTTTTATATCATGGTTTTGTTGCCAATATTGATGTAGTAAAGAGTCGAAATGTTAAACAAATGGTTAAAAAAGTACAAAAATATAATGCATGGTTGAGTCAAAGAGAAGACTACTCAACCAACTTTCTTCACATGGATGATGGTTTAGCCATTTCAATAAAGGAGAGTAAAAATGACTGAATTATTAGTGACGCCGAAATCAATCGAACATATAAAGACACTTATTGAAAAAGGGGCAGACGCATTCGTAATTGGAGAAGAAAAATTTGGCTTGCGTCTTGCCGGTGAATTTAATCGTGATGCGATGCTTGAAGCAGTCAATATCATTCATGCGGCAGGGAAAAAAGCATATGCAGCTGTGAATGGCATTTTCCATAATTATCATATTCCTGCACTTGAAGATTATATTGAATTTTTGCATGAAATTAGAGTTGATCGTATTATTTTCGGTGATCCTGCTGTCGTGATGATTGTCAAACAGCAAGCCGAACCAATCCCTTTGAACTGGAATGCAGAAACATTGGTCACGAACCATTTTCAATGTAACTATTGGGGGAAAAGAGGCGCTAAAAGAGCCGTATTAGCAAGAGAATTGAGTCTTGAAGAAATCATCAATATTAAAGAAAATAGTGATGTTGAAATAGAAGTGCAGGTTCACGGGATGACATGTATGTTCCAATCTAAGCGTATGCTTTTAGGTAATTATTACACATTCCAAGAGAGACAAATGAAAATAGAGCGCCAAAATATCGCAGATGATGTGCAACTTCTACTTTACGATGAAGAGCGTGAGAATAAGTATCCTGTTTTTGAGGATTACAATGGTACACATATTATGTCACCGAACGATATTTGTTTAATCGAAGAATTAGAACCACTTTTTGAAGCAGGCATTGATAGTTTTAAAATTGATGGTGTGTTGCATGATGAAGCCTATATCAATACTGTGACGCAACAATATCGAGAAGCTATAGATTTATACAACGAAGATCCAGAAGCGTATGATGATGAAAAATTTATGCTTGTAGAGCCAATTGAGGAAATTCAGCCTGAGCACCGACCATTTGATGAAGGTTTTTATTACAAGCAAACAGTCTACTAATTTATGGGAGAGATTAAAGATGAAGGTACTTGAAGAAGTTAAATCAGGTTCAAAACCTAAATTAAAAAAACCTGAATTACTTGCTCCAGCTGGTAATCTAGAAAAATTAAAAATTGCAATTCACTATGGTGCAGATGCTGTTTTTATAGGTGGCCAAGAATATGGTTTGCGTTCAAATGCTGATAATTTTACGATCGATGAAATTCGTGAAGGTGTTGAATTTGCAAATCAATACGGGGCAAAAGTTTATATTACAACTAATATTATTGCTCATGACGAAAATATAGAAGGTCTTGAAGAATATTTACAACAACTTGAATCAACAGGTGCAACAGGTATCATTGTAGCCGATCCACTCATTATAGAAACATGTAAAAGTGTGGCACCAAAACTAGAAATCCATCTTTCAACACAACAATCATTAAGTAATTATAAAGCTGTTGAATACTGGAAAGAAGAGGGCTTAGATCGTGTCGTATTAGCCCGTGAGACAGGTGCAATGGAAATGAAAGAGATTAAGGATAAAGTTGATATTGAAATTGAAGCCTTTATTCATGGTGCTATGTGTATCGCTTATTCAGGTCGATGTACATTAAGCAATCACATGACTGCACGTGATTCCAATCGCGGTGGATGTTGTCAAAGTTGTCGTTGGGATTACGATTTGTTGACTGTCGATCAAGACGGTGAATTAGATGTTTATTATGATGAAAAAGGACAAGCAACACCTTTTGCAATGAGTCCAAGAGATTTAAAATTGATTGAATCGATCCCCAATATGATGGACTTAGGTATTGATTCATTAAAAATTGAAGGTAGAATGAAGTCGATTCATTATATAGCGACTGTTGTTTCTGTATATAGAAAAGTTATTGATGCTTACGCGGAAGATCCAGAGAATTTCAAAATAAAACCGGAATGGCTTTTTGAACTAGATAAGTGTGCTAACCGTGATACTGCACCAGCATTCTTTAAAGGAACACCGGGTTATGAAGAGCAAATGTTCGGTAATGAATCTTCTAAAAAAGCACCTTTTGATTTCGTTGGGCTAGTTCTTGATTATGATGAAAAAAGTCAAATTGCTACAATCCAACAACGAAATCACTTTAAGCCAGGTCAAGAAATTGAATTTTTCGGTCCGGAAATTCAAACTTTTTCACAAATTATAGATAAAATCTATGATGAAGAAGGTAATGAACTTGATGCTGCACGTCATCCATTACAAATTATACAAATTAAAGTAAACCAGCCAATTTATCCTAACAACATGATGAGAAAGGAAGTTTAAAGCATGGCAACAACGATAATCGGTATTGCTGGAGGATCAGGTTCAGGAAAAACTTCTGTGACAAACGAAATAATGAACAATTTAGAGGGCCACAGTGTTGCACTGATGGAACAAGATTACTATTATAAAGATCAGTCACATCTCACTTTTGACCAGCGATTACAAACAAATTATGATCATCCATTTGCATTTGATAATGATTTATTAATTCAAAATTTAAAAGCTTTACAGTCGGGACACAGTGTAGAAGTACCGACTTATGACTATACGAAGCATACACGTAGTGATAAAACAATTGCATTTCAACCTAAAGATGTTATTATCGTAGAAGGTATATTTGCGCTTGAAAACAAAGAACTACGTGATATGATGGATGTGAAAATTTTTGTCGACACGGATGCGGATTTGAGAATTTTACGTCGCTTAATTAGAGATACTGAAGAACGAGGACGTACGATGAATTCTGTAATCGAGCAATATCTCAATGTCGTGAGACCAATGCATAATCAGTTTATTGAGCCGACAAAAAAGTTTGCTGATATCATTATACCTGAAGGTGGTTCTAATAAAGTTGCGATTGATATCATGACAACGAAAATTCAAGCGCTCGTTCGTAAACAAGATTAAATACATGTAAAAGGAAGATGTAAAATGGAAAACCAAAAACAATATCCAATGACGCAAGAAGGATTTGAAAAGTTAGAACAAGAACTCGAAGAATTAAAAACGGTAAAACGTCCTGAAGTCGTTGAAAAAATCAAAGTTGCGCGTAGTTTTGGTGATTTATCTGAGAACTCTGAGTACGATGCAGCTAAAGACGAACAAGGTTTTATCGAACAAGATATTCAACGTATTGAGACAATGCTTCGTCATGCTTTGATTATTGAAGATACAGGCGATAACCATGCTGTACAAATTGGTAAAACTGTAACTTTTGTTGAACTTCCTGGGGATGAAGAAGAAAGCTACCAAATTGTAGGATCTGCGGAATCAGATGCATTTAATGGTAAAATTTCTAACGAATCTCCAATGGCACAAGCTTTAATTGGTAAGCAATTAAATGAAGAAGTACGCGTTCCTCTTCCAAATGGTGGAGAAATGAACGTTAAAATTATAGATATTAAATAAACTTAGATGAATGTAATAAGTAGGACATTGGCATCTAAGTTGCTCTTTTAGAATTTTGAAGTGAACCAATGTCCTCAATCTCACCTTAGTGATTTATTTACATAAATTTGGTTATATATTTTTAACGGTTGGTGAAATAGTCACTGACCGTTATTTTAATTTTTGATATTAAAAAAGCACAAATATCTCTATAATTGTAAGTGCCTAAACCAA
>NZ_PNRJ01000047.1:0-234 GCF_011174885.1 Staphylococcus sp. 191 | reverse complement strand
TTCAAGCTTTCGCTTGTCACTCGGTTTTGCTTGGTAAAATCTATACTTACTTATCTAGTTTTCAATGTACAATATCAAATGGTGGGCCTAAGTGGACTCGAACCACCGACCTCACGCTTATCAGGCGTGCGCTCTAACCAGCTGAGCTATAGGCCCATTTGATTTTGAATTCCCAAATGAATGAGCATTCAAAACTGAATACAATATGTCACGTTAATTCCGTCTATCACCTGT
>NZ_PNRJ01000046.1:0-331 GCF_011174885.1 Staphylococcus sp. 191 | reverse complement strand
GTACGTTAAAGTACTCAAATTATCGGAATTAACGTTGACATATTGTCATTCAGTTTTCAATGTTCATTTAATTATTGATTAAATGGAGCGGGTGATGGGAATCGAACCCACAACATCAGCTTGGAAGGCTGAGGTTTTGCCATTAAACTACACCCGCAATCATACTAACGATATAGGCGGTTGATGGGAATCGAACCCACGAATGTCGGAACCACAATCCGATGCGTTAACCACTTCGCCACAACCGCCGTGATTTAAGAAGTGGTTCAGGACGGAATCGAACCGCCGACACAAGGATTTTCAGTCCTTTGCTCTACCGACTGAGCTACTG
>NZ_PNRJ01000045.1:0-823 GCF_011174885.1 Staphylococcus sp. 191 | reverse complement strand
TATTTATTGGCATTTGCTTCAAGCTTAGTTCCATCGATGTAAACAACATCTTCAGATATTAATTTATCTTCGATCAACTGAGCTCTAAAACCAACAAATAAGGTTTGTAAAATTCCCATCATATGTGGATTCACTCTGAACCTATTTATAGTTCTGTAAGACGGTGTTTGCCCTTGGGCAAGCTACATGAGGCGACAGCTATCTTTAAGAAGGAATTCTATTTTTCGTCCTGAAAAAACAGATTGAGAATAGCTATAAAGAAGTATTTTTAACATCATCTTTGGATGATAAGAAGAGGGCCCTCTATGATTGTAATAGTCATTGAATTCTGCATCAGGAATGGACTCAACAAGATGATTAATAATAGTAGAAACATCATTTTCTGGAAATGTAATTTCCGTTTCGATTGGTAGTGTGAGTTGAGACATGTTATAATTTTTATACATATAAAGTTCCTCCGTATCATTTTGTTTGTGGTTATTCATTATTATACGTGAGGACTTTATTTTTTTGGCAAGGAATTATGGCCCAGCCTTTTTTTGAACGCATTAGTAATAATACATGTGAATATTTGATTTAGCAGGATACCAGTAATATGAGTTTGATTGTTGATAGATAAATGATTTAAATTTTTAACTGCAGATATGCTAACTTACGCCAATTATCTTTTTAAATGTAAATACTTGTAGCAAAATCATAAAAAGTATAGGTATTTAGTTCATCATAATATCGAAAGCTCTTTTATTACAATAATTTTAAAATATTTAACATAAATTGTTTATTGTATAATTATAATATATAATGATTTAGTATGTGCTTAGAG
>NZ_PNRJ01000044.1:0-625 GCF_011174885.1 Staphylococcus sp. 191 | reverse complement strand
AGCTTGTCTTAACACTAATCCTGTACGTTCGAGTCTAGTTTTTGATACAATATCAAAACCATGCTCAAGATTTTTTTACGTTCTTTAAGAACTCTTATATATTCTTCGCTCAACGCAATTAAAGTGTCTAATTGATCAGTCATTGTTTGTGTCCTCCGAATTAGCATAAAATTTAATTTCCATTTTGTTTCCATGTTTATCTGCTACAATAAGTTCCTCATAACCCTCGTGTGACACATACTTCTTAACGCTCACCCTGTTCAACATTTCCAACATTTGAATGTGCTGTTCTACTGTTAGTGCCATTTACTCGTCCTCCCAATATTCTGTTCAACTCGTTTCCCAATAAGTTATAAGCGCCGTCGCCTGAATAGGCTTTTGTGGCTGTAATATAAGTGTTAACCATACTAACCACCTCATCTAACTCACGCTGCAACTTGTCACGTTGGTTACGTAAGTTGGCTACGTCTGTGATGAGTGAGTCGCGTTGTAATTTGTAATCTGTCATTCCACCATCTCCCCGTCTTTCCAAATTAACGTCAAAGATGCATCATCATTGAGCATGTAGAATGCATAGGTTGTAATGCCCTTAAACTCATTATCGTCTAAGGCTTCTTTTATACTG
>NZ_PNRJ01000043.1:0-611 GCF_011174885.1 Staphylococcus sp. 191 | reverse complement strand
AAGTAACATTAACAAAAGCAGATGGAACAACAGTAGAAACAAGAACAGATAAAGATGGCAACTACATCTTTAAAGATTTACCAAACGGTAAATACGAAATCAGCTTTGAAACGCCAGAAGGTTATGAAGCAACAACAGCGAATGTAGGAGACGACGCATTGGATTCAGACGGAACAAAAGTTGAAGTTGAAGTGAACAATGCAGATGATCTTACAATCGATAGCGGCTTCTACAAACCAGTGGTAGAGCCACCGAAAACAGATGCAACATATAAAGTCGGAGACAAAGTATGGAATGACACAAATAAAGATGGCATTCAAAACGCAAATGAAGCAGGAATCGAAGGCGTAAAAGTAACATTAACAAAAGCAGATGGAACAACAGTAGAAACAAAAACAGATAAAGATGGCAACTATATCTTCAAAGATTTACCAAACGGTAAATATGAAATCAGCTTTGAAACGCCAGAAGGTTATGAAGCAACAACAGCGAATGTAGGAGATGACGCATTAGATTCAGACGGAACAAAAGTTGAAGTTGAAGTGAACAATGCGGATGATCTTACAATCGATAGCGGCTTCTACAAACCAGTGGTAGAGCCACCGAAAACA
>NZ_PNRJ01000042.1:0-422 GCF_011174885.1 Staphylococcus sp. 191 | reverse complement strand
ATGTTCGCCCCACTCGTCAATCACTTGTGTGCCTGAAGCCGGACGATTCACAACGACTTTACGTCCCGTAATACGTTCGATTTCATCAATTAATTCTTGTGGAAAACCGTTTGGATACACTTTGAATGGCTGCATGATATTCAAGCCCATCATTTCCCAATGGCCTGTCATCGTGTCTTTACCGACTGAAGCTTCGCTTAATTTTGTATAATACGCTTTTGGATGTGCAACTGCCCCAACGACAGGTAAGGCATCAATATTACCCAAACCTAATTGTTCAAGATACGGTAATTTTTGGTCAAATCCTTCTAACGTATGTTTCAGTGTGTGGGACCCTTCATCGTTAAAATTTTTCGCATCTGGGGCTTCTCCTATCCCAACAGAATCCATGACAATCAAATGTACACGTTGAAATGGTGTTG
>NZ_PNRJ01000041.1:0-687 GCF_011174885.1 Staphylococcus sp. 191 | reverse complement strand
AAAAAGATTCCGATGGCTTAGTGGCGAAGATCGAAGTGACTAAAGACGACAACAGTATTGATGCAGGTTTCTTCCCATTGAAGAACTGGAACCCAGAAGAGCCAACATACACAATTGGAGATTTCGTATGGGAAGATGGTGACCATAATGGTGTACAAAATGAAGGTGAAAAAGGATTAGCGAATGTCACTGTAACATTGAAAAATGAACAAGGTGAAGTTGTGGCAGAAACGCAAAGTGATGCACAAGGTCACTATCAATTCACGAATGTTAAAAAAGGTAAATACGAAGTGGTATTTACAACGCCTGAAGGTTATGAAGCAACAAGTAAGCACACAACAGCGAATACAGAAAAAGATTCCGATGGCTTAGTGGCGAAAATCGAGGTAACGAAAGACGATAACAGTATTGATGCAGGTTTCTTCCCATTGAAGAACTGGAACCTAGAAGAGCCAACATACACAATTGGAGATTTCGTATGGGAAGATGGTGACCATAATGGTGTACAAAATGAAGGTGAAACAGGGCTAGCGAATGTCACTGTAACATTGAAAAATGAACAAGGTGAAGTTGTGGCAGAAACGCAAAGTGATGCACAAGGTCACTACCAGTTTACGAATGTTAAAAAAGGTAAATACGAAGTGGTATTTACAACGCCTGAAGGTTATGAAGCAACAAGTAAGCACA
>NZ_PNRJ01000040.1:0-853 GCF_011174885.1 Staphylococcus sp. 191 | reverse complement strand
AAAAGGASGGNAACNGCRTGATGACGCGGAAACTATCTAAAGTCATCTCWGAAAAGGATGTCGCTGAAAGTCTGTGTGTATCACATTCAACTGTCCATCGCCATTTAAAAGAGGTGAGTGATTCGGTGAAGACGCAGGCGCATCATGTTTTACCTGAGCACTTAGCTTTTGACGAATTCAAATCAACGAAAGATGTCGAAGGTGCGATGAACTTTATTTACTGTGATAGTGTAACCCATGATATCATCGATATTTTACCTGATCGTCGCAAACATAAATTAGAAGCCTATTTTTTAAAGTTCTCTAGAAAGCAACGTGAAAGAGTGAAAACCATCTCTATAGATATGTTTCCACCTTATATCGCACTCATTCAAGACTTATTTCCTCATGCCGAGATGATTATTGATCGCTTTCATATCGTGCAAGCAATCAATCGTGAAATCAATCGATGGCGAGTTCAAGTTATGAATGGTTTTAGGACAAAAGACAGACCTCAATATAATAAATTAAAGCGTTATTGGAAGTTACTATTAAAAGCGCCCTTAGATTTGGATCGAATGATATATCAGTCATACGGACTTTTTAAGTCTTGGCAGAGTCAATACAGTTTAGTTCAGTATTTATTGGGCCTTGATGAGAGGCTCAAAGAGACATATGAAACAGGACATCGTCTTTTAAGTGCCTTAAAAGCAAACGATATCCAGCAATTACAGTTCATCTTACAGGATTCAAAGACAAAAGATATTTCACAAGGACTCAAGCGCATCATTCAAACATTGATCAAATACTTGCCCTATATCTCAAATACGATGCGTTACCCACATTTAACGAATGGGCCAATTGAGGGAATTAA